>NZ_JBEZND010000023.1:0-28670 GCF_040706415.1 Streptomyces sp. NPDC048106 | reverse complement strand
ATCTTCGGGCGTACCCGGCTGTCCGGGACCGGCGAGTTCTTCCGGCGCAGCCAGATATGCAAGCGCAGCAGACCCTTCGGGCGCGGCCGGACCTTCAGGGCCGGCGGGCCCTTCAGAGCCAGCCACTTCTGCGGACGCCGCCGGGCCGGCGGGCACAGCCGGACCTGTGGAGTGGCGAGGTTCCTCGGGCCCGACCAAATCTTCGGGCGTACCCGGCTGTCCGGGACCGGCGAGTTCTTCCGGCGCAGCCGGATATGCAAGCGCAGCAGGCCCTTCGGGCGCGGCCGGACCTTCAGGGCCGGCGGGCCCTTCAGGCGCAGCCACTTCTGCGGACGCCGCCGGATCGGCTGGGCGGCCAGGTTCATCGGACGCGGCCGAATCTGCGGGCGCAGCCGGCTCTTCGGGACCGGCGGGTTGTTCGGGCGCGGCCGATTGTGCGGGCACAGCCGGCTCTGCAAGCGCGGCAGGCTCTTCCGGACCGGCGGGTTCTTTGGGCGCAGCCGCTTCTGCGGGCACAGCCAAATCGGCCGGGCGACCAGGGTCATCGGACGCGGCCGGGTCTGCCGGCGCAGCCGCTTCTGCGGGCGCGGCCAGCGCTTCGCCGGGTTCGTCGCTCGTGGTGGTGGCCGGTACTCCCGGGCCCCGGCCCAGCGCGCGGCGGCGGCCGGCACCGTGGCCGGGGCGGAGCGCGTCGTTCGAGGTCATCGCCCCGCAGGCTACCGCTAACGCCCGCGCAGCCGCCGTACGAGGATGCTCGCGTCCCCTCGGGACTCCAGGTCAGCCAGCACCACGGCCACCGCCTCCCGCACGATGCGCCCGCGGTCCACCGCGAGCCCGTGCTCACCCCGGAGCACCAGACGCGCGTGCTCCAGGTCCATCAGTTCCTCGGCGGAGACGTACACCGTGATCTTCTCGTCGTGCCGCTCGCGCCCGCTGGGCCGCCGGTTCGCCGCCCGTCCCCGCTTGCGCGGCTGGGCGGCGGCCGCGGCACCGTCCGGCGCGGGCTGCCGGCGCCGGGTGCGGGACTCGCCGGTGTCGGCGGAGTCCGCCTCCGCCGCCACGTGCTCCGCGCCCTCGCCGTCCCCGCTCTGCACGGGCACGGCCTGCGGCGCGTCCTCGGCGGCGGCCACGTCGTCGCTGTCCTGCGCGGGCGCCGGCACCCTGGCCTCACCGGCCGCGCCGCGCCGGGGACTCGACGGCTGCAGCGCCATCCCCCCTGTCGTACGGAAGAGTTCGTCGGCCCCCGGCAGACTCACTCGGCGTGACACCGGGCGAGCACCTCCCTGGCGAGCTGGCGATAGGCGGCGGCACCGACGGAGTTGGAGGCGTACGTGGTGATCGGCTCACCGGCGACCGTGGTCTCCGGGAAGCGGACCGTGCGCCCGATGACCGTGTGGTAGACGTGGTCGTCGAACGCCTCGACCACGCGGGCCAGGACCTCGCGGCTGTGGACCGTGCGCGAGTCGTACATCGTCGCGAGGATGCCGTCCAGTTCCAGGTCGGGGTTGAGCCGTTCCTGGACCTTCTCGATGGTCTCGGTCAGCAGGGCGACACCGCGCAGCGCGAAGAACTCGCACTCCAGCGGCACGATCACCTTGTGCGCTGCGGTCAGCGCGTTCACCGTGAGCAGGCCCAGCGAGGGCTGGCAGTCGATCACGATGTAGTCGTAGTCGGGCAGCAGCGGCTTGAGCGCCCGCTGGAGCGTCGACTCGCGCGCGACCTCGGAGACCAGCTGGACCTCGGCGGCCGACAGGTCGATGTTGGAGGGCAGCAGGTCCATGTTGGGGACCGCGGTCTTCAGCAGGACCTCGTCCGCCGACATGCCCCGCTCCATGAGCAGGTTGTAGACCGTGAGGTCGAGTTCCATGGGGTTGACGCCGAGACCCACCGACAGCGCGCCCTGCGGGTCGAAGTCCACGAGCAGTACGCGCCGGCCGTACTCCGCGAGCGCGGCACCCAGGTTGATGGTCGACGTCGTCTTGCCGACACCGCCCTTCTGGTTGCACATCGCGATGATCTTCGCGGGGCCGTGGTCGGTCAGCGGGCCCGGGATCGGGAAGTACGGCAGCGGGCGTCCGGTGGGACCGACGCGCTCGCGGCGCTGGCGGGCCGCGTCGGGCGCGAGCGTGGCCGCGTACTCCGGATCGGGCTCGTACTCGGCGTCGGGGTCGTAGAAGTGCCCCTCGGGCAGTTCGTCGTAGTCGGCGAAGTGGTTGTGGGGCGCGCCACTTCCGTCGCCGGCCATGGCGTTCACGTGATGGCCATCCATGCTCTGGTGTGCTGTCCGGGGCATCTGCGCTCCCGGACTCTGGTGGGCTGCGAAGGTGCGCACAGCTACGGAGCCGACAGCCTCGAATCCCGCGGGCCCCTGGCCCCCTGCGGGCATTCCTGGTTGACCACCCCCGGGAGAAAATGTCGACTCATTCACAAGTCGTCTTACCTCCTTGGTGACCAGGAAACTTCTAGACAAGGTCAGCGTGGCACCATGCCGACGGTTGGCGACTCTATGGCGTGTCGGCGGTCCGCAGCAACACAATCCGCCGGACCCGGCAGGATGTGTCGGCAATGAAACATGTCGCTGTCAAGGGCGTACGTCCGTCGCACAGCAGGTTTCACCGGGGTGCGAATCGGTTGAACGGTTACGTTCGAGGCGAGTTGACCGAGAGCCGCAAAGTGACCATACACACATCCGGCCGGACCTTGTCGGGCAAGGTCCGGCCGGGCGTGGGCGGTTGACGAGACGTGTTGACGAATCGCCTTTTGCCGGTGGGCGACTTAGCCGCCCGTCAGGTCACGAGGGTCAGCCGAGCAGCGAGGCCAGCTCGACGTGCTCCATGCCGAGGGCCTCCGCGACCTCCTTGTAAACGACCTTGCCGTCATGGGTGTTGAGACCCTTGGCGAGCGCGGCGTCGCGGCGCAGCGCCTCGACCCAGCCGTTGTTGGCGAGGGAGACGACGTACGGCAGCGTCGCGTTGGTGAGGGCGTTGGTGGAGGTGTTCGGCACACCGCCCGGCATGTTGGCGACGCAGTAGAAGACCGAGTTGTGGACCTGGAAGGTCGGCTCGGCGTGCGTGGTGGGACGGGAGTCCTCGAAGCAGCCGCCCTGGTCGATCGCGATGTCGACAAGGACACTTCCCGGCTTCATGCGGGCCACCAGCTCATTGGTGACGAGCTTCGGGGCCTTGGCGCCCGGGATCAGCACCGCGCCGATGACCAGGTCGGCGTCCAGGACGGCCTTCTCCAGCTCGAAGGCGTTGGACATGATCGCCTTGACCTTCGTGCCGAAGATCTTGTCGGCCTCGCGCAGCTTGTTGATGTCGCGGTCCAGCAGGGTCACGTCGAAGCCCATGCCGACGGCGACCTGGGTGGCGTTCCAGCCGGAGACGCCGCCACCGATGACCACGGCCTTGGCCGGGGTCACGCCCGGGACACCGCCGGGCAGCACGCCGCGGCCGCCGTTGGCGCGCATCAGGTGGTAGGCGCCGACCTGCGGGGCCAGTCGGCCCGCGACCTCGGACATCGGGGCGAGCAGCGGGAGCGCGCGGTTCGGCAGCTCGACCGTCTCGTAGGCGATGGCGGTGGTGCCGGACTCCAGCAGCGCGTCCGTGCACTCCTTGGAGGCGGCCAGGTGCAGGTAGGTGAAGAGGATCTGGTCCTTGCGGAGGCGGTGGTACTCCTCCGCGATCGGCTCCTTGACCTTGAGCAGCAGGTCGGCGGCGGCCCAGACCTCGTCGGCGGTGCCCAGGATCTGCGCACCGGCGGCCACGTACTCGTCGTCCGTGATCGAGGAGCCGACGCCGGCGCCCCGCTCGATGACGACCTGGTGGCCGTTGCGCACCAGCTCGTGCACGCCGGCGGGGGTGATGGCCACCCGGAACTCGTTGTTCTTGACCTCGCGGGGGATGCCGACCTTCACGTCGATCACGGTCCTTGGCTCAGAGGGTATGGGGGGTGCATTACAGACGTACCCAGACATGCCTGGGCATACCGGGAGACACCGCAGAACGTGCGGCAGAGCCAGTTTAATGAAGGTGTTCCGCCTGTCTAGCCTTTCATTGCATCAATCTTCATCGGATGCACTGCGGATTTCGCAGGCGTTAGCGCCCTGTTCCGGGCTGATGGCCTGCTGTGACGGCTGTTCCGGTGCCTCCTCGCCCAGGAGACGCCCGGCGGTCGCGCGGTGCAACCGCGCCGCCGCCGGGTCCCCGAGGCGCTCCAGGGTGTCGGCGAGGCGAAGCTGCAACGCGGCCTGGAGCCGGACGTCGTCCGCGCGCCGGGCCCACTCCACCGCCTCCTGGCAGGTGCGCAGCGATTCCTGGGGGCGTCCCGCGTACTCCTGCACCCGGGCGGTCTCGCTCAACGCCCGTGCGTGGGCGGCGACATCGCCGCTCTTGCGGTAGGCCGCGCAGGCCGCCCGCCAGTTGCGCAGCGCCTCGCCGTAGCGGCCCGCGTAGGTGTGGGCGGTGGCGATGCGACCGTAGAGCCGGGCGGCCTCCGCGCGCTCGCCGCGGGCCAGCCGGTCGGCCAGCGCGCGCCCGAACCAGTCGGCGGCCCGGTCGTAGTCGCCCAGCTCCAGATGGGCACCGCCTACGGATTCCATCGCGCGGCCGGTCGCGTACGGGTCGTTCGCCGCGCGCCCGGCGTCCAGCGCGGCCCGGTAGCGGGCCAGCGCGTCCCGGGTGCGGCCGGTCCCCGCGTCCAGGTCGCCCAGGTTGAGCAGGGCCGCCGCCCGCTCCCGGGGCAGTCCGCGCCGCTCGGCGACGTCGAGCACCAGGCCGTGGACGCCGTACAGATCGACGGCGGCCGCCTGGGTGCCGACATGCGCGGCAAGGGCCCTGACCAGCTGCGACAGCAGCCGCCTCGCCAGCGTGTCCAGCTCTCCGTCGGCCACCGCGAGCCGGGCGGAGGCCAGCAGCGCGGGCTTGCGGACCCGCAGCCACTCGGCGGCCGCGCGGGGGTCGGCGAAGCGCAGCGCGCGGGGCAGGGCCTGGATCTTCTCCCGTGACTGGGGGCTGTCCGTCTCGGTGATGGCCCGGCAGGAGTGCAGCAGCCGTACGGTCCGCTCCAGCATCCGCGCCCGGGCGAGCTGGAGCTCCCCGGGACGCTCCTGGGCCTCGGTGAGGCCGCGCAGCAGCGGGTGCAGCCAGCCGGGGACCTCGTACTCGGCGAGCGGCGAGCCGACCGGGCGCAGCAGGCCGAGGGCGACGAAGTCGTCCAGGGTGGCGCGGGCGGCCTCGACGGAACAGCCGGCGAGCGCGGAGGCGGTGTGGTCGTCGACCGGACCGGCCGGGGCGAGGCTCAGCAGTCGCAGTATCCGGGCGGCCGGTCCCGGCAGTTCCTCGTGGATCAGCCGGAAGACGCGGGCCAGCGGGGTGGCGTCCGTCTCCTCCGCGCCGGCCTGTGGGTAGGCGCGCATCCGCTTGGCGAGGTCGGAGACGGACGCCTGGGGGCGGGCGGCGAGCCAGCCGCCGGCCAGCACCAGCGTCGCCGGATGGCCCTGGCAGGCCTCCACCAGGCTCTCGGCGGAGCGCGGGTCCACCGTGACGCGGACCGAGCCGGTGTAGCGGGTGAGCAGTTCGAGGGCGGACTTGGTGTCCAGGCCGCCCAGGGTGCAGGGGCGGACGTCCGAGATGCCGGTGAGCGGGCCCTTGGAGACGGCCACCACCAGGCAGTCCGGGGCGTCCGGGAGCAGGGCGTCGACCTGCTCGGCGCCGGCCGCGTCGTCCAGGAACAGCAGCTTCCGGCGGCCGTCGAGGGCCGTGCGCAGGGCGTCGGAGAGGTCGTCCTCGGCGGCGCCGGCCGGGGCGGGCACCCGTAGCTCGGCGAGCAGTTCGCGGGCGGCCCGTTCGACCGGCACCGGGGTGCCGTCGGGCTCGGCGAGCCGGGTGCGCAGCACCCCGTCGGGGTAACGGTGGGCGACCTGGCGGACGAGTTCCTCGGCGAGCGCGGTGCGGCCGGAACCGGGGCGTCCGGCGATCAGCAGCACCCGTGCGCGGGGGGCCTTGCGGCCGGCCAGGGTGTCCAGGCCCGCGCGCTCGATGTCGGCGCGAAGCTCCTTCAACTCACGTGCGCGGCCCAGGAATTGGTCGTCGTCGGCCGAGGGCGCGGACAGTCGCGCACCGCCTGTGTCCACCGCCTGATCCGTCACGGGCCACACTCCCGTCCCACACCGCACGCGCAAGCCCGCCGGATCTTCCGGTACGGGCGTTCAAGAGCCTAGTTCACTCTCTGCGACGTTCCGCTCGGAGCGCGGCGGGGGTGACGGGGACATCGCCCGATCGGATCAGGCGATGGTCACACCAATGCGGGCGCGGCTGGGTCCAGGGGCGATCCCACGGGGGTGTTTCAGGACGTGAACGGCCGGGCCGGCCACGGCGCGTCCGCCGGGCGCAGGGCGTCCAGGCCGTCCCCGCCGCGCGCGGCCACCAGGGAGAGGACCCCGACGACCAGGCAGTTGTTGTGCGCGTCGCCCGCGAGGATCCGGCGCACCAGCTCGTCGACCGGCACCCGCGCGTGCTCCATGCCGGCCTCCTCGTCCTCCGCCGCGAAGCGCTCGCCCTCGGCCTCCGACAGCTCACGGGCGAGGAAGATCCGTACGGCCTCGTCGCAGCCGCCGGGCGTGGTGTAGACGTCGGTCAGCACCCGCCAGTCCTCGGCCTTGACGTGCGCCTCCTCGTACAGCTCGCGCTGGGCGGCGTGCAGCGGGTTCTCGCCGGGCACGTCGAGCAGTCCGGCCGGGATCTCCCACAGCTTGTGCCGCACCGGGTGGCGGTACTGGTTGATCAGCAGCACCCGGTCCTCCTCGTCGAGGGCGAGGACGGCGACCGAGCCCGGGTGGACCTGGTAGTCGCGGTGGACCACCGAGCCGTCGGGCATGACCACGTCGTCCGTGCGCACCGAGGTCTTGTTGCCGACGAAGGGGGTGTCCGTCGCCCGGATCTCCCACTCCTCGGGGGTGTCCTTGATCGTCGTCATGCCCTGTCCTTCCCCATGTGCGCAGATGGCCGGGGCACGCTCCGTTCGGATCCGCGCGCCCCGGCCACCGTACAACTCTCCGGTTACTCGGCGATCTTCCGCTCGACCGCCGCCTTCACCAGACCGGCGAAGAGCGGGTGCGGGCGGGTCGGGCGCGAGCGCAGCTCCGGGTGCGCCTGGGTGGCGACCAGGTAGGGGTGCACGTCACGCGGGTACTCCACGTACTCCACGAGCTTGCCGTCCGGGGAGGTGCCGGAGAACAGGATGCCCGCCTTCTTCTCCAGCTCCGCGCGGTAGGCGTTGTTCACCTCGTAGCGGTGGCGGTGGCGCTCCTCGACGTACTCCTTGCCGTCGTACACCTCGCGCACGATGGAGCCCTCGGCGAGCTTGGCCGGGTACATGCCCAGGCGCATGGTGCCGCCCATGTCGCCCTCGCCGGCCACGATGTCCAGCTGCTCGGCCATGGTGGAGATGACCGGGTGGGCGGTGGCCGGGTCGAACTCGGTGGAGTTGGCGTCGGCGATGCCGGCCAGGTCGCGCGCGGCCTCGATCACGATGCACTGAAGGCCCAGGCAGAGGCCGAGCAGCGGGATCTTGTTCTCGCGGGCATAGCGGATGGCGCCGACCTTGCCGAGCACACCGCGGTCGCCGAAGCCGCCGGGGATGCAGATGCCGTCGACGTCGGCGAGCTGCGCCTTGGCGCCGGCCGGGGTCTTGCAGTCGTCGGAGGTGACCCACTTGATCTTGACGCGGGCGCGGTTGGCGAAGCCGCCGGCGCGCAGCGCCTCGGTGACCGACAGGTAGGCGTCGGGCAGGTCGATGTACTTGCCGACCAGGGCGAGGGTGACCTCGTGGTCGGGGTTGTGGACGCGGTCCAGCAGGTCGTCCCAGGTCGTCCAGTCCACGTCCCGGAAGGGCAGGTCCAGCTTGCGCACGACGTAGGCGTCCAGGCCCTCGGTGTGCACGACCTTCGGGATGTCGTAGATCGAACGGGCGTCCGGGCAGGCGACGACCGCGGCCTCGTCGACGTCGCACATCAGCGAGATCTTGCGCTTGATGGCGGTGGGGACCTCGCGGTCGCAGCGCAGCACGATGGCGTCCGGCTGGATACCGATGTTGCGCAGGGCGGCGACCGAGTGCTGGGTCGGCTTGGTCTTCAGCTCGCCGGAGGGGCCGATGTAGGGCAGCAGGGAGATGTGCACCACGAAGACGTTGTCCCGGCCCACCTCGTGGCGGACCTGGCGGACGGTCTCCAGGAACGGCAGCGACTCGATGTCGCCGACGGTGCCGCCGACCTCGGTGATGACGACGTCCACCTCGTCGGTGGCCATGCGCCGGATGCGGTGCTTGATCTCGTTGGTGATGTGGGGGATGACCTGCACGGTGTCGCCGAGGTACTCGCCGCGGCGCTCCTTGGCGATCACCGTCGAGTAGACCTGGCCGGTGGTGACGTTGGCCGAGCCGTCGAGGTCGCGGTCGAGGAAGCGCTCGTAGTGGCCGATGTCCAGGTCGGTCTCGGCGCCGTCGTTGGTGACGAACACCTCACCGTGCTGGAAGGGGTTCATCGTGCCCGGGTCGACGTTCAGGTACGGGTCGAGCTTCTGCATCACGACGCGCAGGCCGCGGGCCTTGAGCAGCATGCCCAGGCTGGAGGCGGTGAGGCCCTTGCCGAGCGAGGAGGCGACACCCCCGGTGACGAAGATGTGCTTGGTCGTCGTAGATTTCGGCGGCATGGCCAAGAGGGGGCTCCCGTGGTCGCTGGCTGTCGTGCGGTGCGGCTTTACGTCCCGGATCGCTCCGAGGGTGCCGTCGCTGCGGTTCGGGGGTTTCGGGCCCACCGGTCCACGGGCTACCAGGGTATCAGCGCCCGGAGAGGATGGCTTCCGGCCACGCTCCGTGCACGGATGCGTCGACTTTCGGCCACCTTCCGCGTTCGGCCGGGCACGGAGCGGCCCGCGCCGGGGAGGGACGACGCCACAGCCCGCCCAGGCGCCCCAGGGGTAAGCACAGCCCCGCGGGGCACACATGGTCATCACCGGGAGGTCACTCATTCGGCTCACACGGGTTGCCCGGAGCGGCACGCGGATCATCCGGGTGCGTCGTATCCTGCTCGGACATTCACTGCCGGGCCCGGCCGGACGACGGCACACCCCCGCCTGGATCACCCGGAACAACAAGAGCGCGGCAGTTCGTTGAGCAAAGACTGTCGTATTGCCTCAGGGCTCGGCGGACTGCTTTGCTTCACCGCTCAACGACGCATAACAACGAACCCTTGACCGCACTAAGCGACAGCCCCCTCGCGCGGGGGTGACGTGGCCGTTCGACTGGAGTTGCACGTGGCCGGGCGCATCGAAGACTACGCACTCATCGGAGACATGCAGACCGCCGCACTGGTCTGCCGGGACGGCACGGTGGACTGGCTGTGCCTGCCCCGCTTCGACTCCCATGCCGTCTTCGCCGGCCTGCTGGGCACCGAGGAACACGGCTTCTGGCGGCTCGGCCCGGCGCACGCGGCCGACAGCCGGCCGCCCGCGGCCGCCCGCCGGAGCTACCGCGGCGACTCGCTGATCCTGGAATCGGAGTGGGACACCCCACGCGGCACCGTCCGCGTGACCGATTTCATGCCCCCGCGCGACGGCGCGCCCCAGCTGATCCGGATCGTGGAGGGCGTCACCGGCCGGGTGCCGATGCGCTCGGCGCTGCGGATGCGGTTCTCCTACGGCCGCGTCGTGCCCTGGGTGCACAAGCACGAGGGCCGCACGGTCGCCGTCGCCGGACCCGACTCCGTGTGGTTCGACACCGAGGTCGAGACCTTCGGCAAGTCGCTGACCACCTACTCCGACTTCACCGTCGCCCCCGGCGACCGGATCGCGTTCACGATCTCCTGGGAGCCCTCGCACAAGCAGCCGCCCGCCCTGCCGGAACCGGAGCAGTCGCTGGAGGCCACGGAGCAGTTCTGGCGCGAGTGGGTCGAGCAGTGCACGTACCACGGGCCGTACCGCGAGGCCGTGGTCCGCTCGCTGATCACCCTCAAGGCGCTGACGTACGCCCCCACCGGCGGCATCGTCGCGGCCCCCACCACCTCCCTGCCCGAGGACATCGGGGGCGTGCGCAACTGGGACTACCGCTACACCTGGCTGCGCGACGCCGCGATCACCCTCTCCTCGCTGCTGCGCACCGGCTACCGCGAGGAGGCCCGCGCCTGGCGCGAGTGGCTGCTGCGCGCGGTCGCCGGCGACCCGGAGAACCTCCAGATCATGTACGGCATCGCGGGCGAGCGCGAGCTGGGCGAGGCCGAGCTGGACTGGCTGCCGGGCTACGAGGACTCCGCCCCGGTCCGGGTGGGCAACGGCGCGGCCCACCAGCTCCAGCTCGACGTCTACGGCGAGGTCACCGAGGCCCTGCACCTGGCCCACATGACGGGCCTGGCCCGCAACGACTACGCGTCGCTGCTCCAGCTCAAGCTGATCCGCTACCTGGAGGACCACTGGCAGGAGCCGGACGAGGGCATCTGGGAGGTGCGCGGCCCGCGTCGGCACTTCGTGCACTCCAAGGTGATGGCCTGGGTGGCCGTGGACCGCACCATCAAGCTGATCGAGTCCGGGGACGCGGACGGTCCGCTGGAGCGCTGGCGCGAGCTGCGCGACGACATCCACCGCGACGTGTGCGAGAAGGGTTACGACAAGGAGCGCAACACCTTCACCCAGTCCTACGGCTCCCAGGAGCTGGACGCCTCCCTGCTGCTGATCCCGCAGATGGGTTTCCTGCCGCCGGACGACAAGCGCGTCATCGGCACGATCGAGGCGATCCAGCGCGAGCTGTCCACCTCCGACGGCTTCATCCTGCGCTACCCCACGGAGGGCCGGGAGGAGGGCGTCGACGGCCTGCCGGGCGACGAGGGCGCGTTCCTCGCGTGCTCGTTCTGGATGGCCGACGACCTCGCGATGATCGGCCGCGTCGACGAGGCCCGGAAGCTGTTCGAACGGCTGCTCGCGCTGCGCAACGACCTCGGGCTGCTCGCCGAGGAGTGGGACCCGCGGCTCCAGCGTCAGGTGGGCAACTTCCCGCAGGCGTTCAGCCATGTGCCCTTGATCGACACCGCACTGCGGCTGACGGCCTCGGGGGCCTACGGAGGTTAGCCGGAGCGTGCGGGGGTCGGACGGCGGTCCGCTCCCGCTCGGCCTAGGCTGGAAACGCAAACGTGTCCCCCTCTCCGGAAGGGGGCTGCCATGGCGTTTCGTTCCAAGGCGCATACCGCCCTCGCCGCCCTCCGCGACGATCTCGCCGGCGACGTCCTCGCCCCGGGCGAGGACGGCTACGACGACGCCCGTGCCGTCTTCAACGGAATGATCGACCGGCGCCCGGCCGTGATCGCGCGGTGCGCGCACGCGGCCGATGTCGTGCGGTCGGTGTGGTGCGCGCGGGAGCTGGATCTGGCGGTCGCGGTGCGCGGGGGCGGGCACGGCGTGTCGGGCACGGCGGTCGGGGACGGCGCGCTCGTGGTGGATCTGCGGCGGATGCGGGGGGTCACGGTCGATCCGGCCGCGGAGGCGGTGCGCGTCGAGGGCGGGGCCACGATGAGCGACCTGGACGGGGCGACGCAGCCGTACGCGCTCGCGACGACCGGGGGCCGGGCCTCGACCACGGGGGTCGGCGGATTCGTCCTCGGCGGCGGTACCGGCTGGCTGGACCGCGCGTTCGGGCTGGCCGTGGACAACCTGCTCGGGGTGGAGCTGGTGACGGCGGACGCCGAGCGGGTGCACGCGAGCGCCGACGAGAACCCGGAGCTGTTCTGGGCGCTGCACGGCGGGGGCGGCAACTTCGGCGTCGCCACCGCGCTCACCCTGGAACTGCACGAACTCCCCTTGTTCTGCGTGGCGTTGGCGCTGTTCCTGCCCGCGTCCGGCCCTCAGGTGGTCCGCGCCTTCCGGGAGATCCTGGGCACCGGCCCGGACACGGTCGGCGGGGCGGTGCTGTACGTCACCGGCCCGCCGGCCGACTTCGTACCGCCCCACCTGGTGGGCCGGCGGCTGTGCCTGGCGCTGCTGACCTACGCCGGCGGCGAGGAGGAGCTGCGGAAGCTGGCCGCGCCGCTGCTGGCCCTGCCGCACGAGGCACGGCTCGTGGGCGCACTGCCGTACGCCGAGGTGCAGCGCATGCTCGACGCCCCGGCCGGGCTGCGGAACTACTGGTCGGCGGAGTATCTCGGCGGACTGCCGGACGACGCGGTGGACGTCTTCTGCGCCCTCGGGGACGACATGCCGGCCCCGGCCCTCACCCAGCACGCGCTGTTCCCGCAGGGCGGGGCGGTCGCGGCCGGTCCGCACGGGTACCCGGTGCCGTTCCGGGACGCGCCCTGGGCGGTGCACCCGTTCGGCGTCTGGGAGGACCCGGCGGACGACGAGCGGTGGACCGGCTGGGTGCGGGAGGTGCGCGCGGCCGTACGGCCCTGGAGCACGGGGGACGTGTACCTGAACTTCATCGGCGACGAGGGCCCCGAACGGGTCCGGGCCGGCCTGGGCGAGGGGAACACCCTGCGCCTGGAGAAGGTGAAGCGGCGGTACGACCCCGACAACGTCTTCCGGTTCAACCACAACATCAGGCCGGTGTAGGGCCGCCGTCGGAGGTTGGATGTTCTTCGCGCGTTTTCGCAGGTAGCGTCCGCTTCATGGACAGCGGTACGGACAGCACACCCGACACCCAGGGCGCGGGGATCACCGTTCAGCGGGCACTGGAGCTGCCCGGTCTGGGCAGTGGCCTGCCGGAGATCCTCGCGGGCGCGGACCGGCTCGGCCGCACCGTGCGCTGGGTGCACGCGGGCGAGGTGCCGAACATCGCCTCGCTGCTCAAGGGCGGCGAGCTGCTGCTCACCACGGGGTACGGCCTGGGCACCCGGCCGGCCGAGCAGCGGGCGTTCGTGCGCACGCTGGCCGAGCGCGGGATCGCCGCGCTGGTGGTGGAACTGGGCCCGCGCTTCGACCGGCTGCCGGCCGCGCTGGTGGACACCGCTCGGGCGGCCAACCTGCCGCTGGTGCAGTTGCACCGCGAGGTGCCGTTCGTGACGGTCACCGAGGAGATCCACACCGAGATCGTCAACGGTCACTACGCGCTGCTCCAGCGGGCCGAGGAGGTGCACCGGCGCTGCACCGAGGCGCTGCTGGGCGGGGGCGGGGTGCCGCAGGTGCTGGGCATCCTGGCCGGGTTCAGCGGCAACCCGGTGTTCCTGGAGACCGCCGACGGCCGGCTGCTGTACGCGGCCGGCGAGGGGCCCGAGGGCGCGGACCCGCTCCAGGTGTGGGAGGGGTTGCGGGGCCCGCACAAGAACGCGCCGCCGCCCGCCGGTTCGGTGCTGGTGGACGTCCCCGGCGGCGGTCCCGGTACGGCGGGCTCCGTGCGCGCGCGGCTGGTGCTGCTGCCGGTGCGCTCCTCGCTGGCGCCGGTGCATCGGATGGCGGCGGAGCGGGCCGCGGGGATCCTGGCCGTGGTGCTGATGCAGGCCCGGCAGGAGGAGGAGCTGGCGGCGCGCGGGCGCGGCGACTTCCTCACCGATCTCGCCGAGGGCCGTATCTCCGCGGAGGACGCGCCCGCCCAGGCCCGGGTCCTCGGCTTCAAGCCCGGTGGCAGCCCGCTGCTGCCGGTGGTGATGCGGGTCGGCGACCCCCTCTCCCCCGGCGGGGGGTGGGCGGTGCTCGCCCGTGCGGTCTCCGAGGAGCTGGCCGCGGTGGGCGTGCCGGTGCTGCTGGGCGTGCGGCCGGTGGAGGGCCGGGTGCTGGTGCTGCTCGGGCTGCGCTCGGAGTCGGAGCGCCCGGCGGTCGCGGACCGGGTGGCGGCGGCGCTGCGGGCGGGGGTGGAGCGCGCCGGGATGCAGCGGCCGGGCACTCCCCCGCCGGTGGTGGTCGTCGGCGTGGCGGGCGGCTGGGCGGCGGCCTCGGCGGGGCTGCGGCACGCGGCGGAGACGGCGACGGCCGCGCAGGGCCTGACCGACCGTCCCTGGTACGACGCCCGCCGCCTCGACATCGACCTGTTGCTGTGGCGGCTGCGCGACCACCCGGACCTCGCTGCCTTCGTGGACCGGGCGATCGGCCCGCTGCGCGACCACGACCGCCGCTCCAGGCCGCCGCTGCTGCCCACTCTGGAGACGTATCTCGCGCACGCGGGCCGCAAGGCGGAGACCGCCCGTGAACTCCACCTGAACCGGCAGACGTTGTACAACCGCCTCGCGCGGATCGGCGAGTTGCTGGGCACCGACCTCGACGACCCGCAGACCGTGCTGGCCCTGAGCCTCGCCCTGCGGGCCCGCCGCCACGTCTCCTAGACGTTCAGAGGGTCTGCGGCTGGGTCAACTCGTCGTAGACACTGAGCACTTGGGCGACCGTCTCGTCCTCGGTGGGCCAGCCGGCCGCCTGGCGCGCGCCCCTCTCCCGCAGCAGAGCGCGGCGTGCCGGGTCGGCGAGCAGGCGTCCGACGGTGTCGGCGAGGGCGGACGGGTCGCCGTACGGGACGAGTTCGGCGGCGTCGCCCACCAGGTGGGGGATGCCGCCGGCCCGGGTGGCGACCAGGGGGACGCCCGCGTGCAGCGCCTCCTGGGCGAGGACGGACCGGGACTCCCGGCGACTGGTCAGCAGGGCCAGGTCGGCGGCGGCGAGCAGTTCGGGGAGATCCTCGCGGTGGCCGAGGAGCCGTACCGGAAGCCGCTCGGTCTCGATGCGCCGCTGGAGGTGCGGCCGCAGCGGTCCCTCCCCCGCGACGACGACCAGCGGTGCCGGGTCGAGGTCGCGCCAGGCGCGGGCCGCGTCCAGCAGGGTCTCGTGGCCGCGGTGCCGGTCGAGGGGACCGGCGGCGAGGAGCAACGGGCGGCCGGTGGCGCCGAGTTCGGCGCGGGCCTTGGGCCGCAGCCGGTCGGGGTCGTCGGGCGCGGCCGCGGGGCGGGTCCGGCCGGGCAGGGCCACGACGGCGAGCCGGGCGTCCCGGGCGCCGGTCCGGCGGGCGCGGTCGACCAGGTCCGGGCTGGTGCCGAGGACCACGGTCGCGGAGCGGGCCACGCGCCGCTCCAGCAGGCGCAGCAGATGGGCCCGCGCGCCCTCGGCGTACGACCGGTTGTGCCAGGTGACGACCAGTGGGGTGGGGCGTCCGCCCAGCGCGAGCACGGCCCGGAAGGAGGCGTGCAGGCCGTGCGCGTGCACCAGGTCGGCGTCCGCGCAGGCCGCCCGGAGCGCGGCCACCGAGGCGGGGTCGCTGCTGCGCGGCACGGGGACGTGGCCGGCGCCGGTCCCGGTGAAGTCGTAGGCGCGGTCGGCCTCGGCGGGGGCGCACACCGTGACCCGCACGCCCCGGGCGACCAGGCCCGCGGTCAGGGAGCGCACATGCGCGCTTCCGCCGGGGTTGCCTCCGCCCAGCACCTGCACGGTGCGCAGCGGCGGCCGGCCGTGCGGTGCGTTGCTGATCAGGGGGCTCACGAGGCCGGGCTCCTGGTTCGGCGTGGGACGGTCACGAGGCAACGTACAGAAGGTAGCGGGCGCACGGGGGCGGCGGGACGTGCCGCGCGCGCCTCCCGCGCCGCCGGTGTCCCCGCCCAGCATGCCAGCAGAGGGGGCCGTCGGGGGAACACCGGGCGGGCGCACGGGGCGGCGGGCTGGGGCAATGCGCCGGAGCACATCACCCGTAGGGGTGAGGGGAGCGTGGTCCGACGGGACGGGACGTCCCGCGCGTCCGCCGAGGTCAGACGGTCACAGCGACCGCGCCCAGCGGGTGACCCGGTCCCCGTACACGGCGGCGGCCACGACGGCGACGGCGTGCGCGAGCAGTCCCGCGCGCCCGTTGCCCACCACCACGGCCGCCCCCAGCGCGGCGCCGAGCGCGTGCGCCCCTGTGTCCCCGAGCATCGTCCGCTCACCGGCGTCCTCGCGCAGCACCGCCGCCGCACCGCCCGTCGCGACGGCCGCCAGTTCCCCGCCGGGTCCCTCGCGCAGCAGCCCCGGCGCCCCGAGCGCGAGCACCGCGCCGAGCGCCCGGCCGGGCCGTACGTCGACCAGGTTCACGAAGTGCGCGGCGCCCGCGATGACGACTCCGGCGAGCAGCTTGTCCAGCGGCCGCTCCTTCAGCAGCGCGCCGGCGACGAGCCCGGCCGCGGATATCCCGAACAACTTGACCGCGCCGCTGGTGACTTCGCCCTCGCGCAGCGCGCCGAGGTGCGCCCGCACGCCGCGCCGGGTGTCCGCGGTGCGGTGGCCGGCCACGTCGTCGTAGGCCCCGCACGCCCCCGCCGCCAGCACCGCGAGCCCGGCCCCGGGGTGCACCCGCGCGGCCGCGACCGCCGTACCGACCGCCGTGGCGGGCCCGGCGTACAGCTCCACGGTCCGGCCCGCGTGGTTCGTCCGCTCCCAGAACGCGCGCCCGCCCGGCGGCTTGGCGCGCAGCAGGACGTAGCCCGCCCGGGTGAGCGCGGCGGACAGCAGGAGGGAGCGGGGCCTTCGGGTGCCGGTCATCCCGACACCCTAAGTCCCGCTGCTGGACTCCAAGTCCCGCTACTGGTCCGCCCGTGCCGTGGCCAGCAGTTCCTCCGCGTGGGCGCGGGCCGTCTCCGAGTCCTCCTGGCCCGCCAGCATGCGGGAGAGTTCGCGGATGCGGTCCTCGCCCTCCAGGACCTTGACGCCGGAGCGGGTCACGGACCCGTCGTTGGTCTTCTCCACCAGCAGCTGCCGGTCGGCGAAGGCGGCGACCTGGGGCAGATGGGTGACGACGACGACCTGGGCGTTCCTGGCGAGCTTGGCGAGGCGCCGGCCGATCTCGACCGCGGCCTTGCCGCCGACGCCCGCGTCGACCTCGTCGAACAGGTACGTCGGCACCGGGTCCGTGCCCGCGAAGACGACCTCCACCGCGAGCATCACCCGGGACAGCTCGCCGCCGGACGCGCCCTTGGCGATGGGCCGCGGCGGGGCGCCCGGGTGCGGGGCGAGCAGCAGCTCGACCTCGTCCACGCCCGAGGGGCCGTAGGCGACCGTGCGGCCGCCGACCTCGACGCCCTCGGGGTCCTCGGTCTGGCGGATGTCGAAGGAGACACGCGCGTGCGGCATGGCCAGCGAGGCCAGTTCCGCGGTCACCGCGGCGGCGAACCGCTCGGCGGCCTCGGCGCGGGCCTCGGTCAACGCCTGGGCCAGCGCGCCCAGTTCGGTGCTCAGCGCGTCCCGCTCGGCGGTCAGCTCCGCGATCCGCTCGTCGTCGCCGTCCAGCTCGGTCAGCCGGGCGGCGCTCTGCTCGGCCCACGCGAGCACGGCGTCCACGTCCTCGCCGTACTTGCGGGTCAGGGCGTTGAGGGCGGCCCGGCGCTCCTCCACCGCGGCGAGCCGCAGCGGATCGGCGTCCAGGTCGTCGGCGTATCCGGCCAGCTCACCGGCCACATCGCCGAGCAGGATGCCGACCTCCCCGATCCGTTCGGCGAGCGCGGCCAGCGCGGGGTCGTGGGAGCGTACGGCCTCCAGGGCCCGGTGGGCGCCCGCGACCAGGGTCGAGGCGTCGATGCTCTCGGGGTCCTCGGGGTTGCCCGCGAGCGCGGCGTGCGCGGCCGTCGCGGCGGACGACAGCGCCTCCGCGTGCCCGAGCCGCTCGGCCTCCTCGGCCAGTTCCGCGTCCTCCCCGGCACGGGGTTCCACGGCGGCGATCTCGTCGAGGCCGTAGCGGAGCAGGTCGGCTTCCTGCGCCCGCTCCCGCGCGCGCGTGGTGATCTCGTCCAGCTCGGCGACGACGGCCCGCAGCCGCCGGTAGGCCCCGCTGTACTTGGCGAGCGGCACGGCGACCGCGTCGCCCGCGTACCGGTCGAGGGCGCCGCGCTGCCGGGACAGCTTCAGCAGCCCCTGCTGGTCGGTCTGCCCGTGCACGGCCACCAGGTCGTCGGCCAGCTCGGCGAGCAGCCCCACGGGCACACTGCGCCCGCCCAGATGGGCCCGCGAGCGGCCCTCGGCGGAGACGGTACGGCTGATCAGCAGGGCACCGTCGTCCAGCTCGGCCCCGGCCTCCTCGGCCCGTACGACGGCGGCGGCACCCGCGGGTACGGCGATCCGCCCCTCCACGACCGCCTTGCCGGCCCCGATCCGCACGAGCGCCGGGTCGGCCCGTCCGCCGAGCAGCAGTCCCAGGCTGGTGACCACCATGGTCTTGCCCGCGCCCGTCTCACCGGTGACCGCGGTGAACCCCGGCGACAGCTCGACGACGGCATCGTCGATGACCCCGAGCGACCGTATCCGCATCTCCTCCAACACGGAACAGACCATACCCAGTGTCCGCGGCCGAGGAAGCGCGGGACCGTGCCCGTACCCGGCTCCACCGCGTGAACGGGGGCGCCCACGAGCCCCCCGCGCCCCCGTCTCACCGGGCGATACAGCTAGTGCGCCCCGCGCCACCCGGTCGTCGGCAGCGCGAACTTCGCCACCAGCCGGTCGGTGAACGACGAATGGTGCAGCCGGGCCAGCCGCACCGGCACCGCCCCGCGCCGCACCTCCACCCGCGCTCCCGGCGGCAGCTCGATCGTCCGCCGCCCGTCGCACCACAGCACGCCCGGCGGGACGTGCGGCAGCACCTCCACCGCGAGCACCGAGTCCGGCGACGTGACCAGCGGCTTCGCGAACAGCGCGTGCGCGCTGATCGGCACCATCAGCAGCGCCTCCACCTCGGGCCACACCACCGGGCCCCCGGCGGAGAACGCGTACGCCGTGGACCCGGTCGGCGTGGACAGCACCACCCCGTCGCACCCGAACCCGGTCACCGGCCGCCCGTCGATCTCCAGCACGACTTCCAGCAGCTTCTCGGCGCCGGCCTTCTGCACGGCCGCCTCGTTGAGCGCCCAGTCGGTGTGCACGACGTCCCCGTTGCGGTGCACCACCACGTCGACGGTCATCCGCTCCTCGACCTCGTACGACCGCGCCACCACCCGGTCGACCACCCGATCGAGGTCATCGCGTTCCGCCTCCGCGAGGAACCCCACGCGCCCCAGGTTGACGCCGAGCATCGGCACCCCGGAGGCACGGGCGAACTCCGCGCCCCGCAGCAGCGTCCCGTCGCCGCCGAGCACGATCAGCAGCTCGCAGCCGTCGAGGCTCGCCGGGGTCGCCTCCCCCACCAGCTCCACCTCGCCGGGGAGCGGCAGGTCGCGCGCCTCCTCCTCCAGCACCCGCACACCGATGCCATGGGCGAGCAGCCCCTTGACGACGAGTTCCGCGCTGCGGATCGCCGCCGGCCGCCCGGTGTGGGCCAGCAGGAAAACAGTACGCGCCAGATTGTGTGTCAACGCGGCCCCTCCGCCACTGCACGGTCGACGTCGGCCGGGTCCAGGCGGGGGGCGCCGGACCGCAGCCACAGGAAGTACTCGACGTTGCCCGAGGGTCCCGGCAGCGGACTCGCGGTGACCCCCCGCACCCCGAGTCCCAGCTCCCAGGCCTTCTCGGCCACCCCGCGCACGGCCTCCGCCCGCAGCTGCGGACTCCGTACGACACCCCCGCTGCCGAGCCGTTCCTTACCCACCTCGAACTGCGGTTTGACCATCATCACGAGGTCGGCGTCCGGCTTCACGCACCGCTTCAGGGCGGGCAGCACCAGCCCGAGCGGGATGAAGGACAGGTCGCCCACGACGACATCCACAGGTTCCCCGTCGATCGCGTCGAGCGTCAACTCCCGTACGTTCGTACGATCCTTGACGGTGACCCGGGCATCGCTCTGCAGCGACCACGCGAGCTGCCCGTAGCCGACGTCCACCGCGACGACATGGGCGGCGCCCGCGCGCAGCAGGACATCGGTGAAGCCGCCGGTGGACGCGCCGGCGTCCAGCGCGCGCCGGCCCTCGACCACCAGGCCCAGCGGCACGAAGGCGGCGAGCGCGCCGGCGAGCTTGTGGCCGCCCCGGGAGACGTAGTCGGGATCGCTGTCGTCGGACTGGACCACGATCGCGGCGGCGGTCTCCACCTGCGTGGCCGGCTTGGTCGCCACGGTCTTGCCGACGGTGACCCGCCCGGCGGCGATCAGCTGGCTGGCGTGCTCCCGCGAGCGCGCGAGCTTCCGGCGGACCAGCTCCGCGTCCAGACGGCGGCGTGCGACTCCTGCCACGTTCGGTTCAGCTCCTGCTTTCGTACGGCATCAAAAGGTGTGACCCGAAGGGTCTCATCGGTGGCCGTCGAGCGCGGTGAGCGCGTCGCGCAGCCCCTGGTGTACATCCTCGTACACCTCGACGTGTCCGTCGGTGGCGAGGTGGTCGGCATCGGCCAGGCGCGCCAGCCGGGCGTCGATCCCGGCGTCGCCGGTGGGGGTGCGCGGGAGGTTCAGGGGGGCCGGGGCCGCGGGGTCGCCCTCGGGTTCGGGCACGGCCCGGGGCTCCGCCTTCTCGGTGGCCCCGGCCTCGGACACGGACTCGCTCATGCCCAGACGCTACCCCGAACCGCTGGGGTACCGTCGGTGGCGATGGCCACGATCGAGGAGTGCCGCGCCGCACTGGAGAAGCTTTCGGACAACATGGCGGGCGCCGAGGGCGACGTACGCGCCGCCGCCGCGCTCGAACGCTCGGTGAGCTGCCACATCACCGACCTGGACGTCACCTTCGCCGGCCGGATGACCGGGGGCCGCCTGGAAGTGGACGAGACCCTGCCCGGACCGCCGCGCGAGCGGGCGCAGATCAGGCTGGCGATGGCCGGCGCCGATCTGCTGGCCCTGGTGGACGGCGGCCTGAGCTTCGCCGGCGCCTGGGGAAAGGGCCGGGTGCGCCTGGAGGCCAGCCTGCTGGACCTGTTCCGGCTCAGGAAGCTGCTGTGAACCGCTGAGCACGCGCCGTACGCGCGGCGGGCACGACCAGCGGGGTCCCCGTCTCCGGGTCCTCGATGACCTGGCACTTCAGCCCGAACACCCGCTCCACCAGCTCGGCCGTGACAATGTCCGCCGGCGCGCCCTCGGCGATCACCTCGCCGCCGCGCAGGGCGATGAGGTGGGTGGCGTAGCGGGCCGCGTGGTTGAGGTCGTGCAGGACGGCGACCAGGGTGCGGCCCTGGGTCTCGTGCAGCTCTGCGCACAGGTCGAGGACGTCGATCTGGTGCTGGATGTCGAGGTAGGTGGTGGGCTCGTCCAGGAGCAGCAGCGGGGTCTGCTGGGCGAGCGCCATGGCGATCCACACCCGCTGCCGCTGCCCGCCGGAGAGTTCGTCCACGTACCGCTCGGCCAGCCCGTCCACGCCGGTCCCCCGCATGGCCTCCCGCACGACCCGCTCGTCCTCGGCCGACCACTGGCGCAGCAGTCCCTGGTGCGGGTAGCGGCCCCGGCCGACCAGGTCGGCGACGGTGATGCCCTCCGGTGCCACGGCCGACTGCGGGAGCAGGCCGAGGGTGCGGGCGACCTGCCTGGCGGGCAGCGCGTGGATGGCCCGCCCGTCCAGCAGGACCCGGCCCCGGCTGGGCTTCAGCATCCGGGACAGCGCCCGCAGCAGCGTCGACTTGCCGCACGCGTTGGGGCCGACGATCACCGTGAAGGAGTGGTCGGGGATCTCCACCGACAACTGCTCGGCGATGACGCGCTGGTCGTAGGCGAGGGTGACCTGCTCGGCGGACAGACGGTTCACGGTGCGCTCCTGGGGTGGTGGGTGCCGGCGGCGGTCATATCCGGCCCGCCCGGCGCTCGGTGACCAGCAGCCACAGCAGATAGCCGCCGCCGAGGACGCCGGTGACCACGCCGACGGGCAGCCGCCCCGCGCCGAAGACGCGCTGCGAGGCCCAGTCGGCGGTCACGAGCAGGGCGGCGCCCATGCAGAGGGAGGCCACCAGGTTGGGGCCCGGCGAGCGGGTGAGGCGGCGGGCGAGCTGGGGCGCCGTGAGGGCGACGAAGCCGACCGGTCCGGCGGCGGCGGTGGCGGCCGCGGTGAGCAGCACGGCGCCGGTCATCAGCACCAGCCGCACGCGCTGCACCGGCACGCCGAGGGCGCTCGCGGTGTCGTCGCCCATCGCCAGCATCCGAAGGCCCCGGCCGTGGGCGAGGACCAGGGGCACCAGGACGGCGCACAGCGCGAGCAGCGGCCAGACCTGGTCCCAGTCACGGCCGTCGAGCGACCCGGTCATCCACACGACCGCGCGGGCCGCGTCGACCAGGTCGGCCTTGGTGAGCAGCCAGCCGTTGACGGCGGTGACGACCGCGCTGACGCCGATGCCGACCAGGACGAGGCGGTACCCGTGCACGCCCCGCTGCCAGGCGAGCAGATAGATGGCGAGCCCCGTCACCAGGCCGCCGGCCAGCGCGCCCAGGGTGACCTCGGCGGCGCCGCCGGACAGCAGCACGATCGCCACCAGCGCGCCCGCCGTCGCCCCCTGCGACAGGCCCAGCACGTCCGGACTGCCCAGCGGGTTGCGGGATACGGCCTGGAACAGCGCGCCGCCGAGCCCGAGCGAGGCGCCGACCAGCAGCCCGACGAGGACCCGCGGCAGGCGCAGTTCACGGACGATGAAGTCCTGGTAGGCGGTGCCGTTCCCGGCGAGCGTCCTCAGCACGTCGGCCGCGGGGATCTTCGCGTCGCCGGTGCCGATGAGCGCGACGCCGGCGGCGAGCGCGGCGAGCAGCAGCAGGACGACGACGGTCAGCGCACGCGGGTCCAGGCGGAGCGAGAGCCCGCCCGGGAGGCGTACGGTGCGGCTTCTCGGGTGTGTCCTCACAGCTGGGCCGTCCTGCGTCGGCGTACCAGGAGGACGAAGACCGGGCCGCCGACGACCGCGGTGACGATGCCGGCCTGGAGCTCCGCCGGGCGGGCCACCACACGGCCGACGACGTCGGCGCCGAGCAGCAGCACCGGCGACAGGACGGCGGCGTACGGCAGGATCCAGCGCAGGTCGGGGCCGGTGAAGGAGCGCACCGCGTGCGGAACCATCAGGCCGACGAAGACGATGGGGCCGCAGGCGGCGGTCGCGGCGCCGCACAGCACCGTGGCGGCCAGCATGGCCAGGGCCCGGGTGCGGTTCAGGTGGGCGCCGAGGGCGCGGGCGGTGTCGTCGCCCAGCGCCACGGCGTTCAGCGGCCGGGCCAGGGCGAGCGCGAGCAGGGTGCCCGCCGCGAGGAAGGGCAGCACCTGCGTGATGGTCGAGTCCGTCGCCGAGGCCAGCGAGCCCACGGTCCAGAAGCGCATCCGGCCGAGGGCCGCGTCGTCCATGATCATCACGGCCTGGAGGTAGCCGTACAGGGCCGCGCTGATCGCCGTACCGGCGAGGGCGAGGCGGACCGGGGTGGCGCCCCGGCCGCCGCCGAGGAACCACACCAGCGCCCCCACGGCGGCGGCGCCGAGGAAGGCGAACCACACATAGCCGGTCAGGCTGGTGACGCCGAAGAACGAGAGGGCGGTGACGACGGCCGCCGAGGCGCCGGCGTTGATGCCGAGCAGCCCGGGGTCGGCCAGCGGATTGCGGGTGAGGGCCTGGAGCACCGCGCCGGACAGGCCGAGCGCGGCGCCGGCCAGCAGCCCGAGCACGGTGCGCGCGAGCCGCTCGTCCACGACGACGTCGCCGTACGTCCCCGAGTCGTGGAACAGGCCGTGCCAGACCTGTGCCACCGAGAGCGCCTTGGCCCCGATGGAGATGCTCGCCAGGGCGACCAGCGCCAGGAGCACCGCGGAGAGCAGCAGCCCGAGGGGCCGCGTCACCCGTCGGTTGGGGGGCGCGGGGGCGGTCGCCGCGCACGGTTCCGGAGGACTGTCGACCAACACCAGGTTAGGTTAGCCTACCCTTGTTTTGGCCAAGATCCCCGGGTGCGGAAAGCCGCCCGCCGCCGAGCCGACGGCGGCTCAGAGTCCGAGTCGCGCCAGCGCCTTCCCCCCGTCCAGCTCGCAGGAGCCCTCCCCGGCCGCCGTCCACGCCGCCGCGCACAGCGCGCGCAGCCCGTCCAGGGCCTCGCCCTCGCCGTCCATCTCCAAGCGGTCTCCTCCGGCCGTCGCCGTCCACCCGCCGCACCGGAAGCCTTCACCCTCACGGGTGATTTCCGGCTGGCCGGTGAGCAGCCCGCGCAGGTCCGCGTCCACGAACGTCGGCCGGTGCCGCGGCGTCGCGGCCAGCAGCCTGGCCCCGTCGGTGACGCCGGTCAGCACCAGGAGCGAGTCCACTCCGCCGTTGAACGCGCCCTCGATGTCGGTGTCCAGCCGGTCCCCGACCACCAGCGGGCGCCGGGCGCCGGTGCGGATGATCGTCTCCCGGTGCATCGGCGGCAGCGGCTTGCCCGCCACCTGCGGCTCCCTGCCCGTCGCGATCCGCACGACCTCCACCGCCGCCCCATTGCCCGGCGCGATCCCGCGCCCGCTCGGGATCGTCAGATCGGTGTTGGACGCGAACCACGGCACCCCGCGCGCCACCGCGTACGACGCCTCCGCGAACCGCCCCCAGGTCAGCTCGGGTCCGCCATAGCCCTGCACGACCGCCGCCGGCTCGTCGTCCGCCGACTCCACCGGCACGAGGTCCCGCTCGCGCAGCGCCGCCCGCAGCCCCTCGCCGCCGATCACCAGCACCCGCGCCCCGGCCGGCACCTGCTCCGCGATCAGCCGCGCCACCGCCTGCGCCGAGGTGACGACGTCCTCGGCCCCCGCCGGTATCCCCAGCTCGGTCAGGTGCTCGGCGACCGCCTCCGGTGTCCGCAGCGCGTTGTTGGTGACGTACGCCAGGCGCATCCCGCCCGTGCGGGCCCGCTCCAGCGAGCCGACGGCATGCGCGATCGCGTTGCCCCCCGCGTACACCACCCCGTCGAGGTCGAGCAGCGCCGTGTCGTACGCCTCGCTCAGGGGCCGCGCGCTGCCCTCGGGCCTGGTCCTGACGCCGTCGCTCATATCCGCATCGCTCCTCGCTCGCTCACTTACCCCCGATCATCCCGCATGCCACTGACATACGATGCCGGGATGGACACTGCAGGTCACTCGGAAGCAATGGCGCCCCGAGGCCTGGAACTCACCCCGTTCCGCGGCCTTCGATACGACCCCGACCGGGTCGGCAGCCTGGCCTCCGTCACCTCCCCTCCGTACGACGTCGTGGTGCGGCCCGACGGGGTGCACCACCTCCAGTCGGCGGACCCGCACAACATCGTCCGGCTGATCCTTCCCGAGGCCCACACCCCGAGCGAACGCACCGAGCAGGCCGCCGACACCCTGCGCCACTGGCTGGCCGAGGGCATCCTCGCCGCGGACCCCGAACCCGCCCTGTACATCTACGAGCAGAGCGACGGCGACGGCATGCTCCAGCGCGGCGTCATCGGAACGCTGCGGGTCTCCGAGCCCGCCGAGGGCGTGGTGCTGCCGCACGAGGGCGTCATGCAGCCGCTGGTCGCCGAACGCGCCGCCCTGATGCGCGCCACCCGCGCCAACCTGGAACCGCTGCTGCTGACCTACCGCGGCGACGGCACGGCCGCCGAGGTCGTGGAGCGCACCGCGGAGAAGCCGCCGCTGCTGGCCACGACCACCGAGGACGGCTTCCGGCACCGCCTCTGGGCGATCACGGACGCCGCCGACATGGCCCGGATCCAGACCGACCTGGCCCGTCACCAGGCGCTGATCGCCGACGGCCACCACCGCTGGGCCACCTACCTCCGGCTGCGCGCCGAGCAGTCCGCCCCCGGCCCCTGGGACTACGGGCTGGTCCTGCTGGTCGACACGGGCCGCTATCCGCTGCGCGTCCGCGCCATCCACCGGCTGCTGCACGGCCTCCCGGTGGCGGACGCGCTGACCGCCGTGGAGGGCCTGTTCCGGGTACGGCACCTCCAGGTGCCGCTGGCCGAGGCCCTGGCGGCGCTGGCGGACGCGTCCTGCGCGGGCAACGCCTTCCTGCTGGCCGGCGACGGCGCCTTCCATCTGCTCGACCGCCCGGACCCGGCGCTGCTGGCCCACGTCCCTGCGGACCGCCCGGCCGCCTGGCGCTCCCTGGACGCCACGGTCCTGCACTCCGCCCTGCTGGCACACGTCTGGCACATCCCCGAGGACTCCCCGGCGCACATCGCCTACATCCACGACACGGCCGCGACCGTGGAGAAGGCCGAGCGCGACGGCGGTACGGCGGTGCTGATGCACCCGGTGCGCGAGGAGGTCGTACGCGACCTGGCCCGCCAGGGCGTGACCATGCCGCGCAAGTCGACGTCGTTCGGGCCGAAGCCCGCGTCGGGGCTGGTGCTGCGAGCGCTGGAGATCTGAACCTCCCGGGCGGCCGCGGGCATACGAAAGGGGGCAGGTTCCACCGGGAACCTGCCCCCTTTCACTCACTCATCGACGCACGTCAGGCCCTGTCGCCCTCGCCGTCGCTGTCGCTGTCGCTGTCGGCATCGCTGTCGGCATCGCTGTCGCTGTCGTGGTCGGCGGCCTGCTCGGCGGCACCGGCGGAGTCACCCTCGTTCTCGTCGAGGGCGTCCACGAACTCCACGCCGTCCAGCTCGGCGAGCCGGTCGGACGCGTCGGTGCTGCCGTCCCGGTCGGCCTCGACGGCCTTCGCGAACCACTCCCGCGCCTCGCTCTCCCGGCCGGCCGCGAGCAGGGCGTCGGCGTAGGCGTAGCGCAGCCGGGCGGTCCACGGCTGGACGGAGTTGGAGGCCAGCTCGGGGCTCTGGAGGGTCACGATGGCCGCGTCCAGCTGGTCCATGTCACGCCGGGCACCGGCCGCGACGAGGCGCATCTCGACCTGGCCGGCCTTGTCCAGCTTGTGCACCTCGGGGGCACCGGCCATGTCCAGCGCCTTCTCCGGCCGCCCGAGCCCGCGCTCGCAGTCGGCCATCACCGGCCACAGATCCACGCTGCCGGTCATCCGGCGGGCGGCGCGGAACTCGGCGAGCGCCTCGCTGTACTTCTGGTTCGCGTACGCCGCGAAACCGGCGGCCTCGCGTACGGCGGCCACGCGAGAGGCCAGGCGCAGGGCCACCTTGGAGTAGCCGTAGGCACCCTCGGGGTCCTCGTCGATGAGCCGCGCGACCATCACCAGGTTGCGGGCGACGTCCTCCGCGAGCGTCTTGGGCAGGCTCTGAAGCTCCTGCCGGACGTCCTTGTCGATCTCGTCGCCGGTGACGTCCTCCGGGATCGGCAGCCGCTTGATCGGCTCCCGGTCGTGGTTGCGGTCCCGGTCCCGCTCGTCGCGGAACCGGCCGCCGCCACGGCGGTCGTCGCCCCGGCCGTCCCGCCCGCGGAAGCCACCGGGCCGCCCGCCATGGTCGTCCCGCCGGGGGCCACGTCCACCACGGTCGTCCCGTCCCCGGAAGCCACCACGGTCACCGCGGTCACCACGGCTGTCGTCGCGCCGGTCGTCGCGGCGGAAACCACCACGGTCGTCGTCACGTCGGCCGTAGCCACCACGGTCGTCGTCGCGACGGTACGACGGACGGTCGTCCCGCCGGTCGTCACGGCGGTCATCGCGGCGGAAGCCACCACGGTCGCCACGGTCGTCGTCACGGCGGTAGGACGGACGGGTGTCATCGCGGCGGTACGACGGACGGTCGTCCCGCCGGTCATCCCGGCGGTCGTCGCGGCGGTCGTCGCGGCGGTCGTCGCGGCGGTCGTCGCGGCGGAAACCGCGGTCGCCACGGTCGTCACGACGCGGGCCACGGTCACGGTCGTCCCGCTGGAACGCCGGACGCGAGGAACGCTCACCCTCGCGACGGTCATCCCGCCGGCCGTAACCGCCACCACGGCTGTCGTCCCGGCGGTCGTCGCGGCGGAACCCACCACGGTGGTCGTCACGCCGGCCGTAGCCACCACCACGGTTGTCGTCGCGGCGGTCATCGCGGCGGAAGCCACCACGGTCGCCACGGTCGTCGTCACGGCGGTAGGACGGACGGGTGTCATCGCGGCGGTACGACGGACGGTCGTCCCGCCGGTCATCCCGGCGGTCGTCGCGGCGGTCGTCGCGGCGGTCGTCGCGGCGGAAACCGCGGTCGCCACGGTCGTCACGACGCGGGCCACGGTCACGGTCGTCCCGCTGGAACGCCGGACGCGAGGAACGCTCACCCTCGCGACGGTCATCCCGCCGGCCGTAACCGCCACCACGGCTGTCGTCACGGCGGTCGTCGCGGCGGAAGCCACCACGGTCGCCACGGTCGTCGTCACGACGGTAGGACGGACGGGCGTCATCGCGACGGTACGACGGACGATCGTCCCGCCGTTCATCACGACGGTCGTCACGGCGGTCATCGCGCCGGCCGTAGCCGCCACCACGGTTGTCGTCGCGGCGGAAGCCGCCACGGTCACTGCGGTCACCACGGTCGCCGCGGTAGCCGCCGCGGTCGCCCCGGTCACCACTGTCCCGTCGCCGCTGGTCGCGCTCCGGTCGGTCGTCGGGCGAGTTGGTGGACATGGTGACTCCTGTCTTCGGTACCGCAAGCATTGTAAAAACGAAAGGACCCCTGGTCCCAGCTGAACGCTGGGACCAGGGGTCCTCCAAAGATTGTTCGGCGGCGTCCTACTCTCCCACAGGGTCCCCCCTGCAGTACCATCGGCGCTGTAAGGCTTAGCTTCCGGGTTCGGAATGTAACCGGGCGTTTCCCCTACGCTATGACCACCGAAACCCTAATGGTTTCGAGCGAACAAGCACACTTTGTAGTTATGCGTTCTGCTCTTACCGGCAACTGTTCGTTGCCTCAGAACTTACACAGTGGACGCGAGCAACTGAGGACAAGCCCTCGGCCTATTAGTACCGGTCACCTCCACCAGTTACCTGGCTTCCAGATCCGGCCTATCAACC
>NZ_JBEZND010000022.1:0-139233 GCF_040706415.1 Streptomyces sp. NPDC048106 | reverse complement strand
CGCTCATCTGCTGGAGCAGCTGACGCAGAACACGAACTTCCGCATGCAGTTCGTCTACACCGGCCCGGTCCTGCGGGGCACCAGCGGCTGACCCGTACTCACGCGGGCGCCGCCACCACAACCCCCGGCGGCGGCGCCCGCAACCCCACGTCCAATACGCACGCACTCGGCTCGACGTTGCGGCCTTCGGCAGGAGGGCGTCCATGATGCGGCGCAGTTGTGCTCGGCGGTGTCGCGTCATAGATCGGTACCACCGTCGGACACAGCGCGTCGCTGGGCGCAAGCGGCGGCAACCGGGAGCGCTTTTTCGCCTGAGCAACCTCAGACCAACGCGATCTCTTAAGCGCCAGGAAACAACCTCTGAGGCCGGCCCGGTGAACCGAAGGACGCGTGGCCTGCGCCTCCGGCCGCACGGTTCGAGACTCGTCGATCGGCAGTTGCCGGACCCGGTGATGCTGACAGTCCGTCAATTTATCTCCCAACCGCAACTTGGACGGAAGAATCCTCGGCTTCCCTTCGCCTCAGCCCTCGCGCGGCCTGCGTCTTCGAGGGCGTGAGTCATGATGCGTACACGTAAAGAATTTTTGGCATGGACACTTCCCTAGTGCTGGCTGGCTGCTGTACCTAATGAGATCCAGCCTCGTCACTCAGGGAGATCTCGTGAGACGCGTCAAACTGCCTTCAGCCCTCGCCGCGTTGGGCCTTGCGGTCATGTGCGGCCTGGGGCTGGCCGCTCCCGCCCACGCCGCCGGAGCGTCGTACGTTGCGCTGGGTGACTCGTACTCAGCGGGCAACGGCGCAGGAAACTACGACAGTTCGAGTGGCGACTGCCACCGCAGCTTCAGTGCCTACCCCTATCTGTGGAAGAACGCCCACTCCCCGTCTTCCTTCGCGGACACTTCGTGCTCCGGCGCGATCACGACGGACGTGACGAACAGCCAGCTCGGCCCGCTGAACTCCTCCACCACGCTTGTCTCCATCACGATCGGCGGCAATGACGACGGCTTCGCGGACGTCATGGAGACCTGCAACCTCAGCACGAACGACGGTTGCATCGACCGGGTGAACGAGGCCGAGAGCTACGCGTTGAACACGCTCCCCGCCCGCCTGGACGCCACCTACGATGCGATCCGGGCCAAGGCGCCCAACGCCAAGGTGGTCGTGCTGGGTTACCCGCACATGTACACCCTCAACGTCTTCTGCATCGGTCTCAGCGCCACCAAGCACGCCAAGATCAACGAGGGGTCGGACGTCCTCAACGGCGTCATCGCCCAGCGCGCCGCCGCCCACGGCTTCACCTTCGGTGACGTCCGCACCACCTTCAGCAGCCACGAGATCTGCTCCGGCGACGACTACCTGCACTCCCTGGTGGTCTCTCCGTTCTGGGAGTCGTACCACCCCACCGCCGCCGGCCACTCCCTCGGCTACTACCCCGTCCTCAACGCCAACAGCTGATCCCCTCGACGGACGAGCAGACCCCGCTGGATCCTCACCATCCGGCCTTCGTCTGGACATGTGCTCCGTCTGCGAAAGACACATGTCCAACACGAAGGCCGTGAGGATGCAACGCCCTGGGCCATCCACAGGCGGCCACCGCCCCGGTGCAGACGATCGGGCGTGATCGGCGCGCAGGGCGACGGTGCCGCCGTGCGCGCTTCCTCGGCCACTGCCAACGGAACGCCCGCCGAGGTCCCTTGGCACAGCTACGCGCGAAACCACGATCATCGCCGAGGCGGCCGGGCCCCGCAGAGGTAGGCCCATCGGGTGAGGCGGCACGGCCCGCGGGTGTCGTGGATCGAACGGGACCCCCTGTCGGGGCAAGGTGTGGCCAACCTGACCGCAGCCGGCCCCCAGCGCCTGCTCGGTACTCGATGGGAGTCCTTCGTTGCGCATGAACAGACTGACCGCGTTCGTGGCGGCGGCCCTGACCGCCGGCGCGTCCGTGCTCTGCCTGGCGCCGTCCGCCCAGGCCGCCACGCAGCGCGTCACCGCCGCCGACCTGGGCCCGGCCGGCCCGTGGCTCCGTATCCAGGACCAGCCTTCCTCGACCAACCCGCCCGGTGTCCAAGAAGTGTCTCCCTTCGCCGATCCCGTCCACTGGAACGGCAGCCTGCACCTGGCCATCGGCCCCGGCCAGCAGTCGCAGGCCGCGCACTTCTACACCGAGGCGGTCCCGCTGAGCACCGTCCTGGGCTCGGAGATCTCCTACGACTCCTACGTGGACAGCGCGCACTCGACGGCGACGGGCACCGGCCCCAGCCTCCAGCTGCCCATGTTCTGCGACGGCGCCTTCACCACGCTGAGCTTCCAGCCCCAGCTGGCCACCGACGCCGAGGGGCGGCACGGCGTCGTCCCGGACATCTGGCAGCACTGGGTCTCGGGCCCCTCGGGCATCTGGCGCACCTCCCGTGCGGTCGCCGGCGTCCCCGCGGGCGGTGACGCGCCGCTGAACGACTTCGCCGAAGCCTGCACCGGCGACACGAGCGGCGTGATCGGGCTGATCGGCAACGTCGGCAGCCTCGGCGACCCGACCGCGTCGCTGGACACCTACGTGGACAACCTGACCGTGAACGGCACCACGTACGACTTCGCCGTCGAAGGCACCGCCACCGCGCGGGTCGACCTCCGCCACGCGTCCACCCCGGAGGAGCGCGCCCGGATCGACGGTACGGCCGTCTTCCACAGCCCGGCCAACGGGCCGGAGTTCGTCGCCCCGGGCGCCCGACTGGCGATCAGCGCCACCACCGGCCCCGACCCGGAGGACGTCCACGTGACGATCGACGGTGTCCCGGCGGAGGTCACCAGCGAGGACGGCCACCTCGTGGCGCAGCTCCCGCGGTCCCTCGCCGACCGGCTGCTCCCCGGCGGCACCCTCACCGTCCCCTTCACCATCACCATCACCGGTGACGACGGAAACGCCAACCCCTCCTACGGGCACAGCGGTTACGGCGGCGGAGGCGGCGGCACCGGCGGGGGCGGCGGCGTCGAGCACGGCACCGTGACCGTCACGGCGCAGCTGCTGGCCCGCGGCTACCAGCCGCTCCAGGCCACCGATGTCAGCGCCGCGGCGTCGATCGACTTCTGATCGCCGCCCGTCGTTCTCTGGCCGGCCGACGCGGCTCAAGCCATGGGCCGTCTTCTCGGTCGGCGGCGAGCTTTATGCTCGGACGTGTGATCGAGACTGAGCGGCTGCTCCTGCGGCCTCTGCATGTGTCTGACGTCGACGTTTTCGTCGATCTCCATGCCGACCCGCAGGTCAGCCGCTTCGTCGGGTCCTTCTCGCGTCAGCAAGCACTGGAACGCCTCACCGCGATCGAGCGGCAGTGGGCTGAGCGAGGCCATGGTCTGTGCGCGATCGAGCTGAAGTCGAACGGGGAGTTCATCGGCCGAAGCGGCCTGCAGTACTGGGAGCAGTTCGGCGAGGTGGAACTGGGGTGGACCCTTCGGACGGATCGCTGGGGGCACGGGTATGCGACCGAGGCCGCTCAAGCGTGTCTGGACTGGGGGTTTGCCACGCTTGACGACGACTACTTCACGGCTCTCATACGGCCAGGCAACGAGGCGTCGGTGAGAGTGGCCGAGCGCCTGGGGTTCGCGCCGCGCCGAGAGGACCATCTGCAGGGCCGCCCAGTCACGGTGTATGCCGTGGACCGTCCGGCCGACTTCTCCGCCCTACCGTTCGAACGTGCGGATCACGGCTCGGGGATCCACTCCACGGGAGGGGGCGTGCGGCTGTAGTGGGCTCCTTGGGTGCCGTAGCGGGCGAGGTGGAGGGTCTCACCGTCGACCTGGATCTCTGCCGGCGGAGGGTTGGGAACGGAGATCCGCGGGTGGGCGTAGGAGCGGCCTTCGATGAAGAGGGGCTCCCGGAAGTGGTTCCGGGCGTCCGCCCAGTCCTGGGCGCGCTCGCGGGTCCACGGGTTCTGCAGGGTTCGCGGGGCGGCCGGGTCGTGTTCGTATCCGTTGAGGCTGCGCACCAGGGCTTCGCTGTAGACACCCTTGACTCGGAAGTTCTCCAGGTCATCCGGGCGTACGACCATGTTGACGTACCTGCGGCTGTTGCCCCGGTGCCGACCCACCGCGGGCCAGCGACCATGGCCGGGGTCCCAGCGGACGGGTGGGAGCCACAGCAGGGTGCCTGCGCGAAAGTGCTTCGTGCCGTGCTGGATGTCGAGGCCGCTCTCGCCGTGCGCGGTCTCTCGCGCCACGTTGGCCACCAGGCACCAGCCCAGCAGCCCGTCCGGCATCTCTTCTTCGGTGGGTTCCGCGTCTGTCACGCCGAGAATCTTGAGGCACGAGACGGGGCGCGAGCCAGTTCTTATCGGCTGAGCCGAGGAAAGTCGGGGGCTCCCGGTGTCTTCCCGGCGGATGCGACCGCCGCATGACGGCCCCCGCTGTCTCCGCCACCGTAGGCACGGTTCGGCTACGTCCCTACCTACGCGGCCTTGGCACATGCGCCGCCAGGACCGCGGACGTCACTATCGCGGCCGCGCCGGCCACCCAGACGAGCGGCGCCCAGGCCTCGATCGAGGTGAGGGTCAGGTGCAGCCGGTAGACGGCCAGCATGACCAGCGCCAGCGGCATGGTGGTGCCCAGGACGCTGACGCGGGCGTACCCGAACCGGATCAGCAGCGGGAACTGGATCGAGATGCTGACGGCGAACAGCGCCCAGGCCAGCGTCAGCATCGTCACCAGGGTGCGACCACCGAACTGCACGCCCTCGGCCCACGCGAGGAGAACGGCCGACGCGGTAGCCGCGGTGACGGTGGCGACAAAGCTTGCCAGCGCCCAGGCGTAGTGCCCGAACAACACCGTGCGGCGGGGCAGGGGCAGAACGGCGTACAACGTCTCCAGGCCCGCCTTCTCGGCGACCACGAACGGGTGTACGGCGATCAACGGGGCGAGCAGCACCGCGAGCGCCGGTACGACATGATCGGGGCTGCGGGCGAGCACCAGGACCAGCAGGCCGAACACCAGCAGCCCCTGGGTCCGGTACGGCGCGACGGTACGCAGATGCAGCACGGCCACACGGGCGACGGCGGTCATGCGGTCGCTCCGCGCCGGTCGTTCCGCGTTGCCGCGGGCTTCGTCGGCCGCGATCCGATGTGGATGGCGATCTCCTCCAGGGTAGGTGCCTCGACGAGGACGCGCCCGCCGAGAAGGTCGGCTTCCTCGGCGTGGACGAGTGCTTCCGTCCCGGTCGGCGTCCGCCGGACGCCGATCAGCTCGACGCCGACGAGATCGTTCAGATCGTCCGGCCCGCCTCGCACCACCCGGTAGGCGTCCAGGATCTCGTCCTTGGGGCCGGTGCGGACGACGCGGCCGCCGTGGATGAGCGTCACGTAGTCGCCGATGCGGTCCAGGTCGGAGGTGATGTGCGTGGAGAACAGGACGCTGTGTCCCTCGTCGAGCAGGAAGTCCCCGATGATGCCGACGAGTTCGTCCCGGGCGACGGGGTCCAGGCCGCTGGTCGGCTCGTCGAAGACGAGCAACCGCGCCCGGTGCGACAGCGCCACGGCGATCATGAGTTTCATCGCCATGCCCCGGGACAGGTCCTTGACCTTCGCCCGCGGATCCAGGCCGAACTCCGCGAGTAACTGCCCATAGCGTGCGCCGTCCCAACGGTCGTAGAAGGGACGCAGCGTTCGTTCGACCTCGGCCAGCCGCCAGTCGCCCACGAGGTAGGTGTGGTCGAGCACCACCCCGATGTCCTGGCGGAGCGCGACCGGGCCGGGTACCCGGTGGCCGAGCAGCTCGATCTCACCTGTCTCGAACCCGCGCATGCCCAGCAGGCAGCGGATCGTTGTCGTCTTGCCGGCGCCGTTCGCGCCGATGAGGCCCATGACATAGCCCGTCGGCAGCTCGAAGCTCACATCGCGCAACGCGAAGTCGCCTCTCACCGCGCAGCCCACGCCCCGCAGGGCGAAGGCGAGATCACTGTGCACTGACGGATCCTCCTGATCTCATGCTTGGTCGTGCTCGGCCTGCAGCAGTCCGTCCAGGATCTGGATGAGATCCGCGCGGTCGAGGCCGGCCTTCCGGGCGGCGTCCAAGGCGGTCTGCATGCCTTCCTCCACCTGTCGCAGCAACTGCTCGCGCACGAGCGCCGAGTCCAGTGGCAGGACGTAGGCGCCCTTGCCGGGGACCGTGGCGATGAACCCCTCGGCGGCCAGCTCGGTGTAGGCGCGGTTGGTGGTGATGATGCTGATCCGCAGATCCCGAGCGAGGGCCCGGACAGAGGGCAGGGCGCTGCCCTCGGCGAGGTCCCCCGACAGGATGGCCGCGCCGATCTGCTCCGTGATCTGCCGATAGAGCGGTACACCGCTGCTGTTGGACAACACCACCCGCACGACGGTTTCTCCGTTCCTCTCAGACTGTATATGAACACTATATACAGTAGGAACGGTAGTGACGCCAGGCCCTGCCATGCCCGGCTCTCGCCCCGGGCTCGGTCAGTGGTGTGTCAGGGTGCTGTCAGCGGCCCCTGGCACTGTTGTTCCTGTGACCGGCGCGGGAGACCGAACGCCGGGAGCAGGGAGAGGTGCCCGGAGTGGTTGATCGGGGACCAGCGAGCTCGCCTCAAGGTCGGGCCCCTTCGGGGCCCACGCAGGTTCGAATCCCGCCCTCTCCGCCACGGCCGGTGCCGGCGCACCCGCCCCGCGACCGGTTCCTGGGAAAAGTGGTCGGCGAGCCAGGCGACCACTGCCCGGGGCCACTGGCCAGAACGGGCCTGGTGGCCCGCGTGGGCCCCGTCAGGTGCGGCAACGTCTCTTGCTTGCCCAGGCCCCGTCCGGCGTCCGGATCTGTGGGAGATTGGTCCCGTCGCGCAGGGCGCGGTCCGGTGGTAGCCGTCGAGGATGGGAGGCTACGGGGGGCCGCGGCCCGGCCTTGCGAACCGCGGGCGGTGACACGGTGCGCGAGAGGCGAGCAGTCATGGAACCCAGGCGGCACATCGTGTTCGTCGTGTTCGACGGCATCAAGATGCTCGATGTGGCGGGCCCGGCGGAGGTGTTCGCCGAGGCCAACCTGTTCGGCGCCCACTACACGCTCGGCTATGCCTCGCCTTCCGGAGAAGCGGTCGTCACCTCCGTCGGTCTACGCCTGCCCGTCGACGGGGCGGCGGCCGACGTGGCGGAGGCGGACACGGTCGTCGTGCCGGGTGGTGACGCACTCGTCGCCCAGCCCGTCCCTGCCGAGCTGACCGAGGCGATCCGCCTGCTGCACCCCCGCGCCCGGCGGCTGGTGTCCATCTGCACCGGATCGTTCGCCCTCGCCGGCGCCGGGTTGCTGGACGGGCGGCGGGCCACCACCCACTGGCAGCACGCCCCGCTGCTCGCCCGCGCCCACCCCGATGTCCGGGTGCAGCCCGACGCCTTGTTCGTCGAGGACGGCGACATCGTGACCTCAGCGGGGGTCTCGGCCGGCATCGACCTGGCCCTGGCGCTGGTGGAGCGGGACCACGGTGCCGGCCTGGCGCGGCGCGTCGCCCGTAACCTCGTCGTGTTCATGCAGCGCCCGGGGGGCCAGTCCCAATTCTCGGCGCCCCTGGAGGTACGTCCTCCCCGCACACCGGCCCTGCGCTCCGTGGTCGACCTGGTCGCGGCGCAGCCCGGGCTCCCGCACACCGCCGACTCGCTGGCGGCCCGGATCGGTGTCAGTCCGCGCCATTTGGCGCGGATGTTCACGGCCGAGCTGGGCACCACTCCGGCGAAGTTCGTCGAGCAGGTCCGCCTTGACCACGCGAAGGCGTTGCTCGATTCGGGCTGTGGGGTGGCCGAGGCGGCGCGAGCCGCGGGGTTCGGGAGCTCGGAGACGATGCGCCGCGCCTTCGTGGCCCGGCTGGGGGTCTCACCGAGCGGTTACCGGGCGCGGTTCGCCACCACCCGGGGCGGTGGCGGGGGCGACGCAGCAGCCCAGGCTCGCTGACGGCCTCGTACGGCCGGGGTCCGGATCTGTGGGACACCTGGCAGCCTCGGCGGTGGCCCGGACACCGAGGAGCGGGGAGGCTGGAAACCAGTCCAGTCCGCACCCGATTCGAGGAGCGCTCATGTCGGAGAAGATCGCGGGGATCATGATTCCCGACACCCAACTGGTCCGCGAGGCCACCGACCTCGTCCGGGACGCCGCCGACGAGACGATCTTCAACCACTCGCGGCGTGTCTACCTGTGGGGATCGCTGAAGGCAGCCGCGCGCGGGCTTGAGGTCGACCCCGAACTCGCCTATGTGGGCGGCCTCTTCCACGACCTCGGCCTGACCCCGTCCTACGCCACCGAGGACCGGCGCTTCGAGCTCGACGGCGCCGAGGCCGCCCGCGCCTTCCTGCTCGACCACGGCCGCTCCGAGCGGGAGGCCCGCGAGGTCTGGCTGGCCATCGCGCTGCACACCACCCCTGAGGTGCCGCTCCAGCTGTCGCCGGAGATCTCCGTGGTGACCCTCGGCGTGGAGACCGACGTCCTCGGCATCGACCTCACGGAGATCACCGAGCAGCAGCGGGCCGAGGTGGTGGCCGCGCACCCGCGCCCCGACTTCAAGAACCGCATCCTGAAGGCCTTCTACGACGGCATGGCCAACCGTCCCGACACCACCTTCGGAACCATGAACGAAGACGTTCTGGCCCACTTCGACGCCTCGTTCCGCCGAAAGGACTTCGTCGAGATCATTCAGAACAACCCGTGGCCCGAGTGAGGCTGTGCGGACGGCGCACCATGTACAGCGGTTCCCAGGGCGAGGCCGCCGTGCGGGTCATCGACGAGACGGAGGCCGGACTACAGTCCGGCCGTGCCGGTGGGGTTTCCGGAGGGGCGGGTGACGGCCCAGGCTGCCTCGATCATCTGGAAGATCTCGTCCAACGCGGCGTCCGGACTGGGCGCCTCGCGGGCCAGCGAGTAGGCGTCGATCACGAACCGCGCGATCGTCCGGCTCGCCGTGGTGGTCGGTGACAGTTCGGGATCGGCGGCGATGGCCGCTGCCAGCGAGTCCGCGTGGCGCAGCCGCATCGACTCCTCGTACTCCCGCAGGGCGGGGGATTCGTCGATCATGCGCCAGATCGGGGCGGCGCTGTCCCCCGTGCAATGCCGGACCAGGGACCGGACCTCGCGGCGTAGCGCGGGGATGAGCGGTTCGTGCGGTGCCCGGCCGGTGACCGCATGCGTGAGGCGTTCCTCGAAGTCGTCGTCCCGCTCGAACACCAGGGCCTCTTTCGAGGCGAAGTGGGAGAAGAGCGTGGTGACGGCCACGTCGGCCTCGGCGGCCACGTCACGGATCCCCACCGCGTCATACCCGCGTTCCAAGAAGAGCCGGAGGGCGGTGTCGGCGATCTTCTGGCGGGTCGCGGCCTTCTTGCGCTCACGGCGTCCGGGCGGCACGGTCATGACCTGACAGTAGCAGATACGAATATGCACCAGTTCTAAAAAGCTAACCGTTAGTGTTACGGTCCACCGCATGAAGAAAGTGAGCTTCGCCGAGTTCGGCGGTCCGAGCGTTCTGCACCTCGTGGACGCCGAGGAGCCCCACGCGGGCCCCGGCCGGATCCGCATCGCCGTGCGGGCGGCGGGCGTGAACCCCGTCGACTGGAGGATCCGTGAAGGCCAGAAACTGGGGGCCCACCCGGTCGAGTTGCCCTCCGGGGTCGGGCTGGACGCCGCCGGGGTGGTGGACGAGGTCGGCGAGGGCGTCGAAGAAGTCGAGGTCGGTGACCACGTGTTCGGCGAAGGCGTCAGCACCTATGCCGAGTTCGCGGTGCTGTCGGCCTGGGCCCGTGTGCCCGAGGGCGTGACGTTCGAAGAGGCGGCCGGGTACCCCTCCGTGGTGGAGACCGCGCTGCGCATCATCCGCGAGGTCGGTGTGCAGTCCGGGCAGACGCTGCTGGTCAGCGGGGCGTCCGGGGGAGTCGGCTCAGCGGTGCTGCAGATCGCCCGCGACCGCGGCATCACGGTGATCGGCACGGCTGGGACCGCGAACCAGGACTATCTGCGCGGCCTGGGCGCCCTCGCGACGACGTATGGCGAGGGCTGGGTCGAGCGGGTGCGGCAGCTCGGGCATGTCGACGCGGCCCTCGATCTGGCCGGCTCTGGCGTGATCCGCGAGCTCGTCGAGCTGACCGGGAACCCGCAGAAGGTGATCTCCATCGCCGATCTCGGTGCGCCGGAGCTGGGTGTCCGGTTCTCCGGCGTGGCCGGCAGCGTGTCAGAAGCGCTCGCCGTGGCCGCCGACCTCATCGCGCGGGGCAAACTTCACATCCCGATCGAGAAGTCGTACACCCTCGCCGAGGCCGCGGCGGCGCACACCGACAGCCAAGCGGGCCACACGCGCGGGCGCCGGGTCATAGTCGTCTGAAAGCCGGATGGGCGGTTCGGGCTCAGGTTCCTCCGGAACCGGCAACCCGTCGTAGCCGCCCGTTCCTCAGCCTTCGTGGACCTCGGTGTCGCCATTGACCGTGCGCAGAGTCAGCCGGTGCCGGGGGGCCCTGGAGTCGGTGGCCGGGATGTCCACGGTGGAGCGGCCGTTGACGGTGCTCGCGTCGGTCGCGTACGGCGGGGCGTCCGCCGGGAGGGTCACGCGGACGGAGCCGTTCCGGGTCACACCGTTGAGCGTGTCGGGCGAGGTCGTGCACAGCAGGTCGACATCGCCGTTGACCGTCTCGGCGTCCACGGCACGGGTCTTCAGGCCGGTCGCGCGCACGGAGCCGTTGCGGGTCACGAGGTGCTGGCGGGCTCCCTTCGTGCCCGAGGCCTGCACGGTGATGTCACCGTTGACGGTGCTCAGGCTCAGTTCGGCCCGTACATCGCTCACGTCGATGCCGGCGTTGCGGGCCCGCACGGTGAGGGTGACACCGGTGGGCACGCGGACGAGCGGCATCCCGCCGCAGTTGTCCCTGGTCCGGTCGTCGCCCTCGTCGCAGGGCAGGTCGAGGGTGTGCGTGTGTCCGTCCCCGTCCCAGCGGGCGAGGGTCGCGCCGCCCACCGTCACGCTGTCGTCGTCCGTCCCGACGACCCGCACGCCTCCCTGGGTGGTGATGACGAGACGGCTGCCCTCCGCAAGCGCGGCCTTCTCGAACTCCCCCGTGTGTTCGCCGTGGAGGGATCCGGGCAGTGGTCGGTCGCCGCCGTCGTGGTCGCAGGCCGTCAGCAGGAGGAGCGGGAGCAGCGCACACCCGGCCCAGGCCGCGCGTCCGCCATGAGGGAACTTCCGCCCAGGGTTCGGGCGGGTCGGTCGGCTCCACGATGACGTCATGGGATGCGTATGCCCGAGAGGGCCGGTTTCACCGGGGGGCCGGGACCGGCCCCGTGGGGCGCGCGTCGACGGCAGCGAGCGCAGGGCCTGTGGCCCCCCTCGGGAGGTGGCGGTCTCGACCGGCCCGTCCGGTCGGGTGGCGGGCCGTGACGTCCGCACCGGACAGCCGTTGACCTGAGTGGGGGACCGCAGGCCGGCTCTGCTCCGAGCGGCCCGTGAACCGGGGCAGTTGAAGAGCGGAGAGGTGAGCGCATGGAGTCCGGTCCTCTGAACCGTCGTCGATTCCTTTCGGTGTCGGCGGGCGGAGCCGCGGCCACGATGTCTCCGGCCGGGGCCCTGGCCGCCGCGGGGCGCCCTGCGGCGCCCGCGCGCGCCGGAACGCGGGCGGTGACCTTTGACGAACTCACGGGCGGGTCCGTCACGGTCGGGCGGGACGGCCGGCTACTCGTCGCGGAGGTGCAGGGGATTCTGTGGCGCATCCCCCGAGACGGCGGCGACGCCGAGCAGTTGACGGACTGGACCCTGGAGGCCACACGGCCCGCCCTGTCTCCCGACGGCAGCAGGATCGCCGTCTGCGGTTACCGTGGCGGTTCCTTCCATCTGTGGCTGATGCGGTCGGACGGCACGGACCTGAGACAGCTCACGAACGGACCGTGGGACGACCGAGGGGTGGCCTGGTCCCCGGACGGAACGCGTCTCGTCTTCTCCTCCGAGCGCGGCGGCGACCCGGTGACCGGCAGTTCCTTCGGACTGTGGGTGTATGACATCCCCGGCGGCCGCATGACGCAGGTGACGGGCGGCGACTTCGAGGATCTCGACCCGGTCTGGTGGCCGGACGGCCGTTCTCTGGTGTGCGTGCGGGCCGCACACCGGCCCGACGGCGGGAACGACGGTGGTCTGAGCCTGGTATGTGTGCCGGTAGCGGGAGGCGAGGCCGAGGTCGTGCACGCCGTGCGGGAGGGCCGGCTGCTGTGTCCCTCCGTCTCCCGGGGCGGACGGATCGCCTACGTGCACCTGACCGGCACCAGCGACTCGCCGTCCCGGCCGGCCGCCACGGCCAGGCTGATGGTCGACGGACGGGTTGCCACGGCGGACGAGGACCTGGCGGCGGCTCCGCCCCGCTGGCTCGGCGAGGACCGGCTGCTGTACGTGGCGGACGGACGTGTCCGCGTCCGTGCCGTCGAGGGCACCGACGTACAGGACATTCCTTTCACGGGCCGCACGGAGATGCCCCGGCCGGCCTGGAAGCCCAAGGCACGTGATCTCGACCCCGGTTCGTCCTTCCCGGTCCGCGGCATCCACCGGCCCGTGCTCTCGCCCGACGCACACAGCGTCGCGTTCGTCGCGCTCAACACCCTGTGGCTGATGCCCATCGGCCACGCACCTCGCGCGCTCGTGCGGGCGGCTCCCGGCAACTACCTGCAAGCCCCCGCCTGGGCGCCCGACGGACGCAGCCTGTTGTACTGCACCGACCGGGACGGACTGTCCACCGTGCACCGGATCCGCCCGGACGGCGAGGACGACCGGGCGGTGACCGGCGCCGGGCGCCTTGATCCGGCCCTGTCACCGGACGGCTCCCACCTCGCCTGCCAGGACGTGGCGGGGAACCTGCTCGTACACGACCTGGCCACCGGCGCGGAGCGGGTGGTGGCCCGTCCCCTGGCCTCCGACGGGCCACCGGGCGCCCCCAGTTGGTCACCGGACGGCCGCCACCTGGTCTTCTGCGACCGCAACCGGCTCAACCACCGCTTCCGCGAGGGCTACCACCTCATCCGCGTCATCGACACCCGCACCGGTGCCGAGCGGCGCCACCTGCCGGCCGAGCACCAGTCCCTGTCCGACCGCGCCGCCGCCGGACCCGTGTGGTCGCCCGACGGCCGCTGGATGGCACTGGTCGCCGAATCCGCCCTCTGGCTGCTGCCCGTCACCTCCGACGGCAGCCCCGCCGGACCCGCCCGCCGACTCACCGACGAACCCGCCGACCACCCCAGCTGGTCCGGCGACGCGCGCACCCTGCTCTATCTGTCCTGCGGCAGGCTGCGCCTGCTGTCCCTCGACGACACCGGCACACCCGGCCGCACCCGCGCCCTTTCCACCGGACTGACCGCCCGGCGCGCCGACCCCGCGCAGCCCGGACGACTGCGTGTCCACGCCGGCCAGTTGTGGGACGCCACCGGCACCCCTCCCCGCCACGATGTCGACATCATCGTCCACGGCAACCGGATCACCGCCGTCGAACCGCACCAGCGGCACCGCCCGGGCCACCGCACCCTCGACGCGTCCGAACAGACCGTCATCCCCGGCCTGTTCGACAGCCACACCCACCCCTACACCGCCACCTACGGCGCCAGGCAGGCCCTCACCGCCCTCGCCTACGGCATCACCACCACCGCCTCCATGGGCGGGCCCCTCCACGAAACAGTGCGCCTGCGCGAGTCCGCCGACGCCGGACACAGCCTCGGCCCACGGCAGTTGGCCTGTGCGGAACTCCTCGACGGCGCCCGCACCGCCTACAGCATGGGGCGCGCCCACCGCACCCGAGAAGGCGTCGCACGCAGCCTGTACCGGGCGACCGCCCTGGACGTGGACTTCGTCAAGACCTACGTCCGTGCCCCTGGCGACGTCATGGCCGAGGCCGCCGCTACGGCGCACCGGCTGGGCGTGCCCTGCGGCAGCCACCTCTGTTCGCCCGGCCGAGCGGCCGGCCAGGACCTGACCACCCACCTGCAAGCCACCCAGCGCCTGCCCTACGGTCACGCCACCACGCCGCTCGGGCACATCCACCAGGACCTGGTCGCCCTGTATGCCGGCGGCGACTTCCAGATGATCATCACACCGTTCACGGCGCAGTACCTCCTCGGCATCGACCCGCGCCTGGCCGACGATCCACGCGTACGCGATCTGATGCCCCCCTGGGACGTCGCCGCCGTGCAGGAACGCGCCGCGTCCTCCCCTACGGCGGAGCAGCGCAAGGCGCTGGCCACGGAGATGGCCGACTACGCGCGCCTGGCTGCTCGGGGAGCCGTCCTCGCGCTGGGCACCGACTCCCCGCTGGTTCCCGTGGGCCTGTCCCTGCACCTCGGCCTGCGTGCCCTGCACGCCCACGGATTCACTCCCGCCCAGGCCCTGCACCTGGCCACAAGCGTCCCCGCACGCCTCTTCGGCCTCGACACCGATCTCGGCACCGTCCAGGAAGGCAGGATCGCCGACCTCACGGTCGTACAAGGAGACCCGTTCAGTGACTTCACCACCCTCGTCGACACCCCGCTGATCGTGCGTGACGGTGTCCTGTACCGGCAGAACGACCTCACGGCCGTCTTCGGCGAAAGCGTCTCGGTCCCGCCGCCGGACGGCATCGACTGGCCGGCCGTGGCCCGTCTCCTGCGCAGCGGCCACTGCTGCCACCCGGGCGAGAGGTAGGCGGTCTCGCTCTCGACGCGGAGGCCGGTGACCGCGCGGCAGTCTCGGACGACGGGCGGGCTAACCGTTCGACTCAGCATGAGGTGCCGAGGCGGAGCCGAGGGTCGCGCGGATGGCGGCGGCGCGGGCGTGTGCGCGGGCGGCTTCCTCCGGCCGGTGCGCCTGGTCGAGCGCCAGACCGAGGTTGGCGAAGGCCATGGCCTCGCGCTCCAGGTCGCCGGCGCGGGCGAAACCGGCGGCGGCCTCGGTGAGCAACTCGATCGCCTCGTCGCGCCGGCCGAGGTGGGGCAGCACTCCGGCGAGGTCGTTGAGGGCGGCGGCCGCGCGGTGGACGTCACCAAGTTCGCGGGCGCCGTCGACCGCCTTGGTCAGCGACTCCGCGGCCTCCTCGATCCGGCCCACGTGGAAGAGCGCCGAGCCGAGCAGGTTCAGGGCCACCAGCTCGCCCTCCCGGTTTCCGTGCTCGCGGTGCGTGACGGCGGTGTAGCGGTGCATCTCGACCGCCTCCCCGAACCGCCCGATCGCCTGGAGGAGGGCCCCGCAGCTGTCGAACGCGATGGCCAGGCGGTAGTCGTCGCCGATCTCGTGGAACAGCTTCACCGCACGGAAGTGGACCTCCAGCGCCTCCGCTGGGTGGCCGGTCAGCCGGAGCACGTCACCGAGGTTGGTCAGCGCGCCTGCCTCGCCGCTCTGGTCACCGGCTTGCCGGTACAGCTCGGCGGCCCGCTGGTGGGCATCGGCCGCCTCCTCCCGGCGGTTGAGCCTGCTCAGCGTCAGCCCGGCACCGGTGGTCGCCAGGGCCTCGCCCGCCAGGTCGCCGAGCTGCTGGAAGATCTCGATCGACGCGAGCCGAGCGTCGAGCGCCTCGTCGTGGAGGAAGAGTTCGCCCAGGGCGAGCGCCGTGTTGGCGAGCAGCCCGGCTTCGGTGTGCCGGTCCTTGATCTGCCGGAGGAGGGCTTCCATGGTCGGCCGGGTCATCAGCTCCTCGACCCGGCTCCGCAGGACGGTACGGGCTGCCTCGGCCAGCGCGAGCTGGTCGTCGAAGCGGCGGCGGTGGACGAGGTAGCCGCTGAGACCGGTGGACAACTCGACCGTGGTGTCCGGCAGTCCGATCGGCGGCCGGGCGACGGCGGTGGCCACCAGGTTGGCCCGCTCCTGGTCGAGCCAGGCCAGGGCCGAGGCGCGGTCGGCGAAGCCGGGCGAGGCCGGACCGTCCTGGGGCGGGACCAGCCGGGCGGCCGCGGCGGCGGTGGTCACGTAGTGCCGGTGGAGTCGGAGCCCGGCGTCCGCGCGCCCGTCCGTCGCCGCCTCCGCCCGGCCGTGCTCGTCCGCGTACAGGCGCACCAGGTCGTGCAGTCCCCACCGGCCCCACACTTGCGCGGGTTCGACCAGGTGCGCGTCGGCGAGGTCCTGGATCATGCGGCCCGTGCGGTGCGGGTCCAGGTCGGCCAGCCAGGCCGCCGACACGGTGGACAGGTCCGGGCCCGCGTTCAGCGGGAGCAGCCGGAACAGTCGGGCGTGGCCGGGATCTAACAGCCGGTACGACAGGTCGAAGGCGGCCCGTACCGCCCGTTCGGGGCCGCGGTAGAGGGTGTCCAGGCGGGTGTGCTCGGCCTGTAGTTCCGCGGCGAGGTCGGCGGCGGGGCGCCGGGGAGCGCTCGCCAGGATCGAGGCGGCGATCCGCAGCGCCAGCGGCAGACCGGCGCACAGCCGGGCGATGGCGGCCGCCGCCTGCGGGTCGTCGGTGATCCGGGTGTCGCCGTCGCCGCGGTGGTTGCGCAGCGCCTCGTCGAGCAGCAGCCGCGAGGCCTCCTCGGGGAGGACGTCGATGTCGTACAGCCGCGCGTCGAGGCCGTCCAGGGTGTGCCGGGAGGTGACCAGCGCGGCGCAGGACCCGTCGGTGGGCAGCAGGGGGCGGACCTGGTCGTCGCTGGACGCGTTGTCCGCGACCACGAGGATGCGGCGGTCCTGCGCGGCGTACCCGGCGAGGACGGTGCGGTAGAGGCGCTCGCGGTTCTGCAGCCCCTGCGGCAGGTGCTCCTCGGGGATGCCGAGGGCGCGCAGCAGGTCGTCCAGCGCCTGATCGGGGCTCAGCCGGCGCTCGGGGTCGTAACCGAACAGGTTCACGTACAGCACTCCGCCGGGGAACCAGCTGGCCGCCAGTGCCGCCTTCGCGGCGTGGACCGCCAGTTGGCTCTTGCCGACACCGGCCAGGCCGGCCACCGCGCTCACCGCGGTGACCCTGCTGCCCGCCGCGGCGGGTCCCAGGCCGCGCAGGAGATGCCGCAGATCGGCGTCGCGGCCGGTGAAGACGGGCGAGGGCATCGGCAGCCCGGCCGGCGCCGTCGGAGCCACCTGTGGCGGCAGCTGGACCGTGAACTGGACGGAGAGGTACTTGGCTTGCAGCACCGGGCCGTTCTGGACCCCGCCGCTGATGATGTTGTAGACGGCCGCCCCCTCGGGCCGGTCGCCCGGGAACCCGGTCATCGTCCCTGCTTCCCGGTTCCGTCCGCGAGCGGGACGGTCCCGCTCGGCGGTCGGGGTGTGGGCGGCGGGTTGGTGGTGAACTGGAAGCCGATCTGGGTCCGGCCCTGGACGACCGGGCCTTCCTGCTTTCCACCGGAGATGATGTTGAACACCTGCCCGGGTTCCGTGGCGGTGCCCGGGCCCGGCAGGTGGCCGTCGATCAGGAGCTTGAGCACGGCCGCGAAGGCCGGGTCCTGGGCGGAGGCCTGCGCGAGGGCCGCGCCCAGCTGACGCCCGGTCTCCTCGGAGGGCTCCACCCGCCCGGCGGTGACCTCGTCCTGGGCAGTGGCCAATGCCCTTTCCAGCGCCGGATCCTGCCCGATCCGCCGGCTGATCAGATCGTGCAGGTGATCCATTCCGGCGTCCAGGCCGCGATCCGCCTCCGCGTCCACCCACCCCGCGACCCTTCGGGCCTTCCCCACCAGCCAGGCGAACACGTACCCGACCGCGACTTCCATGCCAGGAACCACAGTTGACCCCCTCAGCACCGACCTTTCGGCAGCCCCGACGGTACCGGCGGCCGGGCGGTCGGGCGTCGCGGACCGCGGCTCGTGCCCAGCCTGTTACGAACGTCCGGGCGTCAGGCGGACGTACCGGTGCGGCGGCCGTGCGCCGCTCGCCCGCGGCCGACGGCGGGAGCCCCGAGCGCGTGCGAGTGCTGGTGAGATCCAGGAGACCGCACCGGAAGGTCCGCGGTCGCGATGGGGGTGGCGGGGGAGGGCGGCGTCAGGGCGTGGCTTCAGTGGCGAAAGTGCCCGTCCAGACAGGCGCGAGCGGCTTGGGTGCGCGCTGCTGAAGCAGTGCCACGGCGTCCTTGACCCGGCCGAGGGCGACGAGGTGGCCTGCCAGAGGGCCGCGGTTGGCGGAGGCGTGCGGTTCCAGGACGGCGACTGCCTCCTCGGTTCGACCGGTCCCGGCGAGAAGGTCGGAGAGGGTCCAGGCCGCATACCAGGTGTCGCCCTCGGGATGGGCCCGCGCCTGCTCGATCGCCTCGTCGATCAAGCCCCCTTCGGCCAAGCCCCCTTCGGCCATGAGCCGCAGTCGCATCCTGAAGAAATCCCACTCCTCCCTGCCGCCGCGGCGCGCCTTGAGGGCGTCGAGGTAGGCCACGCCGTCCCGGGTGCGGCCGTGGTCGGCGTACAGGGTGCACAACGTGTCGACGATCCAGTCCTCCACGCCGCCGGGTGAGTCCGCGAGCGTCCGTATCGTCTCGATCGCTTCGTCGTCCCTGCCATGCCGGGACAGGAGCCGCGCCAGCTGGACCGCGCCGTGACACTGGCGGCTCGGTGAGTCGCCCGGCTGCCGGTACACGGCGATCGCGCCTTCCACGTCACCGCGCTCCTCCAGCACCTCGGCGAGGCGCTGCGCGGCGTGCCCGTGGTACTCGGACGCCGCGTACGCGCGCAGTTCCTCGATCCGGTCGTGCCTCGCCAGCAGGTCCGCCAGCTGGTCCTGGTTGTTGACGGAGGTGTGCTGCCGGGCGTGCAGCAGGGCGATCGCTTCGTCGACGCGGCCCTGGCGTTCACGGACCGTGGCGAGCAGCCCGATTGCCGTGTCGGGGTCGAGACCGCGACAACACCACGGACTGTCGCACTGATGTCCGGCCGGGATCCGGGCGGCCAGCAGCGCGGCGATGTCCTCGTCCCGGCCTGCCCCCTCGGTGACCTCTACCAGAGCCGCGGCAAGGAGCGGGTCTTCGATTCCGGCGCTCAGCAACACGAACGCCTCGTCCTGACGTCCGTGCCGAGCGAGCAACCGGGCGAGGAACTCCAGCGCAAGCCCTCCGGTTTCTGCGTACGGCCGGGCCAGCGCGATCGCCTCTTCTGCCCGCCCCCGGCTCTCCAGCAGTCCCGCTTGCGCCTGGGCGGCCGGCCACCAGCCCGTGGCGACGTACGGGGCGAGCACCTCCAACGCCTCCGTCTGCCGCCCTTGGCCACCGAGCAGCCGCGCCCACTCACGCGCGCAGAACCATTCCCCACGGCCGGCCTGGAACTCCACTTCATTCTCATGGCCGAGTTCGAGAAGCCGGGAGACCAGGAGCGGAGGAATACAGCCGGACAAGGTCCGGGCCTGGTGGTCAAGATCAGCAGCGTCCATGGCAGTGCACCATAGTGCTGTGACCGTATAGGTTCACCGACTTGGTCGGCACGTCTGACGTGCTCCTATGAACGAGATGCCGTGCGCGCGGGTCGCGTCACCTACGCCGTCACGTTCTTCCTCACCGCGGGCACGCTGCCCTTCCTCGTCAGTGGCCTTCAGGTCGCGGTCGCGCCGTCCAGTTCTCCGGAACGAGTGGTGCGGGCATCAGATACGCGGCGAAGGCGATCTGACACAGGACCTGGAACACCAGCGGCTCGGGCATGTTCGCCCCCACGAGAGGCCACGCGGTGAACGAGTCCTCGGAGTGCAGGAAAAGGGCGATGACCATCCATGTCACGGCATACAGGACGCGTCTTGTTGAGTTTCGTGCCCACCATAGGACCCAGTCCGTGCCCAGCGTGCTGACCATGCGATCCGAAGCAATCACGCGAGGCGTCCAGTTGGTCCGTCGGGGCAAGGGGCTGGGCCGAGCAGGTCGGGGCCGGCGATATATGCCTCGACAGCGGTCACGGTGATCGGGGACGCTTCGCCCGATGACCAGAATCGACGATACGCCGCCCGCGTGGGACGAGCGCACCCAGCTCACCACGTTTCTCGACTACACACGTGACATCGCCCGCGCCAAGTGCGATGGCGTCTCCGCGGAGAACGCACGCAAGGCGCTCCTGCCGGGCTCACCGCTGATGACCCTGAGCGGAGTGATCAACCACCTCCGCTGGGTCGAGTACTACTGGTTCCAAGTGGTCTTCCTCGGCGAGGAAGACCGGGGCCCCTGGACCGAGGAGGACCCCGACCGCGAGATGCGTATCGCCGTCGACTTCCCGCTCACGCAACTGCTCGACGAATACGCCGAACAGAGCGCCCGCTACCGCGAACTGGTCGCCGGCAACAGCCTGGACAAGCAGGCCCAGCGAGCCATCCGCGACGGCCGCCACGTCGATCTGCGCTGGATCCTCCTCCACCTCACCGAGGAGACGGCCCGCCACAACGGCCACCTCGACATCCTGCGCGAGATGCTCGACGGCACGACCGGGGACTAGTACTCCAGTGCGGCTTCGTGATCTATCCGGTTGAGGGGCTGGCGAGTCGTCGTCGGTAGTGGCTGCGGCGGGCGATGGCTTGATGATGTCTGCGCCAGTTCGACCAGTGCAGTAGTCCGCACGGGGATGCATGCGTCGGACTCAGCAGAGCGCCGAACAGGTGGCGGATCTCGGGGACGGTCAGGTTGATCGGGTCAGTGCTTTGGGCAGGCCGGTTGGCCTGTGCTGTCCTCGTTGGCGTCGCGTCGGCGGCAAGGACAGCCAGAAAGGCCAGCGCAAGCATGGCCAGGGTGATGTGCCGGTGCCATGCGGTCCAGTGACGGACCTGGTAGTGGTCCAGTCCGACCTGGCCTTTCGCGGCCTGGAAGCACTCCTCGATGCACCACCTGGTCCCGGCCACCCGGACCAGCTCCGACAACGGCACTCGCCTGGGGGACCAGCACAGGTAAAAGGCGAGTTCCCTGCTGCTCGCGTTGCGGCGGATCAGCAGGTGTCGGTGACCGTCGTTACCGATCTCGATCCAGGCCCAGTCGTAGTAGCGCGGCCCCTTCGCCCCGGCCCCGGCGCTCTGTCGGTGCCAGGCCGAGGTGAGCAGGTGGTCGGCCACGGCATCCGCGCGGGCCGCGGTCCGCCCCTGGTTGATCCGCACCCGCGTGCTGCAGGCGACGGCCAGGACATAGCCGACCCCACGGGATTCCAGCAGCGCGCGCAGGCTGGGGTCTTTTGGCCGTAGGCTTCATCGCCGGTCACCCAGGAGGCGCCGATTCCCGCGTCCAGCGCTGAGGCGATCATCTGGCCGGCCAGCGTGGGCTTGGTCGCGAACCCTACCTGTTCGGGCACCCCGGCACGGGCTCGGCGCCCATCGTCCTGGCACCAGGAGGCATTGGGCAGGTAGAGCCGACGGTCGATCAATGCCCGTCCATTGCTGGAGGCGTAGGCGAGGAAGACGCCGATTTGTGTGTTTCTCGATCCGGCCTGCGGTGCCGGTGTACTGCCGCTGCACGCCGGCCGAAGCGGTGCCTTTCTTCAGGAAGCCGGTCTCGCCCACGATCAGGACGCCGTCGTCGGCAGCGAGGTGTTCGAGGACGTAGGCCCGTATGTCGTCGCGGACCGCTTCGGCGTCCCAGCGGGTGCTTCGCAGCAGCCTCTGCATCGGCCCGGGGCGGGCGTAGCCGGCCTGCTCTGCCAGCCGCCAGCAGTTCTTCCGCTCGACGCCGGACAGCAGGGCGAGTACGAAGTCGCGGGCGGTTGCCCGCGGCTCCACTCGCTTGAACCGGCCTGCGATCCGGGCCATGGCCTGGTCGAACATCGCTCGCCAGCGGACGGCGTCTACGCTCTGGCCCGTGGCCACCGCACGATCTTCAGGAGTCCCCACAACCGTTGATGATCACGCGGTGGCCGTTGCCGTTGTCACCCGGTCTGGCTCCGTCGGAGTGCAGGTGAACTTCAGGTGCCCGTGTCCTGCAGTGCGGTGATGGCCTGCGCGGTGGCGGTGCCGATGGCGCGGCTGATCGTGGCGTCGTCCGCGCCCGGCGGGGATCGAGTGAAGACAGCGACGGCGTAGCGGCGCCCATCAGGATAGGAGACTACGCCGATCTCGTTGCGGATCACGCCGACCAGGCTGCCGCTCTTGGCCGCGACCCGTACTGGCAGTCGGAACCCGCTCGCGATCCGGTGCCGCGTCAGCTGCCTGGCCATCACAGCACGCACCCGTGCACACGCGGCCGCCGGGCCCGCCTGGTCCGTCCAGATCAACCGCAGCAGGTCGACCATGTCGCGAGGAGTGGTGCGGGTCCCCTGCGACGGGTCCAAAGCGCGGGATGCAAGGAGCCGCTCGTCGGCCCGCGCCACCTCGTCCGCTGATGCACCGGCTGCCCAGGCCAGCGAGTCCTTCCAGCTGGCACAGCCCACGTCCTGGCCGATGGAATCGAGCATGGTATGCAGGTCAGACTTGATCACAGTGCCGGTCAGCCCGAGCCGCGCCGCTGTCACGTTGAGCGCGTCCACGCCGACTCGCCGCAGCAGCGCATCGGTGCTGTGGTTGTCGCTGATGGTGAGCATCAGGACGACCATGTCCCGCCATGAGAGCACGGCATCGTCGTCGAAGAGCGAGATCCCGGCCGGGCCAGGAGTCCGGTCGGCAGCACTCAGCGTCACCCGCTCGCACGGGTCCAACCGGCCTTCGGCGAACGAGATCTCCGCCTCCAGGGCGACCTGCACCTTGACCACGGAAGCCGGGACCACAGGCTCATCGGCACTCAGACCGAACTCGGCGTCGCCTTCCAGCGGCTGGACGCATAACGCGCCCTCACAGCCAGCCCGTTCGAAAATCTTTCGAATGTCGTCCGTCACGGCTTCGATTCTGTCAGCACTGCTTTCGGCCCCTGCCGACCGGTCACCCAACGCTGTGTGCGAAGAGGCTTCCCCGGACTGCAGCCAATGCCCGTGGCCCATCCCCGTCTCTCCCAGCCGAACTGCTTGAAGTGAGCATGCCCATCTGGACTTGGCCGACCACTTCAACATGTACGTGGCCAAGCGCAAGATCGCGAAGTCACACTGGAGTACTAGGCCGTGTTTTAGGAAGCGCGGGCGGCCAGCCATTTGGTGAGGTCGCTCGCGATGCGGCCGATAGCGGTCTCGACGCTGACGTCGTGTTCGCGGCGGTTGGTGTCGCGCTGAACGACCTCGTAGCCGCCCTCGTCCAGCACGGCAACGGAGGCGAACCAGGCGGGTTCGTCCTACGAACCGCGAGCTTGTCATAGCGTGTGGCGACCGCTCGGTGTTGCTTGAGTCGACCGATCCCGCACTCGACGGCGTGACGGGCCTTGTAGTCCTGAGGGTCGAAGGCGGGCGGGCGGCCACCGCCGCGGCCACGACGCTTGCGGTTGCGGATCTGGTCGGCCGGTTCCGGGATCGTGCACCTGATCCCGCGTTTACGCAGGTAGGCGCGGTTCGCGCGAGAGGAGTACGCCTCGTCGCCCCGCACCCGCAGCGGGCGGGTCCTCGGCCGGCCGCTACCGCTTCTGGGCACCCGGATTGCGTTCAGGACCGGCTCGAACTGCGGACTGTCACCCCGCTGTCCGGCGGTGACCAGCAGCGACAACGGCTTCTGGCCCTGCTCACACGCCAGATGGATCTTCGTGGTGAACCCGCCCCGCGACCTGCCCAGCCCGTGGTCGTCCGGCTCGGTGGTGATCCCTCCGGGCGGTTCCTTCTGCCCGGCGCCGTCCCGACGGGCACCGGCCACGTGCTGTGGGCACGGCAGACTGTGGAGTCGACGTTCACCTCCGACGTGATCAGCCCAGCCGCATCAGCCGGGCCTGCAACAACTCCAGCAACCGAGCCCAGGCCCCTTGCCGCTGCCAGCGCCTGAACAGGCCGTACACGGTCCGCCAGGGACCGTACTCATCTGGCAGGTCCGCCACGGGACACCGGTCCGAACCCGCCGCCGCACATCGTCCAGCAACCGCCGCCGACCCGGCGACCTGCGACTCACACCTGCCGCAGGAAGCAACGACTCCAGCACCGTCAACTGCTCATCAGAAAGATCCCCACGCCCAACACCGTGATCATCACAGCACGAGGCATGGCTCATAACCCCGACCTAAAACACCGCCTAGGTCGTCGGCCGCACGACGTGGCACTCTCAACTCGCGGCGGCTTCCTACGAGCCCCGGCGGCGTGCTGATAGGCCCGGCAAGAGGTCGGATCGACGCTCATCATCGGCCAGTCGAAGCAGGCGTCACCGCCCGGCATCGGCAGCGCCGCCTTGTCCGGGACAGGCACCCTCGGGCGGCCCGTGCGGGAAGACACGCCCGACGTGGCGAAGGCTCGGTCGCTTCTCCCAAGTCGTGCTTGGATGCGCCGAGTTGACGAACAACACCCAACAGAATGACCCGGGGGGAAGCCAACGATGAGACCATCACTCGTCAAGGCCGTGTTGGGCAAGCGAGCAGCCGGTGTGCTGTTCGCCGCTGCCGCCTGCGTCGCCGCGCTGATCGTGCCCGCGCAGAGCGCCGACGCCGCGACCGTCACCACCGGGCCGGTCTTCAACCGGCCCACTGGCACCACCGCCGAACAGCAGGCCATTCGCGCCCAGGTGCGTTCCGTCATCGCCAACGCGGACAGCGGATCGATCCTGCGGCTCGCGATGTACCACCTGTGGGACGACACGATCGCCGCGGACCTCGTCGCCGCGAAGGACCGGGGCGTCAGCGTCCGGATCGTCCTTGACCACAGCACCCTGGACTACCCGTCCTCCTACGACACCCTCAAGGCGGCGCTCGGCACCAGCACCTCCGCGTCGTCCTTCGTCGCCCTGTGCGCCTCCGGTTCGTCGTGCCTCGGGCCGGCCGGGACGGGCATCAACCACAACAAGTACCTGCTCGCGAGCAGCGTGGGTGACGGCGCCCAGAAGAACGTCGTCGTCCAGCTCACTTCGAACCTCACGCCGTCCAACTACAGCCGCTACTGGAACAGTTCGCTCACCGTCGCCGGGAACAGCGACCTCTACGACGGTTACGTCGGGTACTTCACGCGCCTGCCGGCCCAGGACCGTTCCAGCTGGTCCTACACCTATGGCAACGCGGGCGACTACAAGTACTACTTCTTCCCCAGGGCAGGAAGCGACGCGAGCACCGACACCGTGGTCAACGCCCTGGACAACATCACGTGCCGCTGGTTGGACACCGCCGGTGCGCACCGGACCACCGTCCACGCCGCCATGCTGAAGATCACCCGACAGGCCGTCGCGGACAAGCTGCGCGCGCTGGCGGGGGAGGGGTGTCTGGTCGATCTGGTCTACAGCGAGACGGACGCCGGCACCTGGAGTGCCCTGCACGGTGTCTCCGGCATCACCAACCGCTGCTACCAGCAGGACGACGACGCGGATGCCTCGACCCCCCGGCGGATCGTGCACTCCAAGAACTGGATGATCGACGGGATGTACGCGGGCACGGTCCAGAAGGTCATGTGGACCGGCAGTCACAACTGGAGCGGACCGGCGCTGCGCAACAACGACGAGGCCATGCTCCGCGTCACCACGCCGTCGGTGTACAGCGCCTTCGAGGCCAACTTCCAGGCTGTGCGTGCCGCTGCGGTGCCCGGCACCAGTGACGACGTGGCCGTCTGCAAGAGCGACGAGGTCGACTGATCCCGGCTGAACGGCCGCTGCCCTAGCCGCAGGACACCGGGCCGGCCTGCCCCCAGAAGGGCACTCCGGCCCGGCTCCGCCGTAGGTTGGTACAGGCCCAGGGCCCGCCCGGGTCACTGTCCGGTCACGGTGCGTACCAGTGAGTGTGTCAAATTAACGGCTGATCTTGGTTGTTAAGCGGTCAGTTGTTGCTCGGGGCCAGGCGGCCGTCGAAGGCGATCTGGAACGCGTTCAGAGGCGCCTTCCGACGCATGATCCACCGCTTGCGGCCCTTGCCCGTCGGGTCCAGGCTCATCAGCGCCATGTAGATGCACTTCAACGCGGCGGCCTCGTTCTGGAAGTGTCCGCGGGCGCGGACGGCCTTGCGGATGCGCGCGTTGACGCTCTCGATCGCGTTCGTGCTGCAGATGACCTTGCGTATCTCGACGTCGAAGGAGAGGAAGGGCACGAACTCGGCCCAGGCGTCCGACCACAGCTCCACAATCGCCGGATACTTCTGGCCCCAGGATTCCTGGAATTCCAGGAACCGCTCCGTCGCCGCGTCCTCACCGGGTGCGGCGTAGACGGGCTTGAGGGCCTTGGCGACCTTGTCCCAGTCCTGGCGGGCGGCATATCGGAACGAGTTCCGCAGCAGGTGAACCACACACGTCTGGACGACCGTGCGAGGCCAGACGGTCTCCACCGCCTCGGGAAGGCCCTTGAGCCCGTCGCAGACCAGCATCAGCACGTCGCGGACGCCCAAGACCGCGGAGTTACGCATCCGCCGCATCCGTCAACTCCTGCTTCTCGAGGAGTCGGCAAGCATGTAGGTGCCGTAGGAGATCTTCTGTAGGAGGCCCTCGGCTGCCCATTGGTTCATCTGGGTAGCGAAGCTCGCGGTGTTGTGGATGCCCAGGGCCGTGGCGACCTCGCGGGGGCGCCACGATCGCTTTGGGTCGGCGGCCATGAGGTGGAAGGTTCTGTTCCTGTTGCCCGCACTCATCGGCCGGAGCCCGGCCGTCGCCTTGCGGAGGTCACCGTGCGGATCCGTCGGCAGCGGTGGAGGGGTAGCGGGCGCCGCCCGCAGGCGGACGTGCAGGCCGGTGATCGAGCGGCTCTGCCGGGGGCGGGACTCGGCCGGGCGGGAGGGATAGCGCGAGCGTCCGGCCTTGACGATGCGGGGGCTGGTCCGGGGCCGTCGTGATGGCAACAGCCCGGCCAGGACCGTCCGTCCGATGGCACCGACTAATACGCCGGTGCCCGGCTGCGACTCCACGGCATCGACCATGATCGTCCGCAGAAGCTGGTAGACCGTCAGCTGCGCCCACATCTCCTGTTCCAGGCCGACGCGGTCCTGGGAGCGCAGCACCAGGCCGTCCTGGAGCGTGTGGCGCAGGGCGTAATAGGCCGATTCGATCTCCCATCGCTCCCGGTAGAGCCTCACCAGCGCCTCGGCGGGGTCACGGCGGTGGTCGAGGAGAGTGGTGGCGATGCGGTAGTGCTCGCGGGTCTCCTCCCCGCCGTCGACCTTCATGGTGATGGTCGCGTCGATGACCCGGGCCTTCAGGGTGCCGAGCCTGGTCAGGTAGGAGCCGTCCGGCAGAACGGCGAGTACGGCCGGGCGGCGCCGGGCGGTGATACGGATGGCGAACTGCGCCCCGGTGCCGGCTGCGTCGGCCAGGAACTCGTTGGCGTCGTAGCCTCGGTCGGCCAGCAGGAGCATGCTCTCGTCCAGCAGTGGCAGCAACTGCCGTGCGTATGTGGTCTCGTATTCGCTGGTCGGCCCGAACACGGCGCCCAGCAAGCCGCGGGTTCCCGTCTCACACAGGGTGGTCAGCCGCAGCAGCGGGTAACCGGCCCATCCCAGGCGGGCCTGGAGCCTGCCGAGCCAGGCCCGGTTCCTCTCGGAGTCAGGTGCCTTGATCGCGCTGCACGCGTCGAAGGCCACAGTGCGCCAGCGCCGGTAGCGCACTCCAGGCGTGGACGGTTGGGCGAGGGGCCCGGCCACCACCGAGAACAGCGCCTGGAACGGACCGACACCCAAGCGCCTGCGCAGACACCTCAGCGCCTTTTCGCTGGGCTCGACGGAGTACAGGCGCCCCAGACCGCAGACCAGCTCGCTCCAGACGCGCCGGTAGCCGAGGGAAATCTCCCCGGAGGCCGCCGCCGACGTGCCGAGCCTGGTGCCGGGCTGGTCGCTGGACGTGACGAGCGCGGAGACCTGCCGGAAGGTGACACAGCGGCTGAAGATCGTCGGGGTGAAGGTGTCCGAGGCAGGTGGCGACGAGAACACCGCGGGCCGCGAGTCGGTACAGGTGCAGGTCGCGGCGTCCGGGGCGGAGACGGCCTGGTGGCGACGCGGGGATCGCCCGTGCGGCGGATCGTCGGCAACCCGTTGGCCGGGGTCCTCGGCCACCTCGACCACCAGGCACGCACAGCCGCACGAAGGCGCCCGGCCGGCGGGCCGGTGGAGGACGACCCGCCTCGGCGCGAGCCGCAGCCCCTGGCCCCGGCCGGGCCCGCTGGGACGGTGCTGCTCACCGACGAGGACGGCCGAATCCGCTGGACGTTCCCGGCCGCGTACCGGCGTGCCCGGCGGCCACCGCGGTGGCGGTGGACCCGTCACCGGACGGCGGCGACCGCACCGTGCTCGTGGCGCTGGAGGAGGTCACCGCATGGTGTGTGACCGTACGAGCCTGGCGGACGCGGGCGCGGCGCGGCACGGGGGTTGCCGAGCCGGCCGGGCCGGGTGTGCAGGTGCACGTGATCGCGCTGGACGGGGGCGCTGGCGGGTCCGGTCGCTCGGCCCGTGGGACACACCGCCGATCTGGGCGGTGTGTCCCACGGGCCGCTTCACGGTCGAAGCGTTCGAGCCCCTTGGGCGAACCCTGGTCCACGCCCCACCGCGCAACCGTCGTCCAGCGACACGGTCACAGTCGTCACTTACTTTCCGTCGAGCGAGAAGGCATAGAGCTTGTCGTTGTCGCCCTTGTAGCCGAGACCGAGCCCGGCGGTGCGGTAGCCGCTGCCCCAGTAGACGGTTCCGTTGACGACCGACGCGCCGGCCCACACAGAGCCGCCGCTGGGGAAGGCCCACTCGATCTGGCCGGTGTCGGCGTCCAAGGCATACATGTTGTCGCCGGTGGGCGCGCCGGAGCCGGCATACACCACGCCGTTGGCAGCGGAGACGAAGCCGTCGTCCATGTAGTCGCCCTGCGGGTCGGCGACCTGCCATACGACCTTACCGGTGGCCGCGTCGAGGGCCGCCCACAGGCCACCGGTCGTCGTGGTCTTCTTTCCGTCGTACGCCGTCAGCGTGTAACTCTTGTGCGACCCGTTCGCGATCGCGGCGTAGATGTGCTTGCCGTCGGTGGCCGACCCCCACTCGATGCCGCCGAGCGCTCCGCCCGGCCCGGCCTGGCTCTTCCAGACCACCTTGCCGGTGGCCGGGTCGAGCGCCCAGTAGATGCCGCTCTTCTGGCCGATGCCGAGCAGGTCGGTGCGCTTGCCGTTCACGGTCGTGGTGTAGAGGTTGGGCGCGCTGCCGAAATCGTAGTCGGGTGCGTCGTTCGGGACGGGTACGGTCCAGGTGTCCGCGGTCAGCGTCGGGCGGGCCCAGTCGATCTTGCCGCTCTTGAGGTTGAGCGCCAGGATGCTGTCGATGTGGTCCGCGGCGATCGGCGGGGTGCAGTCGGTTTCACCCGGGTCGGTGCAAACACCGGGAGGCGTGGTGTAGTTGTTGCCGGTGGCCACGAAGAGTTTGCCGGTCTTGTGATCGACGACCGGCTGGCTGCCCCACATGGCGCCGCCCGTGTAGCCCTTGGGAATGGTGTAGGTCTTCCACAGAATCTTGCCGGTGGTGGCGCTGGCCGCGATCACCGATCCGCGGAAGGTCTGCGGCCCGCTCAGGGTCTCGCCCTTTGAGGATGTGCCGAAGTAGACCACTCCGTTGTCCACGGTCGGCGAGCTGGTGACAATTGTGGCCGGGTCCTGGTCGACCTTGGTACGCCACCGCATCTTGCCGGTGCGGGCGTCGATGCCCACTATGTAGGCGCTCTTCATCGCTGAGACGCCTTGTGCTCCGGTGCCGATCACGAGCTCGCCGTTCCAGTACGCCGGGCTCGTGCGCGACACATCACCGGGGATGCCGTTGTAGGAGCTGATGTCGCGGGACCAGATGGCCTTTCCCGTAGTGGCGTTGATCGCCCAGAGCTTCCCGCCCCAGTCCGGTACGTAGACCACTCCGTTGACCACGGTCGCCGTGGCCGAGATGTTACCGGCGGTGGTGAAGGTCCACTTGGGCTTCAGCTTTCCTACGTTCGCCGAGTTGATGGTGTGTTCGGTCGCGGCATACCGGGTGTTGTGGTTGTTCTGCCCGGCGCTGGCCCAGTCCGGCTGCACGGGACCACTTGCCTTGACCTGGGCGCCCGAGGCCGTGTGGCCCCCGAGCACGGCCGCTCCCGCCGGCCAGGCGGCAAGGGATCCCAGCGCGAGCGCGCCCGAGGCCCCTATGGCCCACAGCTTTGACCGCCGGCCGGGTTGACTGGTCTTGGTCGACATACCGATCGCTCCTTCAAAAGACCCACTCCTGCTCCTGCGAACACGGCCGCTATCGGCACTCGGGTGGGCAGCGCTCCGCAGCAGATGCGAATGTTCTGCTGCGGCTGTACTGACGGCGAGCCTAGGTTTTGCACAGCCGATCGAATGCCTCCGAGTGCACAGCGATTAGCCCGGGAGCGAATACTCCTTCCTCTTCATCACGCTTGTCGGACCCATCCCATCTGGCAGTACTGGACGCGTCCCGGCGTTGTCAGGGCTGCTCTCGCCCTCCCCGCCATCACACGGATCAGGCTGCCCTCAGCTTCAACCCCACTGCTGCGACGGCAGGTTGGTTGGTATATGTCATCCACCTCCACCCGAACCAACAGCGCCTCACGGCGCAAACTTGGGGCTAACCTCGATGTCGCGCCGCTGGTTTTGGGCCGGGCTCACTTCGCACCCGAGGGGTGAGTTGTGGCATCGGTCTGCGTGTGCTCGGACTACTTCACTGTCGGCGATGACGGGCGGCTGTGCCTGATCCCTGGCCGGCAGGGCCTGCGCCAGGTGCTCTACTTCAACACCGCCGGCACGTACTCGTTCAAGAAGGCCGATTACCTGTGGCTGACGCGGGTCTTCGTGAGGGTCCAGGCGGGCGGCGGCGGCGCGGCCGGGGCGCGGGCGAGCGCGGGCCAGCTGGTCGCGCAGCCCGCGGATCGGGCGGCGGCTACTCGGAGAAGTTGATCGACGTCTCGGCGCTCGGGGCGACGGAGGCGGTTGTGGCCGGTGCGGGCGGCGCAGCTGGCACGGCCACCCCGGACGGCGGCCGGGCGGCAACTCTTCCTTCGGCGGCCTGTGCACCGCGAATGGTGGTGCGGGTGGGCAGGCGGTGATGTCGACCGGTGCCACGCCGGTGTGCTTCTCCGGGACGTCCGGCCCGGCTGCTGGCGCCGGGGACTTCGCCCAGGGCGGTGGCCCTGGTGGGGGAGCGTTCCGGGCTCAGCGGCGGCGAGGGCCAATCCGGAGAAGGCGGCGAGTCGCGCCTCGGGCACGGCGGCTGGCGGCGGGCTTCGACCGGCGGCGGTGGCAGTTCGCGCGGCTTCGGCGGTGGGGCGGCAGGCGCCCTCGCGCGGGACAGCGACACGACGGACGGCACCAACGGGGGCGGCGGCCTGGTGAGCGTGGGGTGAGGGGGCAACGGTGGGAGCACCTACCGGCCCCGTCATGACGGGGGCAGCGCGCGGGCCGACGCGGAGGTGTTGGCGAGCTCGGCGACCAGGTCACCGGCGGTCACGCGGACCAGGGTCTCCGAGGCGTCCCCGGCCCCGGGGAACAGCCGGTAGAAGGTGCCCGAGGCCCGCGCCGGCCCGATGTCCCCATGCACCGTCGCCAGGAACACCCGCCTGCCGGAAGCGAGTTCGGCCGCCGCCGCGCCGGGGTCCGGGTGCGGGGGCCGCTCCTCGGCCTCCTCCATGGAAGACACCCGGGCGGCGAACGCGGCCGTGTCCTCGTCCGGTCGCCGTCGATACCGCAGCAGGGCGGGCTCCGGCTCCCGGCACACCACGGCCACCTCGCGGGAGCGGGCCGCGGCCCGCAGCACCGCGAGGTCCCACAGGGTGGCCCGGCTGCCGGAGCCGAACTGCTCCCACAGGTCCCGGGCCACAGTGGCCAGCACAGCGCCGCCGTGCGAGCGGATGCTCTGGAAGCCGTCCGTGGACGGCAGATGGGTGTCCGTCCACAGCATCCGGCGCCGGCCCAGGTCCACGACCATCGGCAGGCACACGCGCGACTCGCCCGCCAGGTCGAAGCGCTGGCGGACCGTGCGCGGGTCGTAGGAGGCGTCCCGCGGGCCCTGCTCGGGCAGCGCCATGAAGCCCGCGAAGGCGTCCTGCAACTCCTCGAACGGCACGTTGTTGAAGCTGAAGACCAGCGGGACGGCATAGACGTCCCCCCGTTCCGCCAGCCGCTCCAGGTCCAGGTCCACGTACTCGGTGGCGCCCCGCGGCGCAGGGGCGGAGGTGAGGTCGCCGGAGTGGACCGCGGCCTCCGTGCCGTGCACCAGGTTCGTGTAGTCGCACAGGCCGGTGAAATTCCAGTCGGCGTCGAAGAACGCGACCGACAGGTCCAGGTCGGTGCGGTTGCCCTGGGGTTCGGTCCAGTGCAGGAACAGCCGCAGCACCGCACCCTCGGGCAGCGTCTGCGTGCTGCCACGAGGCACCGCCACCAGAGCCTTCGCGGTGGACCGCTCGGTGAACGGCACGATGAGGTCGACCAGGCCCGCATCCAGCACCGACAGCGCGTACGGCTCCCCCGCGGCGAACCGGCGCAGCAGTTCGGCCCGCAGCAGCGTGACCGCCGCCGTGACCAGCCCGGCGGGCAGTGGAGCCCGCCGCTCCGGAACGGACAGAGCCCGGGTGACCTCGCCGCGTGGGAAGAACACCCGGCGGCGGCCGGTGCGGTCCTCGGCGCGGACCCGCAGTGCCCCGAGCGCCGACAGCAGCGGCCCCGGCCCCACCTTCGGCAGCCCGCGTACCAGGGCCTTCTCCAGTTCCGGGTCGAGGTCGTCGGAGGTGTGCAGGCGCAGCAGCAGGTCCAGACGGCGCACCAGTTCGCCGGGACGCTCCCCGGCGAGGGCCGCGGCCCGGCCCGCGTCGCCCTCGGCCACCGCCTGCTCCAGTCGCCCGGCCCAGGTGGCCGGACGGATCCGGACACCTTCCACGCGGACGGCGTCCGGATGGGCGGCGGCCGTCTCCAGCAGGGCGGCGCCGAAGGCGGTACCGGGATCCACCGGGGTCCCGCGCAGCACGGCGAAGGCAAGAGCGGCGCGCGGATGCCGGGCGTGCCGTTCGAAGGGGTGCAGGACCTCCGCGGCCCGCTTCCATGCCGTGGGGTGCCGCAGCACGTCCTCCACCAGGTACGGCGTCTGCAAACCGTCGAGGACCGCCAGGAGTTCGCGGCGCAGCGGGCGCGGCAGGCTGGTGAAGCGCGACGGCGTCACCAGCCCGGCGTCGCCGCCGGAGAGCACGGCGAGCAGCCGCAACACGTCGGTGGCGGTGGTGAGCCGCTCGGTCAACAGCTTCCCTGTCGGGAGGCCGTCCGGCGCCTCGCGCACCAGCGCGCCCAACACCATCGCCTTGGTCTCCCGGACCGGGATCTCCTCCGGCAGCAGGCCCTGGCCGGCCGGAGTGAGCGGCAGCAGAGTGAGCAGGTCGTCGCGGTCTTGCGGGGAGAGCGGGGTGCGACGGGCCAACAGGGAGTCCACCACGGCGGTGGCGTCGGCGGCCCGGTCGGTGCCGTAGCGCAGCAGCCGCAGCGGACCGGGCACGGGCGCCTTGGCGGCACCGACGGCACGCACCGGCCGCAGGAAGGGGTCATCCGCGTCGATCCGGCGGTGGCAGACCGGGCAGCCCGCGTAGCCGGAGCCGTCCCAGCACAGCCGGCACACCAGGTGTGCGCAGGGCGAGACGGGGAACACCGTGCGCGCCTCGCCGCACAGCACGCAGGGCTGGTCCGGCTGCTGAAGCAGGAAGGCGAAGACCCGGTCCACGTACAGCGCCTCGGTGTCCCGGGGCACGGTGCGCGGGAAGCGGCGGAAGAGCGGGAGGTGGGTGCGGTCGGAGCCGAGCAGGTCATCCGTAAGCCCGACCAGGCGGGCGTGCGCGGCCGCCAGATCCTCGGAGGACAGCGAGCGGAGCGCCGCGTGCAGCGCGGGGGAGAGGACGTGACCGCGGCCGAGCAGCTCGGCCTCCAGCCGACGCAGCGCCGGTCCTGTTCCGCCGCCGGACGCGGACGCCGTGTCCACGTAGACGGTCTGGATACGGCGCAGCAGTACGGACTCGGCAGCGAGCAACAGGGGATTCCCCTCCACGACGACCTGGAACAGAAGAACGGGGACGGAGAGTGGGCGCGCTGAGTCTTTTCGAAGAAGGTGAGAAGGATGCGCGCCGGGGAGCCGCCCCCGTTGCTCCTGATCCCATCACAACCCCTGGCGAGCGCCCAACGAATTAATCGAACTGACGGCGGGGCACCACAAGAGCGCCCACCGGGGTCGTACCGCACACCGCGGCCGGGGCGCATGGGCGGCTCGGCACCGGTACGGCTGTTGCCCAGGGGACGCCCAGTGCGGCGAGGGCGGCCTGCTGCTCCTGGGTGAGTTTGCCGCAGCGCTGCTTGGTGTTCGAGACCCAGACCCCGAGTCTCACGGTCACGGGTTCTGTCTGGCCGTGGATGGTGATCCGTTCGCTGTGGCCGCGTGGTACGGGCCGGCTCGCGCCTTCCCGCTCGACCCACTGCGCGAGAGCCGCCAGCCCGCGCTGGAATGCCTGCTGTGCTTTGCTCGGGCCATTCGCCGGCCCGGCTGCCGGGGCGGGAGACGGTGCCTCAGTGGGCCTGATGCCCAGTGCGGTCAACCGCTCCTGCTGCTCGGGCATGAGCCGCGCCCAGGTGGCCGGCTGCTTCTGCTGCTGGAGCCATCTGCCGATGTCGTCGCCGTCCATCAGCACGCCCGGCCGGATCTCGGGGAGGCTGCCGTCGGCGTCGACCACGTCGGCGAGTACGCGGTAGTGGCGTTGCCAGTGCAGCGGCCAGGGGCAGTCCCAGTCCGGGTCGATCGCCGTGAGCTGCGCCGCGCGCGCGGCGGCCCGTTCCGGGTCCTTGCCCAGGCCGTTCTTCGCCCCCTTGCGCCGGAGGTTGGCCATGTGCTGCCCGACCGGCACCATCGCCTCGCCCTCGCCCCAGACGGCGTCCTGCCGAGGCGCGAGGTGTCCGGTGGCCCCGTGGTAGGCCCGGAGCGCGGCGAGTTTGTTCTCCCACGCTTCCTCGCCGGGCTCCCACACCATCCCGGCCTCGGGGGCGTCCAGCAGTTCCTTGCGGCGCGGCTCCAGCTCCCCCGCTCGTAGCGCCTTCCGCTGCTGGTGCACCCATCGGCCAAGGGGGAAGCCCTTCGTGACGCCCACTTCGGCCTCGGCGTCGTAAGGAACGGCGTAGAGGCCGGTGATCTCGTGCTCCTTCCGCCAGCGGACGAGGGCTTGGTAGCCCTCCAGCCACGCCAGGGACTCCGGCCGGTAGACCCGGGTGCGCAGGAAGGCCGCGATGGTCGCCGCGTCCCGGGGAGAGGAGAAGTGGAGCAGGGCCGACTCGGCAACCCCCTCGATGCCGTCCTCCCCCCGGCCCTCGCCGCCGGCCCCGATGATCCGCCCGTCCTCGTCCCGCCGGACGTGCACCTTGCGCTGTCCGCTGGTGAGGGCGCGTGAGGCGAGCTGCTCGACCAGGCGCTCGTCGTGACTGCGCAGGCCCTGGAGCACGGCCACCAGGGGGCGGAAGGAGGCGGAGGCGATCATGTCGGTCGGGTCCTCGCCGGGCTGGAGGAAGACGGGCACGATGATGCGGGCGACCTTCGTGCTGCCGTCACGGTTGGGCCGCAGCGCCCGGCCGATGTTCTGCACGATCTCCACCTGCGAGCCACGGGTGTCGGCGAAGCAGACGGCCTCCACGCCTCGCTCGCCGGTGATGTCGACGCCTTCCCCGAGCACGCGACAGCTCGCGAGGAACGCCCGGTGCACGCGCCGGCCCGCGGCGTCGATGCCGCCTGCGAACTGCCGCAGCACCTCGCGCCGTTCGGGCACGAGGTGGTCGCCGCACAGCCACGCCGACCACACCCGGTCCGGGGGTACGTGTCGGCCGGCCTCCAGCTCGTAGAACTCCGCGTCGATCGACGACGCGGGAAGCCGGCCCGCGGCCGCCAGGTCGTCGTCCGAGGCATCGCCGACGTACAGCGCCGCGGCCGTCTGCGGCAGCTTCTCCGCGAACGCGGCGGCCTCCTCCACCTTCTGGTGGAACGTCATCACGGTACGCAGGTTGTGCGCGGCCGCGTGCTCCAGGAGCGCCGTCTGCAGCAGCGCCAGGCGTCGGCCCCGCAGCGCTTCCTCCGACTCCCCGAAAACAGGGGAGGGATCGCGGATCTCCAGCACGTCGATCTCGAACCCCGCGAGGATCCCCCGCTCGATCGCCTCCGAAAGCCCGAGTTCGGCCAGCCACGGCCCGTACGTCTCGGAGTCCTGGCCCATCGACGCCAGCTCCAGCTCCTGGCCGCCCGCGCCTTTCTGCGGTCGGGGAGCCGCCAGGACGCGCGGGGTCGCGGTCAGGTACAGCCGGAAGTCCGCCGGGATCCGCTGGTTGTCGTGGATCGCCGCCCACGGACGCCCGAGATCACCGGCCGTGCCGTGGGCCTCGTCCACGACCGCGAGATCGAAGCCCTCCATCTGCTGCCCGAAGAGGCGCTCCCCACCGGCCAGAGCGGCCTCCAGTGGCCCGCGCACCTTCCGTTGACCCGTCATCGGGGCCTCCGGATCCTCACGGTCCACCAGGGAGGCGTACGTGGCGAACACGACCACGGGTCCGTGCCCGACCCACAGGGCGAGCTGGATCGGGTTGGTGGTGGCACGCACCCCCAGCTCGTCCAGCACCGGGTCGTTCTCCAGCGAGCACACGGCGACCATCGGGGCCCGGTGACCCACCAGGCGCCACGCCTGAGCGGTCTGCACGAGCAGGTCCAAGGTCGGCACCATCACGAGGATCCGGCCGCCGGGAAAGCATTCCAGTGCGCACGCGGAAGCGGTGATCGTCTTTCCCGAGCCGGTCGCCGAGACGATCGTGCCCCGTGCGCCCTGCGGGAGTACGGCTGACCGTGACGGGAATCCCACCCACTTCCGGAAAGCGGCCTTCTGATCTACCTGATGTTTCTTGAGTCGGATCACGGAGAGGTCCAGGAACTTTCGGTTTCGGCGGGCAGGCCCGGGGACGGCGAGAGGATCCTTACGCGGCCTGCCAGTTCGTCGGTGCCGCGGGCGCCCACGAACGCCTGACGTTCTCCCACCCTGCCGTCACCGCCAGGCACCGGCTGGGTCGGCTCGCGCAACGCCTGGGCGGCGTCCAGCTTCTCGGCTGTTCCCTCGCACGGGAACACGGTCAGCCTCATCGCGCTTCCCCTCCAGGAACCCCTTCCATAGATTTCCTCTGCTGTATACAGCAGCCTGACCTTTCTACAGCAGGCGGGTGCCGGCTCGGTCGGCGCACGGCTCGGACGGCGGGTGCGGGTGTCGGCCGATGGCGGAACGAAGTCCTGCCGGTGGGAACGCGAAGCGGCCGACGACTGAACGTGAACGCGTGATGACGGGGCTTCCCGGGCGGCCGGAGCGCGAGGATGATGTCCGCGTGATTCGGGACCTGCCGCCATTGCCGTTGCCCCAGTACGCCGTCGTGCGCATCGGCTGCTCAGCAGACGTGCCCGACGAGATCTCCGGCGATCTACGGCAGAAGGGCGTGCCGGCAGGGCTGATCGGTTACGAGTACCAACCGCTGAGCGAGGCGACGCTCCTGGACGGGACCGGTGAGAGCGGGTCGGTCGTCTTCGGGACCAGCGGCCTGTTCGGACGGCTCGGCATCGACGTGGCGTCACGTCGCGTGGTGCACATTCCCACGCCCGAGTCCGCAACCACCAACCACGTGAACAGGGACCTTGGAATCTTCCACGAGTGCGTCGCGGCCACGATCGCCCGCTTCCCGTTCTACGAGGAAGGCGAGGAGGAGAGATTCCAGGCGGCGGCGGACGAGCTGCGCGAGCTCGTCACCACCCTTGATGACACCGCACTCGCCCACAACGGGTTCTGGGAGACCCTGTGCGACGACGTAGAGATGGGCGATTACGCGAACTGGAGGGACTGAGACACCTCGGCCTCCAGTATCAGGCCCGTGGCCGCCAGACAGCCGTTGACCAGAGTGTTTGGCCGCGATCGTGTTCGTGGCGACGACCGGGTGCGCCTGGCGGCAACTGCCGCCGATGTTCGGTCGGCACTGGTGGGTAGTCGAGCGCGGCATGTCCTGACTGTCCGACTGCCGACGGCTGCACCGACGCTACGAACGCGGGGCCGGAGGTCGTCCGCCCGGTAGCCCATGAAGCCGAGAGCGGACACGCTCATGGCGAACATCTCTGCCCAGCGCGGTCGCCGGGTACCACCGTGAACGGATGATTGAAGAAACGATTGAAGAGGTGTTCGCGGCCGGCGGCTGCTGGGGGAGCCTGAGCGCGCTGGAGATCGACGGGCCAGGACGGCTGTCGGTGGCGGGCGGAGAACTCGCGGTGGCGGCCTCCACGTTCAAAATCACCATCGGCCTGGAGCTCTTCTGCCAGGCTGCGGAGGGGGAGCTGGACCCCACCGAGCGAGTGGTTGTATCGCCGGCCGAAGCGTCGCTGGGCGGCCAGGGGCTCTGCATCACCGAGGACTCGGTGGAGATTTCGCTGCGGGACCTTGCCCGGCTGATGCTGACCATCAGCGACAACACCGCGACCGACGTGCTGATCCGCCGGATCGGCATCGAGCGGGTCAGAGCGCGCCTCACCGGGCTGGGCTTCACCGGCTTTCACCTCCCGGGCACGATCCAGCACGAGCTCGACACCGCGGCCCGCGACGCCGGATTCACCGGTTGGGGCGCGATGGCCGACGGGATTCGGGACGCCACGTCGCCGGAGGAGGGCGAGGCGACGTGGCAGCGGGTGCTGGCGTCGCCGGGGATGCGGCCGGGACGGATCAGCAGCGCGACCGCCGACGACCTGGCCGCCCTGGTCCGCGCGGTCTGGCGGGACGAGGCCGGTCCTGCCGAAGCGTGCTCGAACCTGCGCCGCGTGATGGGACAGCAGCGGCTCACCCGGAAGATCGCCACCGGCTTCGGGCCGGAAGTACTGGTCGCGTCCAAGTCGGGCACCGTGCCGGGTGGCGTCAGCAACGACGTCGGCGTGGTCACCTTTCCCGACGGGCGGCGGTATGCGATTGCCGTCCTCACCCGGCCGCTGACGCTCGGGGCATCCACCCGTGAGGACGTCCTCGGCACTGCGGCCCGGGCGGCCCTGGACCACCTTCGCACGAATGGGGCGCCCCTCTCGGAGTGAGGATCGCGGGGGCCGCGCCTGGGGGTGGGGGCGCGTTCGGTGGGGAACGTCACCGCGCCTCGGCGTCCACCTGGCTGGGTGCAGGGTGCTGCAACGGGGAGCGGAATGCCGCCCGACCAAGTGAAACGACGTCTTACCCGCGGCCAGGTCTCCTTCCTCCACACCTCGACCGCCGAGTCGTCCCGCTCGATCGCTCGCCGGGCGGGCTGCTGCCGGCTCCGGCGCTGCCGTTTCAGCAAGTGCGTGGAGCTTTGGCTGCGTTGGCACTTCACCACCGGGGGCGGCTGCTTGTTACTCTTTCCGATCATGCGAGCCCTCTTCCCAGGATCATTCGACCCGGTCACTCAAGGGCACCAGGACGTACTCCGGCGCGCTGCCCTCCTGTTCGACGAGGTCGTCGCGTGCGTGATGTTCAACTCGAACAAGACCGGCCGTTTTCCCATCGCGGAGCGGCTGGACCGGCTCCGCGCGGCGGCAACCGACCTGAGCAACGTCACGGTCGACTCCTACACCGACGGCCTGTTGGTCGACTACTGCCGCCAAGTCGGAATCGACGTGGTCGTCCGCGGGGTCCGGGGCGTTGCCGACCTGGACTACGAAATGCCGATGGCCCGCATGAACCACGAGCTGGCCGGAGTAGAAACGTTCTTCCTCGCTGCCGACCCCGCCCTGGCCCACATCTCCTCCACCCTCGTCACCACGATGAGTCAACAGGACCCTGCCCCGAATGCTGATTCGAGCGAGCTTCTGCCAGCAGGTGAGGGCGGCAGCGAGGGCTGACAAGTAGTCAGGACCGTACTCAGGACCTGCTTAGAGTTCGCGCGGATAGGCGCGATGGAGGTGCCCGGGGGTCGAAGAAGCACAATGCCTAGCGATCATGGAGTTGAGACGCTCTGTGATCATGGGGAGACCTGTGCCTGGACTGCCAGCTTGCGCAAGGGGAATCGTCCAGTGAGTGTCGGTGTTGAGGGAATCATGATCGAGAAGACCGACATCTCTTTCGGCCCTGCCTCCAGCAACAGGCTGTCCGAGACGAACGATCCATCGGATAAGGGCGCCGAGGCCGCACTCGAATCGTTTTACTACAGCCTGAATAGCCGCGACATCGACGCGCTCCGCGCCGGCTGGTCCCCGAACCCGCTCGCACAGCTCAACAATCCGGTCGGCGGCATCTTGCGGGGAGGAGACGCCATCGCCGAACTCTACGCAAAGATCTTCAACGGCTCCGTGAATGTCCAGGTCACCTTTGGTGACGTGGTTGCCTACCTGGGCGATCGGCATGCTGTGTTCGCCGGCCGGGAGATCGGCACCTACACCGCTCCCGACGGCGCAGCCGTCCCCCTCGAGATCCGCACCAGCCGGTATTTCCGCTTCGAGGAGGGCGGCTGGCGCCAGTATCACCACCACGGAAGCATCGACGACCCCGACGCCCTCCGCGCCTACCAGCGAACCATCCGAGGTAGCTGATCCTTCAGCCACCTCCTCCACTCTGAGCGCGATCGCCTTGCGCCTTCCGAGTTGGCTCCGGACGTCGCGCTCAACTGACCATTCCAAACGGGCACAGGTCGCGGGACAGGGGTGCGGTCATGGGCGGCGGTTCGCGCGTTCGGCCCAGCGGTGCAACGGCCCAAGGGCGTCCAGGCGGTCCAGGGTCGGGGCGGGCAGCGGGGAGTCGTGGCGGTTGGCACCGGCCAGGACACGACCCGGCGGAATGCCGTATCCATTCGTCATGCCCGAGCCCAGCCGAGTGGATGGTCCGGGTGGTATATCGGCCGCTCGGGCAGCGGGGCCGCGAATTGGTCCCGGAGCGGTTCGCTCAGCCATGAGGGCAGCGCGGGCACAGATCTCCTCATTGATCACAGAGCGTCGCAACTCCATGATCGCCAGGACCTGTGTCCGGGTTCTGTCGCTGAGGCCCCCACCGCGCCTATCCGCGCGGTCTCTTATACGGACGTGCGATGCCGAGCATGGTGAAGTACGGGCCATGCTTTTCAAGCGGCAGTGACGGTGTACCTTCCAGCCCTTCATCCAGGGGAAAGCGTGTTCGCGGCGGGCGCGGACTCGGCGATGGAGAAGCGTTGTGTTCCTCTATCCAAGGCGGCAGTTCAGCTTGCCCGCGTTCGCGGCGGTGCGGGAGGCCGAGCCCGGTGCTCTGTATCCGCCGCGAGTCCTTCTTGCCTGACTACGGGCTCTGTCGCTCGACGAGCGGGTCCGTTCAGCTGATCGCGAGCGAAACAGGATCCAGGCCCAGCTTGTTCCGGCAGCAGTCAGCCGGCCTTGGCGGGTGCTTCGGCCGTCGCCCCGGTGCTGGCAACGCGGTAGGACTCGGTGCTGCCGGATCGTAGTCAGGCCTCGGCGTCACCCCCGCCGGGCGCATCCGGTGGCAGACCAGGGGCGAAGTCTCGCGAAGAAGTCCGGCACGTGGCTGCATCCGCCTCTGCGATCCGGCCAGAACACCCCGAGGGACTGTCCCATCAGGGCCCCACCTCGGGATCGAAGTCCACCAGCGCTGCCTGAGACGCAGGCCGTGCCGGATGCGGCCCCGATCCTCGGCGCTCACCGCAGGGCGCATCCTCGCAGCCGAGGCGAAACGGGGTGCCGTGTGCGGTGCGGGAGGCGTTCGGTGCGGCTCACCGCTCGTGGATTCAGGACGAAAGCATGTCCATCATGACAGGTCAGCGCCGATTTTCGTAGGACGGAACGCACAGTTCGCGATGCTTGTCCCGTCCGTTCCCCGCCTCTCAGAATCTCCTTCGTGCGTCATCCGGAGACAGGGGGAATGGTGACGATCGATCACGACGCGGTGCTTCGGGCCCGTGTGCTGCTGCTGGGGTCCGGCCGGCCGAGCCGGGCCGAACTGGTCCGCGCGTCCCGGGTTCTGGCCGAGGTGAGTCCGAAGGCGTATGTGCCGAAGTTGGTCGACGCCTTGCTTGATCTGCGCCACGAGAGCCGGGATCCGCAGGTGGACGTCGCGTTGGCCGCCGAGGCTTCCCGGGCCGCTCGCAGGATAGAGGTCGGGGAGCCGAACCGGGCGGAGCGGTTGCGCTGGGCCTTGGACGCCTACCAGGCTTCCTTGTTCGCCCTCGGGCGCAGGGAGGAAGGACGCGCGATCTGTGAGGAGCTGGCCGAGGCCGGCCGAAGCGGGCCCCTGGTGCGCGTTCTGGCCGAGGAGGGGCGTTTCAGGGAGGCCGCGGAGCTCGACGAAGAAGCCGCTCGGAACGGAACCCCGGAGCGCTCCTTCTGGGACATGGTGCGGTGGTCGGCGAACCTGGAGGGCGCCGGACTGCACGACGCCGCATCTACCCTCTTCCGCACGCTCATTGAGGGGACCCGGCGTGAGGCAGCCGAACAGCGCACCGCTCTGGCGATACTCACCTGGGAGTTGGTTCATTTCTCCCGGATGCGGGACTCCGTCGGGGACGGGGCGGGTGCTGCGGCCGCCCGGCGAGAGGCCCTGAGTGTCCTGGAGGAACTCGCGACCACGGGCGAGCCGAAGAGCTGGAGTTGCGTCCTCGAGTGGTGGAGCACGCTCTTCGTCCTGTCGGGACGGGCAGCCGAACCCGCCGCGAGCCCCGAGTCCCCGATGCCGCCGTTCGGCACGGAGCTCGGATGGTCGCGCGACGTGCGGGACGGTTTTCTCGGCATGCTGCCGGGACTCGAAGCGGAGGCGGCGAGACTGCGCGCGGCCGACCGGCTGCCCGAGCTGGTCGACGTCCAACGCAGGATCAGCATCCGCGCGGCCGTCCGCGAAGGCGGCCGCCCTTACCAGTTCGAGGAGCGGTTCACGCCATACTTCGACGAGGGTGTGGCGCTCGCCCGCCTCCTGCCCGACAACCCCGCCCGCCTCGCTCGCGCCCTCACCGACCGGTCGATGTTCCTCGTCGCGGCACGCTCCTTCGAACCCGCGCATGCCGACTTCGCCGAAGCGGTCGCCCTTCTCCACCATCGCTGATCCCGCCGCCCGGCCGCCGCGTCCCGTACTGGCACGAGGACGCGGTGCTGGCGATTGACCATCGATCACGGCCGCGACGATCTCGCGTCCATGAAGTGTGTGCCTTGATCGTGGAATCACCGCTGACCGGGAACCGCTCGACCCACCGAAGCGGCGCACTCGGCGAGTACGGCTGCGAAGTGCCGGGCCTGGGCGCCCCAGCCGTGGCCCGTCGGGCCGAAGTGCTGCAGGACGTCCAGCAGCCTGTGTGCCTCGAACTCGACGGCCACATGGTCGATTCTCTGCAAGGAATGCTGGATGAGCCGGCAAACAACGGGATCGCCGCCGTCCAGACCGACGGCAAGTTCTATGGCACCAACAGAGCGAGGGCCGGCTTCGGGTTGACATCGCGTGGTCCGCAGGCCCGTTCCGGTGCCTGTGAACCGTAGAGATGGTGAGTGGTGTTCCGCTGGCCGCCGGCCCGGGCCCTGCTTGCCGACTGGGAGTATGACGCGCGCGCTCTGCTCGGCCAGTTCCGCTCCCGGGCCGCCCGCCGCCCCCACGACTCGCGGTTCGCCGAACTGGCCGGTGAACCGCTCACCGACCGCGACGCGGCCCGCTGGTACGCGCACCGGGAGACGGCCGCCTTCCAGCCCTCCGTACGGCGTTTCCACCACCCGACTGCGGGTGAACTACACCTGTGCTAGGTGAAGTTGGCCGAACTCACCTGGGTTGACCCGGACGGTTCTGCGCGGTCAGCGTTCCCTGCGTACGGATGTCGTGTCCGGGTTCATCGGAGCGCCGTGTGAGTCCGTGGGCCGCAGCTCGGGCAGTTGGTCACCGCGGTGGTCGAGGAGAACCGAATGAGCCTCGCCGGCGGTGAACGCGTGACGCTCACCCCACTGGCGCAGGGCAACGACAACGGTGAAAAGGTCACGCCCGGCCGGGGTGAGTGAGTAGACCTGCCGTTTTCCGGATGGCGCCGTCCGTCGGTCGAGGATGCCGCGCTCGGTCAGCCGGCGCAGCCGGTCGGTGAGGATGTTGCGCGCGATGCCGGTGCGCTGCTGGAAGTCGGTGAAGGCTCGCGCGCCGTCCATGGCGTCGCGAACGATGAGCAGACTCCATCGATCGCCGACCAGATCCAGCGTGCGAGCGACCGGGCAGGTCGGGTCGGTCCAGGTCACGTCGTCGGCACGGATCTCCGGCTGGGTCATCACGCCTCCAAAGAGTTGCTGATCGAAACCATTCTGCCGTACCGTGAAACGGTTGCAATCTGCTACTGATTGAAGGAGTGTGGATGGGCCTGACCCTTGGCCGCAGAGTGTTGGCAGCCGTTGTCTGCGCGGTCGCCGTCGCGACCATCTACGCGGCACAGCCCGTTCTCGCCCAGGTCGGTGGCGACCTGGGCGTGCCGGACGCCGATCTGGGGTGGATCGTCACCGCCGGGCAGCTCGGCTACCTGGTGGGGCTGGCCCTCCTCGTCCCGTTGGGCGACATGATCGACCGGCGCAGGCTCATCGCCTCGCACCTGGTGCTGGCCGCGGTCGGTACGCTGCTGGCCGCGGCTGCCGCCCGTACGTGGCTGCTGTTGGTCGGGCTGGCCATCGCCGGCCTGTTCGCGGTCGTCGTCCAGACGACGGTCGCCTACGCCGCCGCCCTGTCCACACCCGACGAGCGCGGCCGTACCCTCGGCATGGTGACCTCCGGGGTCGTCGTCGGCATCCTCGGCGCACGCGTGGCGGCAGGCGCCCTTGCGGCAGTGTGGGGCTGGCGCAGCGTCTATGCCGCGCTTGCCGTACTCCTGATCGCGCTGGCGTACCTCGTCATGAGATTCCTGCCACCCGACCCGCGCGCCGACCGTGCCGCGTACCGGCAGGTGCTGACGTCGCTGGGGCGGCTGTTCCATGAACGCCTGTTCGTCTCACGAGGGCTGATCACCTTCTTTCTGTTCGCCTCCTTCGGCACGCTGTGGAGTGGTCTGGCGCTGCCGCTCCGATCAGCCCCGTGGCATCTGAGCACGGCGCGGATCGGCCTGTTCGGGATCGCGGGCCTCGCCGGCGCGCTCGGCGCCGCCCGGGCCGGACGGTGGGCCGATGCCGGATTCGTCCGTGTCGTGACGGGCGGGGCGCTCGTGCTTCTCGCCGCCTCATGGCTGGCTATCGGTCAGGCATCGTGGTCGCTGTGGCCGGTCGGCGCCGGCGTGCTCATGCTCGACTTCGCCGTGCAGGCCGTGCACGTGAGCAACCAGCACCTCCTCACCACGGCGTACCCGTACCGCACCAGCAGCGTCATCGGCGGCAACATGATCTTCTACTCCCTCGGATCAGCCCTCGGAGCAACCGCCACGACCACGGCGTTCGCCACCACGGGGTGGACCGGCTCCGCCGTCCTCGGTGCCGCCTTCGCCATGTGCGCCCTCCTGATCTGGGCATCCAGCGGCCGACAGACGACCGATCCACACCGACCTGTCTGATCGTCGAATAGAAATAGAAAGCGGACGGCGCCGAGCGTTGCGCCGACCGTCAACGGACGTGCGCTCGCCGTCAATGACGGGCGGTGCGGGGATGGCGTCTGCTGGTGGCAACGCTGCCGGTCAACGGCCCCAGTCTCCCCGGAAGAAGGCGGACCCATGTCGCAACCCAAGGACGTCGCGTACGACTTCGACGCGGCGCTGGCGCTGAGCCGGGCGTGCGCTCAGCTCAGGGAGAAGCTCAACTGGCTGGTGTGGATGCGCGGCCCGAACAGCGCCAAGTACCTCGACGATCAGCCGGATTCGTGGACGGGCGCCAAACGGGTTCGTTTCGACGCCGAGCGCGAGCGGGAGAACCGCGCCCTGCACGCGTTCGCCGAGCAGGCGATGACGCTCATGGGGCGGGTGGAGGCCGCGACGGAGACGGCCACCGCGGAAGCACGCAAGCTCCTCATCCACGGCACGGGAAGCGCAGGTTAGGCATGACCGAGCACGGGGCCGCATCGGCAATCCCGCAGAACCTGTACGACTACTCGGACCAGTGCACGCACGCGGCCGAGGAGGTGCAGACGTGGGTCCGCACCGCGTTCGTACCGGCCCTGCAGAACTATCTGCGGGGCGCCGCGGCGCGAACGGGGGCCGTCACCGTGGACACCGCGGCGGTGTCACGGGCCGTCGACGGCATGGTCGCCGATCTCGCACCGCAGATCGCCGCGGTGTATTACACGGACAGGAACGTCCGGCTCACGGGCCGGGCCTTCATGGAGGCGGGCGGGTCCGGCCCGATGGGCGTGCCCGGCGGGCGGCAGGAGCAGGCCAACCGGGTGATCCGGACGACCGACGCGGCGGTCGCGGACGCGCCCCGCCAGGTGGCGCTGCTCGCGCTCGCGCGCCTCCGCTCCGATCCCGCGGGCATGTTCGCCCTGCTGAGGCAGAACAGCGACGACCCGGCATTCTGCGCGGCCTTCATGAAGGCGCTCACCCCCGCGCAGCTCACGTTCTTCCTCAGCATCGGCTTCACCGGCCAGGCCGCCGACGGGACGGCCCTGAACGGCGTGCAGTACAAGCTGTCGGCGCCGGATCCCGACAGCCCGGAGATGGTCGCCAACCGCAAACTGCTCCTGAACGTCGTCACCAGCGGGATGTCGGGGATGTCCCCGACCGAGATCGAGCAGCTGATGCGCACGGTCGTGCCTTACTTCGAGCGGCAGGGGCCCGAGGAACTGCACGCGCTGCTCCCCGACCTCACCCGGTTCCTCATGACCGGCGTCACCGGCTCGGTCACCCCTATCGGCACCCAGGCGCCGGACAAGTGGGCGCCCGCCATGGGCGACAGGGTGGCCCGGGAGATCAATCCGTACCTCGCACTCCTCAAGGCGGCGGACATCAAGGTCAACGACTCCGACGCGTTCTGGAAGAGCGTCTTCCAGGGGGCGGTCATCAACACGCTCACCACTCCGCTCGCGTTCGCCAACCCGCCGAGCGGTGTCGCCGCGAAGCTGGCTGTGACCGCGGCCCTCAACTTCGTGGTGGGCGGGCTGGAGAGTGCGGCCGCCGCCAAGGACCCCACGAATGCGCTCGGCCTGGGCGGGCTGATGAAGGGCTACAACGGCAACCGGGACGTCATCACCCTCAACGCCGCGATCGACGCGCAGGCCGGCTGGTCGGCCCTGGTCGCCTCGCTGGTGGCGAGCGGCAAGGTGATGGACGGGAACCGGAAGGTACTCGAACTGCACGGCGGCCCTGACGACATGGTGCTGCTCACCAGAATCATGAAGCACACCCACGACTACTACGTCACGGGCCCCGCGACCGGGAAGGTCGGGCAGACGGTGTCCTCGGTGGCCTTGGTCATCGACGGCTTCAACACGGGGGCGCACTACGTCGATCCACAGTCCCCGTTCGCGCGTCTCATCTACGGGGAGTGAGCCCCGCAGTCCGGGCGCCTACCGCGCAGGTTTACCCCCGCGCCGGCTACCGCCCCGGTTCGACGGCGAAGTCCACCCGCTGAAGGGCGCACCCCCGGCCGGTCCCGGCCTAGCCTCGTAAGCGACCAGGCGAGGCGTACCGGACCGGACCGCGTGCGAGACCGGGACGGACGAGGCCCGCCGACGAACGCACGGGGGCGTCCGGTGGCAGAGCCGGGCGGACCCCGGGAAAGGCACGACCGCGCATGTACGTCGCACAGTCGCCGGCCGCCCGGGTGGGGAGCGGCAACGGAACCTGTCGCTGGACCGAGTTACAGCTGGGGCCCGTCCGGTTGTCGCGGCTGCGACCCCCGGCGGTGCTGCCCGTGCGCCTGGGGCCGCGCGCCTGGCGCCTGGTGCTGGCGTTCGGCGGGCCGCTGGCGCTGCGCCAAGAGCGGGGCACGACGCGGCTGCGGCCCGGCCAGCTCGCCCTGTGGGAGCCGTCCCGGCCGTGCAGGGCCGGCACGGACGCCGGCGGCCTGTCCGCCTGGGCGGTCGTGGTGCACCTGCCCGGCAGCTCCGTCCCGGTCGCCGACCGGGCGCTGGAGCACCTCGCCGCCCTTCCGCTGCCCGCCGACGAGGGGCCCGGCGCGCTGCTGGCCGGTGTCGTGGAAACCCTGGCGGGCCAGGCGGCCGATGACGTCCCGCCGCCGCAGGCGATGCGGCTGGGCACGGCGGTGGCGCAGCTGTGCGCCGCGTTCCTGACCGACCTGGTGCGGGACGCGCCGGAGCAGCCTTCGCCCGGGGCCGCGCTGCTCTTCGACATCAAGACCTACATCGACTGCCACCTGAACGACCCCGGTCTGTCTCCGGCCCGCATCGCCGCCGCCCACCACATCTCGGTGCGCTACCTGCACCACCTCTTCCGCCAGAACGGACTGACGGTCGGTGGCCACGTGCGGGCCCAGCGCCTGGAGCGCTGCCGCGCCGACCTCGCCAGCCCGCACCTCGCCGACTGGAGCGTGGGCCGGATCCGCGGCCGCTGGGGCTTCGCGGACGCGGCGGTCTTCGGCCGCGCCTTCAAGGCCGCGTACGGCCTCCCGCCCGGGGAGTACCGCAAGCGGCGGCTGTGAGCGGGGCCCCGCGCCGGGCCTGGCCCCGCGCCGGGTGCGACCGTCGCGTCCGAGGGGCCTTCAGTCCCGCAGTTTCGCCCAGGTGTGCACGCCGACCTGGCCGTCCACCTCCAGCCCGTGCAGGCGCTGGAAGCGCTTGACCGCGGTGAGGGTGTCCTGGCCGAAGATGCCGTCCACGCCGGCCGGACCGATGTTGTAGCCGCGGGACTTGAGGATGCACTGCACCTCCTTCACCCGGGAGCCTGTGTTGCCGTACTGGGTCAGGGCGGTGCCCGAGTAGTAGTGGCAGGAGTTCCAGGCCTGGGCGGCGGGGGCCGGGGCCGCGGCCGGCGAGGGGGTGGCGGAGGGCTTCGGCCGGGTGGTCGCCGGCGGTCGCGTCGACGGCCCGGCGGGGCTCGCGGGCGGCGGGGTGCCCTTCTGGGTGCCGCCGGCCGTGCTGCCCGCCGTCCCGCCGGTTCCGCTGCCGGAAGCGGCGCCGACCGACCCGCCGGTGGCCCCGCCGTCTGACGTGCCGTCGGCACCGACGGTGTGCGCGTCGTCGGCGGCCGGGGCGCCCGGCGGCCGGGCGGGGGCGGGGCGTGAGGCGCGGGGCTTTCCGGAAGCGGGGGAGGACGGGTGCCGCGGGGCGGCCGGCGCCACGGCGGCGCCCCGGGAGGCCGCGGCCGCGGATTCGTGCGCCCCGACCGACCCCCCGCCGCCCGTCCCTCCGGCGGCGACCACGGCCGCCGTGCCCGCCGCGAGGGCGGCCATGACGGCCGCGGCGATCAGGGGCGTGCGGCGGCGGGCCCGGACGGGCGGTCGGACGTCCGCGGCCGGGGCGCGGCGCAGGACGGTCTCCTGGTCGGCCACGGGAACCGTGAGCGCCCTCCCCGTCCAGCCCGCGCGGGCCCGGATCACCTCGGCGACCGGCTCGGGCCACGGCTCGGTGGCCCCGACACGGGCCCGGGCGGTGTCCGCGACCTCCTGGGGACTCGGCCGCCGTGCCGGATCCTTGTCCAGGCAGCGGCCCACCGTCTCGGCCAGGGCCGGGTCCAGGCGCGCCAGGTCGGCCAGCACCTCGTCGCGGGGCGGGGCGTAGATCACCCGGTGGACGACGTCGCCGGTGGAGCCCTCCCCGAAGGGCGGGGAGCCGGTGGCCGCGAGGGCGAGCACCGAGCCGAGGGAAAAGACGTCGGAGGCGGTACCGACCGCACGGCCCTCGGCCTGCTCGGGCGACATGAACGTCGGCGTGCCCAGGTGCTGGCCGGTGAGGGTGAGCGCGCTGGCGTCGGCGGCGTGCGCGACACCGAAGTCGATCACCCGGGCGCCGTCCGAGCCCAGCAGCACGTTGGACGGCTTCAGGTCACGGTGGACGATGCCGGCCGCGGCGATCGCGGTGAGTGCCTGCGCGATCTCGTACGCCAGCCGCCAGACGGCCGCGCGGGGCAGCGGTCCGGCACGGGCGACAGCGTCCGCCAGGCTCGGGCCGGGCACGTACGCCGTGGCCATCCACAGCAGCTCGTCGTCCTCGAAGCCCGAACCGAGCAGTACGGCGGTGTACGTCCCGTGCACCCGCCGGACGGCGTCGATCTCCCGGGAGAAACGGCGGCGGAACCGCTCGTCCTCGGAGTACTCGGGGCGGATCACCTTGACCGCGACCAGCGAACCGGCCTGGTACGGGCCGGTGAGCGCGGCCTCCCGCGCCAGGTACAGCCGGCCCATCCCGCCGCCGCCCAGCCGGGCCAGCACCCGGTAGGGCCCGGCCTCCGGCGGGTCGGAGCGGCGCAGCGCCCGCGCGCCGAGCACGTCGAGGTCGGCGGCGCCCAGCTCCCGGACACCGGCCGCCCCAGGACCCCCGCCGCCCCCCGGAGCCGTCGTCGGACCGTCCGGCCCGGACATGTGCGTCATGGTGAACCTCCCGCCTTCGCTCCCGTACCGACCGTGCTGGCGGCGTTGTCCGAGGACCGGTCAGGCGCCGCCGGCGTGGGAGATGTTGGTGAGGATGTTCTGCACCTGGTGCTGGAGCTGCTCCAGCGACGTCCTCATCCGGTCCAGATCGCCCTTGGCCTGCGGCCACACCTCGCCCCGGAACCGCTGGGCGAGCGGGCCGTCCCAGTTGTTCGGGTCGCTCAGCGTCTGCCCGTGGGCGTTCAGCTGCTGGATGAGACCCGGCATCTGGCTGTTGATCAGGCTCAGCATCTTCGCGGCTTCCTGGTGCGCCAGGTCGGTGGACTTCACCGTGGTCATGGTGCTTCTCCCCTCGGGTGCCTGCGGCTTGTCACCAGCAGTCTTCCGGCGGTGCCGGAGGAGGTCATTGACGTAGAGCGCACCGCCGTTGACGCCCGGCGCACATCCCCGGTCAGCGGGCCAGCTGCACACCGCAGGCGACGCCGTCGGTCACGAGGTAGCCGCGGCCGGGCAGCGCGGCCATGCGGTCCAGCCGGGGCAGTGTGGTGCCCAGCAGATCGCCGTCCAGGTCGTGGTCGGGGCACAGCAGTACCCCGCAGCGGCTGTCGCGCGGGGCCTGCGTCCAGTGGCCGTAGACCCGGCGCAGGGCGTCGGAGCGGCCGGCGGCGACCAGGTGGGCGCCGGGCCCGGCCTCGGCCAGCCAGCGGTCGAGCACGCCCAGCTCGTCCGGCACGGTGTCGGCGTCGTCGACCAGCAACAGGACGGGGCCGGGCCGCGGGGCCAGGGCCGGGGCCAGCTCGGCGTAGTCGGTGACGAGCGCGGCGAGCCCCGGCACCTCCCGCAGCGGGGAGCGGCGCGGCGCGAACGCGACGACGGCGGGAGGGTCGGCGGCGCCGGCCGCGAGGCGGGCGAGCGTGCACAGCGCGGTGCTGCGGCCCGACCGCTGCGGCCCGGCGACGAGCGCGTGGTCCCGCTCGTACAGCCGCAGGCCCACCGGCCGCAGCGTCCCGTCGTCCAGCCCGAGGGGCAGCAGCCACGGTTCGGCGCCGGCCGAGACCGTCGCGTCCAGACCGGTGAGGGCGACATCGGCGGGCAGCAGGCCGACCCCCGGCGCGGTGCGGGCCGCCCCGGGCCGGCGGGCGGCGACGGCGGCGACGGCCGCGGCGAGGTCGTCGCCGGGCCAGGCGATCTGGACCACCTGCCGGGTCGCGGCCACCAGCGCCCGGCCCGGCACGTAGCCGGGGACGGCGGCGCGCGGCACGTCGAAGTAGCCGTACTCGCCCGGATCGGCCAGCCGCATCAGCAGCTTCTGCTGGGTGAGGGCCGCCCAGGACGACGGCACGGCGCCGGAGCGGTCGGCGGTGACCGCGAAGCGGATGCCGACCGCCGGGCCGTCGGCGTAGACCCGCGCGAGGTCGTCCATCAGGTTCATCCCGGCGAGGTCCTTGCCGAAGTCCGACAGCAGCGCTCCTAGGCCGTCCACCAGCACCAGCCAGTCGGGTGCGGCGGATTCGCCGCTGCCCTTGCGCGCGTCGAGCTCGCGGCGCAGCAGCCTGATCAGGCGGATCTGCCGTTCGCGCTCGGCCGGACCGACGTGGGCGCCGGTGTGCGGCAGCCCGGCCAGCGGCCGCAGCCCGCCGCTGCCGAGATCCAGGACGAACAGATGGCAGCGGTCCGGCGGCGCGGCCCCGGCCGCGGCCAGGGCGAGGGCGGCCAGCGCGGTGGAGGTGCCGGCGCCGCCCGCCCCGTAGACCACGAGGTTGCCGGCCGCCGGATCCCAGCCGACCGGGTACTGCCGCTGCTCGTCGGGGTCGTCGGCGAGGGCGTACGCGGACAGGTCCGCGGTGCCGGTCTGCAGGCCGCGCTCCGCCGTGGGCGGCAGGCCGGCGGCGGGCACCACCGGCGGCAGCGGGTCGGGCCACGGGCGGCGGGGCGGGGCGAAGCCGGACCGGGCGGCCGCGTCGCGCGCCGCCGCCACCAGGAGCTGCAGGTCGGTGCTGCCGTCCGGATCCGCCTCGTCCTGGCCGGCCGAGAGCAGCCCCAGGGCGAAGGGCACGGCGGTGACGGGATCGGTCGCACCGGACGCGGCCGTGACGCCAGTGGACAGGGCGGTCTGCACCGGCAGCACCTCCCGGGCGCTGAGCCGGTAGTAGGCGCGGCCCCACTGCCGGGTGCCGATCGTGGCGGCGGCCGGGTCGTCGATCACGTCCTGGGAGTCCGAGACGCTCTCCAGCCGCAGGGCGATCCGGAGCTTGACGTTGTTCTTGATGGCGTCGTTGACCGAGCCGGCCGGCCGCTGGGTGGCCATCACCAGGTGCACGCCCAGGCTGCGGCCGCGCTGGGCGATGCCGACGAGCGAGTCCACGAAGTCCGGGAGGGCCTTGACCAGCGTCGCGAACTCGTCGATGACCACGACCAGCCGGGGCATGGGTTCCAGATCGGCCCGGCCGGTGTCGCGCAGCCGCTGGTAGTCGCGCACATGGCTCAGCCCGGTGTCCCGCAACAGCCGCTCGCGATGGCGCAGTTCGGCTTCCAGACAGCGCAGGGCCCGCTCGCCGAGCTGCTCGTCGAGGTCGGTGACCAGGCCCACGGCATGCGGCAGCGCCGCGCACTCGTCCAGCGCCCCGCCGCCCTTGTAGTCCACCAGCGCGAACGTGAGGTGCTCGGGGTCCGCGTCCACGGCCATGCCGGCGACGAGCGTGCGCAGCAGCTCGCTCTTGCCCGAACCGGTCGTTCCGGCGATGAGGGCGTGCGGCCCGTCGTCGTCGAGGTCGACGGCGAAGACGTCCCGTTCGGTGACGCCCAGCACCGCCCGTACCCGCAGCTCGGGCGCCCGCCGCCGCCACTGCCCGGCCACCGCGGCGCCGTCGGCGCGCTCCAGGCCGAGCAGCGGCAGCAGCGACACCCGGTCGGGCAGGCCCGCGCCCGGCAAGCCCAGTTCGGGGTCCTCGAAGCGGGCCAGCGCCCTGGCCGTCTCCCGCGCCTGCGGCACCGGCATGCCGTTCAGCAGCACGCCGGCCACCACCTCGCCCGAGGCGACGTCACGGACCCGGCCGCCGCCGGGTGCCGATGCGGTGACCACGGTCGTGCACAGCGCGGGCAGCCGGGTGGTCAGCACCAGCGCGCCGCAGCGCACGCTCCCGCCCGCGATCAGCTCCCGCAGCGGACAGGGGCGGCCCTCCAGCAGGGCCGCGCCGTCCACCACGACCAGGGTCACCGGCCCGGCCTGCTCGGTGCCGCCCGCGGCCCGGGCCGGTCGGGGCTCCGCGGCCGATGACCCGGCGGTGAGCAGTTGGCGGGCCAGCGCGTCGCTCTGCTCCGGGCCGACGGCCACCAGGCGGGCCGTCCCCGACACCGGGTCGGTGCCGTGCGGCAGCCACTTCGTCCAGTCCCAGTCCGCGAGCCTGTCGGGGTCCGTGAACAGCGCCACCGTGACGTCCGCGGGCCCGCTGCCCACCACGGTTTGGCAGAGCAGCGAGCGGGCGACGGCCAGCGACGCGGCACGGTCCCCCTCGAACCCCACCGCCCGCCCCGCCTCGACCGTGACCACGACCGGCACCTGCGGCAGCACCGCGCGCTCGGCCAGGATCGCGGTCGGCTCGGCGGCGGGCTCAGCCCGGCCGCTCCCCAGCCGCGGCGTCCAGCGCAGGTCCGCCCACCCCACCGCCACCCGCAGGAAGTCCTCGGCGCCGGGCCGCCGTTCCCACAGCGCGACGGAGGGGGCGGTCGCCCGGAAGACCACCTCCGCGGGATCGGGGAGCGCCGACCGCCGCCGGAGAGTCTCCGCGGCCCGCCGCTCGTCCACGAGCTTCTCGAACACGGTGAGCCGGGCCGTGTAGTCGCGCCGGCCCCGCTTGCCACCGGTCCTGCCGCGGACCCGCTCCTCGATGAAATTTCCCAGGAACATCAGGGGGGTCAGCGCCGCGAGGGCGGCGAACCGCGGATCGCCGGTGAGCACCACCGTGGCCGCGGCCAGCAGCAGCGGTCCGACCATGGCGGACACGCTGAACGGGGTCTTGTCCGTACGCGGCGGCGGCTCCGGGGCGGTGAGCGGCGCCGGCTCCTGTGGTCGGCCGCCGCGCGGCACCCGGTTGAACGGCAGTGTCCCGGCGGAACCCGCCTGCCGGACCGGGTCGACGCGCTGGACGGTTCCGGACGGGCCGGCCGGAAGGACGCGGACCAGGACCTCGCCGCCCAGGCACACCAGGTCGTCCGGCCCGATCGCGGCCTGCCCGACGATCCGGGCGCCGTTGACGTCGGTGCCGTTGGCCGAGCCGGCGTCCGTGACGGTCACCCGCCCCTCGGGCAGCACCTCGAAGACCGCGTGCCGCCGCGAGACGCCCGTGGCGTCGACCCGGACGCCGGCGTCCCGGCCCCGCCCGACGACGGTACGGCCCGCCGGCAGCGGCAGCTCCCGTCCGGCCTCCAGCCCGCCCACCACCCGCAGGACGGCCCCGGGCTTGCGCAGCCCGAGAGCGCCGGACCGGGCGGTGCCCGCCACCCGGGAACCGTTGACGAGCCCGGACTCGGCCAGCACCGTGTCCTCGGGCAGCAGCCGCCCGTCCACCGCCAGCACCCGCCCGGACAGCCCCAGCGCCGCCGCCAGATCGCCCAACGTCGCGTCAGGCCGCCCGAACCGCAGCTCCGCGTCCCGCTCGCCGTCCTCGTCCACGCACACGATCCGCACCGCGCACCGCCTCCGCTCGGTCCAGGTACGACGGGTGCACCGATCGTCGCCCCGGCCGGAACGGCCCGCATTGACCATCCGCGCACAGCGGTTGACCTCCGGCGCAGCGACCGGGCCAGATGGGACTTCGGAAACACGCCTCAGCGGCCGGGGACGACGAGGCCCGACTCGTACGCCACCACGACGGCCTGCGCCCTGCTGCCCAGGTCCAGCTTGGCCATCGTGCGGTTGAGGTGGGTCTTCACGGTGGCCTCGCTGATGTAGAGGCGCTCCGCGATCTCCGCGTTGGACAGGCCGCGTGCGGTCAGTTTCAGGACTTCCAGTTCACGGGTCGTCAGCGCGTCGAGGGCCGGGGGCCGTTCCCTGGCGAGCTGGCGGGCGTACGCCTGGACCAGGCGGCGGGTGACGCTCGGGGCGAAGAGCGCGTCACCGTTGGCGACCGCGTTGATCGCGGCGAACAGCCGTTCCGGACCTGCGTCCTTGAGGAGGAAGCCGGACGCGCCGACGCGCAGCGCCCCGTACACGTACTCGTCGAGGTCGAAAGTGGTCAGCATGAGGACGCGGGGCGCCGGGTCAGCGGCCCGGGCGAGGATGCGCTCAGTGGCGTCGATCCCGTTGAGGCCGGGCATCCGGACGTCCATCAGGATCACCTGGGGGTTGGTCTCGGCGGCGAGCGCCACGGCCTCGGCGCCGTCGCTCGCCTCGCCCACCACCTCCATGCTGGGCGCGGCGCGCAGCAGCCCCACCAGACCGGCGCGGATGAGGAACTGGTCGTCCACGACGAGCACGGTGATCATGTGGTGGTGTCGTCCCCCTGCCCGGCCGTCCGCGCGGCGGTGGGAAGGGTCAGCCGCACGGCGAAGCCGCCTTGCTCCTGCGGACCGACGCTGATCCGCCCGCCGTAAAGCTTGGCCCGCTCCCGCATGCCGAGCAAGCCGTGCCCGCCGTCGGTCCGTACTCTGTCCTGAATCACCCCCTGCCCGTCGTCCGTGACCGAAACCGTCACCTGGTGCGCCTCGTACGCCAGTCGTATCTCGGCGCTCGCGCCGGGCGCGTGCTTCACCACGTTGGTGAGCGCCTCCTGCACCACCCGGTAGGCGCACAGCTCCACGCCCGGGGTGAGCGGGCGCGGGGTGCCCTCGACGGTCAGGGCCACCGGGACACCGCCGGTGCGCAGGCGTTGGGCCATCTGCTCCAGGCGGGCCAGGCCCGGCATCGGGGAGGCCGGGGCTCCCTCGTCGTCGGAGCGCAGCACCATGAGCATGCGGCGCAGCTCGTCGAGGGCCTCCTTGGCCGACGCGTCGATGGTGTCGATCGCGCCGCGCGCGGTCCGCGGGTCGGACGCGAAGACGAAGCGGGCCAGGCCCGTCTGCACGGAGATCACGGATATGTGGTGGGCCACCACGTCGTGCAGCTCGCGGGCGATGCGGCCGCGCTCCTCGGCCACCTCGCGCCGCGCCCGCTCGGCCTGCTCGCGGCGCAACTGCCGGGTCAGCTCGGCCGAGCGGCGGGCGGTCTCGCCGAAGCGCCACAACACTGCCGGGTAGATCAGGGCCTGCCCCACGACGGACGGCCAGCCGTCGGTGTGGCTCACCGCGCCCGCGTAGATCCAGGTCGCGCCCATCAGCGCGGCGCAGGGGACGGCGATGCGCGGCGACCGCAGGGAGGCGACGGTGTAGACGGCCAGCATGGGGCCGAAGCTGCACACCACGGGCCAGTAGCCGCCGCTGATGTACAGCAGCCAGGTCGCGTGCATGAGGCAGCAGACCGCGACGGGCGCCCGTCCGCGGAACACCAGTGGCAGGTGGACGAGGAGCACCAACGTGTAGGCGGCCGCGCCGAGTCGATCGTGCCCCTGGTGCACGGCGTCCTGCCCGAGCAGTACGGCCACGCTCGCCAGCGCCGCCGCGATCAGCACGTCGACGGCGAGAGGGCGGATCCGCATCGCAGCAGCGTATGCCGGATCCGCCCGCCGGACGTCAGCCGTGCGCGGTACCGCGCAAGTTGCAGCGCCCGGACGGCCGGGATCGTGCCGGGCAGCGTGCGTCGCGTCGTAGGACAGCGGGTTCCCGCTCGCCGCCGGCGGCCCGAGGTGTCGGTCCGAGCGCGACGCCTCGCCTGAGCGGCATTCGTCGTACTGGAGGAATGATCGCTACAGCCTCTTGCATGTTCTATGCCATACCCCATAAGTTACCAACCGGTAGCCCGCTCGGCGGGCCGCCATGTCGACGGGAGGGCGATGGCGTGTGAGTCCGCGCAAGAGTGACAGCCGGGAGCGGATGATCCTCAGTGCCGCTGTTCTGCTCCGTGAGTTCGGGGCGAGCGCGACCAGCATCGATCGGGTGCTCGCGCACAGCGGAGCCCCGCGAGGCTCGGTGTACCACCACTTCCCCGGCGGGCGGGCGCAGCTCATCGACGAGGCGGTGGCGCTGGCGGGGGACTTCATCGCGGGTCTGATCGACGCCGCCACGCAGGCGGACGATCCGGTGGAGGCCGTCGACGCCTTCTTCGTGCTCTGGCGCGACCGGCTCGTGGAGAGCGGCTTCCGGGCCGGCTGCCCGATCGTGGCGGTGGCCGTGGAGACCAACGACGACGTCCCGCAACTCGCCCGTTCCGCCGCCGCCGTCTTCGCCCGCTGGCAGGAGGCCCTCGCGGCCCTCTTCGTCCGGCACGGCCTGACCGAGGAGCGCAGCCGCCGGCTCGGTGCCTTCATCATCGCCGCGGTCGAAGGCGCGGTGATCATGTGCCGGGCCGAGCAGAGCACCGCCCCGATCGAGGCAGCCGCCGCCGAGATCCACGACCTGCTCCTCTACGCCCTGCGCGACCGTCCCGGTGCCGAACCCCGGCCGTAGCCCGCGGCCGCCCCATCTCTTCACCATCAGATCAGCTCAGCTCGAAGGAGCCGCCATGCCCGCGCTCGACCGTCAGGACGACGTCTTCGTCCTCGACCTGGGAGACGGTGAGAACCGCTTCCACCCCGACTGGCTCACCGCCGTCAGTGCCGCGCTCGACGAGGTGGAGAAGGCGGAAGGGCCGCGTGCCCTGGTCACCGCCGCCACCGGCAAGTTCTGGTCCAACGGACTCGACCTGGACTGGCTGTTCGCCCATGCCGACCAGCACCGGGACTACGTCGTCTCCGTCCACGAGCTGCTCGCGCGGATGCTGTCGCTGCCGGTCATCACGGTGGCCGCACTACAGGGGCACACCTTCGCCGCCGGCGCGATGTTCTCCCTCGCCCATGACTTCCGCGTCATGCGCGCCGACCGCGGCTACTGGTGCCTGCCCGAAGCGGACATCAACATCCCCTTCACCCCCGGCATGGCCGCCCTCATCCAGTCGCGGCTGGCACCGCAGACCGCGCACGAGGCCATGCTCACCGCCCGCCGCTACGGCGGCGCCGACGCCGCGGCCTTTGGCATCGTCGACCAGGCCGTCAGCGAGGACGCCGTGCGGTCCACCGCGATCGGGATCGCCCAGGCACAGGTCACCAGGGCCGGCGACACCCTCGGCACCATCAAGGCCCGCATGTACGCCCCGGTCCTGGCCACCCTGCGGGACACCGCCGACCCGCTCGGCTGACCAGCACCTCACCGACCGCTCACCCCCGCGCCGTCGGGCACGTCCCAGGGGCGCGGGCTGCCCCGACCACCCACCGCACGAGGAGACACAGGGCAATGACAGCCGACACCGCCTGGCACAAGAGCGCCTGCATCCTGTGCGAGAACAACTGCGGCATCCAGATCCAGACGGACGGCCGCCGGTTCACCAAGATCCGCGGCGACAAGGAACACGTCGCCACCGCCGGCTACACCTGCAACAAGGCCCTGCGGCTGGACCATTACCAAAACGGTGGCGTGCGGCTGACGACGCCGCTGCGACGGGAGGCGGACGGCAGCTTCACGCCGATCGACTGGGACACCGCCATCCGCGAGATCGCCGCACGGCTGAAGAACGTGCGCGACACCCACGGCGGTGAGTCGATCTTCTTCTACGGTGGCGGCGGACAGGGCAACCACCTCGGCGGCGCCTACAGCGGCGCCCTGCTGCGCGCCCTCGGCGCCCGCTACCGCTCCAACCCCCTCGCGCAGGAGAAGACGGGCGAGGGACACGTCGACGCCCACCTCACCGGCGGACACACCGCCGGCGACTTCACCCGCGCCGAAGTGTCCCTCTTCCTCGGCAAGAACCCCTGGCAGTCCCACGGCGTCCCGCGCGCCCGCACCGTGCTCAAGGACATCGCCAAGGACCCCGCCCGCACGATGATCGTCATCGACCCCGTCCGCACCGAGACCGCCGACCTCGCCGACATCCACCTCCAGGTCAGGCCCGGAACCGACGCCTGGTGCCTGGCCGGCATCCTCGGTGTCCTCGTCCAGGACGACCTCGTCGACCACTCCTTCCTCACCACCCGCACCACCGGCGCGGACACGGTGCTCCAGCAGCTCAGGACGGTGGACGTCGCCCGCTGCGCGCGGACCTGCGGTGTGGACGAGGATCTGCTGCGCCGGACGGCCCGCGTCATCGGCACCGCCTCCAGCGTCTCCACGTACGAGGACCTGGGCGTGCAGCAGAGCCCCAACAGCACGCTCGTGTCCTACCTCAACAAGCTGACCTGGCTGTTGACCGGGAACTTCGCCAAGCCCGGCGCCATGCAGCCGCACTCGTGGATCGCCCCGCTGGCCCGCTACTCGACCCGCCCGCGCCGCACCCCCGTCACCGGCGCGCGGATGCTCGGCGGCCTGGTCCCCTGCAACGTCATCGCCGAGGAGATCCTCACCGACCACCCCGACCGCTTCCGGGCGATGATCATCGAGTCGTCCAACCCGGCGCATTCCCTGGCGGACTCCGCGGCGTTCACGGAGGCACTCGCCGCACTCGACCTGGTCGTCGTCATCGACGTCGCCCTGACGGAGACCGGCCGCCAGGCCGACTACGTACTCCCGGCCGCCTCACAGTTCGAGAAGTGGGAAGCGACCTTCTTCACCTTCGAGTTCCCGCACAACACCTTCCACCTGCGCGCCCCCGTCCTCGAACCCCTGCCCGGCACCCTGCCCGAACCCGAGATCTACGCCCGCCTCGTCCGCGAGCTGAACGCCGTCCCCGGCAGCAGGCTGACCCTGCTGCGCGCCGCGGCCCGCCTGGGCCGTACCCCCTACAAGCTCGCCTTCGCCGCCCTGGCCGCCGTCGACAAGAGCACCTTCGCCATGGCCCCGTACCTGCTGTACGAGACCCTCGGACCCACTCTTCCCGACGGCGCCCGCTCCGCCGCGGTGCTGTGGGCGCTCGCCCAGCGCATCGCCAAGGAGTACCCCGCCGCCATGCGCCGGGCCGGGCACCCGAGCGCCGACGCGCTGTTCGACGCGATGCTGGGCGGCCGTTCCGGGATCACGTTCACCGAGGACGAGTACGCCGACGCCTGGAACTACGTGCCCCACCCCGGCCACCGCATCCCGCTGCCCATCCCCGAACTCCTCGGCCTGCTCGCCGGCCTGGACACCACTCCGGCCGTGCACACCAGCGACGACTTCCCGATCGTCCTGGCCGCCGGCCAGCGCCGGGCCTTCACCGCGAACACCATCTTCCGGGACAACACCTGGCGCAAGCGCGACCAGCAGGGCACGCTGCGCGTCAGCCCGCACGACGCCGAACAACTCGGGCTGTCCGACGGCGCCCTCGCCCGGATCACCACGTCGCGCGGGACGGCGCAGGCGTTCGTCGAGGTCGACGACCGCCTCCAGCCAGGTCATGCGGCCCTGCCCAACGGCTTCGGCCTCGACCTGCCCACCGAGGAGGGCGGCACCGAACGCACCGGCGTCGCCCTGAACACCCTCACCGACCTCACCTGGCGCGACCCCATCGCCGGAACTCCCTGGCACAAGCACGTCCCCGCCCGCATCGAGCCACTTCCCGCCTGACGAACACCCCGCCCCTCATGGAGATCAACGCTGACGACCCTGACCGGCGTTGCCGGCGCCACCCAGAGCCCGTCGGCCGCTGACGCCGCGCACGCCGCCGGGCAAGCCCTTCGCGCGAGGGGCTTGCCCGGGGCGGCGGCCACGGTGCCCCTGGTCCGGGCGAATTCGCTGGTCGAGGGAGGGGCCTGTGCGGGAAGCTGCATGCGTGATTGAGCGAGAGGCCGCCGTTCGGGCTGTCGAGGACCAGTTGGAGCGGGACTATCAGCAGTGGCGGGCTGCGGACGTGGACGCGATGCGGATGGCTGTGGTCGACGTCAGGGAGCACGAGCTGGTGTGGATCGTCACCTGGACCTCTGAGGAGTTCGTACGCACGCGGAACCCGAAGTTCATGCTGGCCGGTAACGGGCCTTACCTGGTCGACCGTGTCGACGGGGGACTGCACTGCGTCGGCGTCGTCTCCGCGGTAACCGGGAAGTGGGAGGCCGACTATCGAGCCCGGATACGCGGGCTGCCGGTGCGCTCCGCCGTAGACGATCTGCACGATGCGCTGTGCGAAGTCGCCGTTGCTCGCGGACGCCTGCACGCCGTGCGGACACTGCGCCAGAGGCTGCCGATGTTCTCGCCTGCGGAGGCCATCGAATATGTGAGCGCATTGCTGGACGGTGATGCGCCCGCGCGGCTCGTGGCCGTCGCCCACAAAGAGCTCGTGGAGCCTCTCGACCCGGTATTCGCGGTGGAGACGATTCTGAGTGGGGCGGAGATCCGAGCGGGTCACAGAGCCGAGGGATAACGGGAAAGCCAGCCGGTATGCCGATCGCACACCCGGTCCCGTTCCTCTGACGTGGCGAGGAAAACGTCGGCGCCACCGTCGTAGGGCGCGAACCGCTTCAGCAGCGCCAGACGCGGCTTGACTGTGGCATCAAAGTTCAAGAACCGCGACCGCTGCTGCCTCGACCAGCCGTCCAGCATCGCGTGGAACACGGCCGGCTCGGGGTCGAGACGGACCACCCCCTGAGTTTGAATCCGCCTGACAGCATGCGGGCCCCGGCCGCGCTCGATCCCTGTGCATTCCACCCCGCCTGCGTCGGGTTGACACGTGGGGTGATTCTCCCGTCCCGAGCGTTCAGCCGGCCGTTTTCGAACCACCGGTGCGGGAGTCCGGGGCCGGTGTCGCGGTGGCAGCGTTGGATGCCTGGGCGAGCAGGTTGGTGAGGGCTTCGAACTGCATGGGGCCGAGGGCGTCGGCCAGGACCTGGTTGACCGTCTCGGTCAGGATGGGGAAGTGCTGGGCGAGCAGTCGCCGGGCCTTGTCGGTCAGCGTCAGGGCGACGCCGCGCCGGTCGCCGCAGACGGAGTCGCGTGCGACCAGATCCGCGTGCTGGAGGCAGGCCACCTGATAGGTCAAGCGGGTCTTGGGGCGGCCGAGCAGTTCAGCGATCTGCGTCATTCGCAGGGTGCTCTCGGGCTGGTCGGTGCCGCGGATCATGCCCGCCCGGGCGAGCTTGCTGTTAGAGCAAGGCATCAGCGGATTCGTTGCGCAGCGGCGATACAGCGAAGGGCCGCACCGGTCGAGGTGCGGCCCTTCGGTGCGCCCCGTCTCATTTCAGACCGGGTGCACCTTGCTCATGCCGGCGATCACGCCAGCGAGAACTTCTGGGCGGCGGAGCCGTTGCAGTCCCAGATCTGGAGGCGTGTGCCGTTCGCGGTGGCACCCGACGGCGAGTCGATGCACCGGCCGGTGGTCGGGTTGGACATCGAGCCGTCGGCGTTGGCGACCCAGTTCTGGTAGCCGCCGCCGTTGCAGTTGGCCAGCTGGAGCTTCGTGCCGGCCGCGTTCACACCGCCTGCGATGTCCAGGCATTTGCCCAGCGTGCGCAGGGTCTGGCCGTTCCAGGTCCACTTCTGGTCGAGCGACGTGGCCTGCTGGCAGTCCCAGAGCTGGACCGCGGTGCCGTCGCCGCCGGTGTCGTCACCCGCCACGTCCACGCACTTGCCGCCCGGTCCGTAGATCGGGGTGCCGATGGCGAACTGCTGGGCGGCGGAGCCGTTGCAGTCCCAGATCTGCAGGCGTGTGCCGTTCGCGGTGGCACCCGACGGCGAGTCGATGCACCGGCCGCTGGTCGGGTTCCGCAGCGAGCCGTCGGGTTGCCGCACCCACGACTGGTAGCCGCCGCTGTTGCAGGTGGCGAGCTGCAGCTGCGTACCGGCGGCGCTGTTGCCGCCGGCGATGTCCAGGCACTTGCCGAGGGTCTGCAGGGTCTGGCCGCTCCAGGTCCAGTGCTGGTCCTTGGCCGCCGACTGGCAGTCCCAGAGCTGGACCGCGGTGCCGTCGCCGCCGGTGTCGTCACCCGCCACGTCCACGCACTTGCCGCCGGGTCCGGTGATCGTCTGGCCGTTCACCGAACCGCCGCCACCACCGCCTCCGGAGCCGGGCGTCTTGTTGTAGACGGCCACCGAGTCGATGACCAGCTTGCCGCCGGAGACCGTGGACGCGTTCGGGCCCCCGCCGAAGGCGTCCGGGAAGCCGCCGCCGATCGCCAGGTCGTAGATGATGAAGAAGGGGTGGTCGACCGCGTCGGACCAGGTCGTGGCGTCCACCTGGTTGGCGTTGACGGTGAAGAAGTTGTTCCCGTCGAGGTAGAACCTGATCTGCTCCGGTGACACCGAGCGGTCGATCTCCGCCGCGTAGTCGTGGAAGCCGGTCTGGCAGCCCGAACAGGCGCGTTCACCCGAGCCGATGCCGGTCGACTCGTTGCACGGCCCACCCGGGTTCACACCGCAGTGCAGGGTGCTGAAGACGGAGCTGCGACCGTTGATGTCCTCCATGACGTCGATCTCGCCGGACTTCGGCCAGGTCACACCGTCGCGCAGCGGCGCGCCGAGCATCCAGAAGGCCGGCCAGTAGCCCGCGCCGTTGGCGGTGGTGACGTTGGGCTGCTGGAGGACGGACTCGATGCGTACGACACCGCCCGCCGGGGCGCCGAAGCCCGCCGACTGGGTCTCCACGCGCCCGGAGGTCCATCCGCTCCGGGCGTCGGAACCCGAGTGCAGGGCCTGGAGGACCAGATGACCCTGCCCGTCGTAGTAGACGTTCGAGGTGCTGTTGGTCATCGTCTCGATCTCACCGGTGCCGAAGTTGCTGCCCGGCCCGGTGTCGTACTTCCACAGGCTCTGGTCGATGCCGGTGCCGGACGCACCGTTGAAGTCGTCGCTCCAAGTGAGCGTGAAGCCCGACGGTGCCGGGGGCACTGCCGCCTGGGCATCCAGTGCCGTGGCGAGGCTGGCCGCCACCGTCAATACGACGACGGGAATCAGAGAGAGCGCTCTCTTCCACCCGCCGCGCTGTGCCCTTGCAGGGGGTAATTGCATAGGTCTGGCCTCCGAGGAAGGACATGATCGCGTCTGTCGCTGTGCCGCCTCTGGCGCCGGGCACTCGTCCCCCGACCGGCGGACGCATCGTCAACTCTGATGAAAACTCGCGGTGTTGAGACATGTGGAGTTCTGTGCGAAGCAGACGGTATTGGCCCAGACCAATACCGTCAAGGCTGCGCAGCAGACTGGGAACGGCCTGGGTGCTGAAGTCCGCGGCTTGACAAGGGGGAGGGGGTTCGGCCTGTCGGCACGTCCCCGCGTCGGCGGGGATGTGATCGCCGGGATTCCAGCAAACGCTCGCCGCGCACCGGGAGTTCGCCGTTCCGCCCACTCCGGGCTCGGTGATGGAACAGACCGCTCGATGAAGTTCCCCGTCTGTCTTTGGCGGAGCGCCAAAGGACGACCGCGCATGACAGACTCGGCGGTCAACTCGCCGAGCCAGAAGGGGCGCTTGCCGTGTCGGACGTCACGCCGCCGGTCCACCTCGACAAGGTGGTGGAGGGACTCGCGGGGAACCCCGCGCTACCGCCCGAGCTCGTCCGCCGGCTTTTCGCCCACCGCGGGGGCTTCGGCAGCGTTGCCAAGCGCCCGGACCTGACCGACGACATGATCGCCGAGATCGCCGCTCTCGGCGATCACTGGCTCACGCACTCGCTCGCGCTCAACCGCAGCCTTCCGCATGCCTTCCGGATGACGCTTGCCGAGCATCCGGATCCGGCGATACGCGCGGCTGTAGTGGTCGGCGCGGGCGACGCGCCGCGAGAGCTGTTCGAGTGGCTGCTCGGCGACGCCGACCCGCGGGTGCGTCAGCACCTGGCGGAGAGCGATCACGTGCCGGCGGATCTGCGCGCCCGGCTGGCGGCCGACCCGGAACCGAAGATCCGGGCGACGCTTGCCCAATGGTGGCCGCAGGCCCCGGAAGCGGTGCGTCGGCTTCTGCTGACGGATCCCGAGGACGCGGTGCGCGCAGCAGCCTGTGCGACCTACTACCGACGGCTTCCCCATCCCGTCCCGCCTGCCGACCTGCTCCCGGCGCTGATGGACGACCCGGTCACCCGCGCCGGAGCGGTGCGCCATTGCACGCTGGCTGCCGACAGAGCCCGCCGGCTGGCCGACGACCCGGACGAGGAGGTGCGCAGGGAACTCGCTGAGCACCCCGACCTCCCGCCGCCGCTGCGTGACATCCTTGCCGAGGACCCCAGCCCGCGGGTCACGCTCCGCGTCTTCGCCCGCCAGGACACCCCCGAGCCGACCCGCGCAGCGATCCACGCGCAGATCCTGTCCGACGTGCCCGGGCCGGACTGGCTCACCGATCCCCAAGTCTTGGACGACGAGGCGCTTGAACGGCAGATCGTGAGCCGGATCGCGTACGCGGAGCTCCGGGCACTGCGTCTGCCGTGGGTGACCGCTGACCCCTTGCCGTACGTTGACTCGCCCTACGTCTGCTTCCGAGCGTCCGCCGCGATGTCCGACCGCCTCCCTGCGCCGGTCGTGGCCCGGCTGCTCGACGACGAGGAGAGCAGCGTCCGTACGACCATGGCCCTGCACGCCCGTGACCGGATCGACCCCGCCACCGCCGAACGCATCGATCGCGGCTACCGCCCGGAGAAGAAGACCCGGTGGCGTCCGGTCGATGACTTCCTCCTCCCGGCGGACGTCCTTCGGCGTCTGGCCACCGATCCCGACCCGCGGATGCGGCAACTGGCCCCGCGCGACCCCGACCTGCCGGTGGAACTCGTCCATCGCCTGGCCGCCGATCCCGATCACGCGGTGCGCCGCGCGATCGCGCGCCATCCCCGGCTTTTGACCCGCGAGCTGACGCAGTTGCTGGCCGATCCATCGGAACCGGTCGCTGCCGCCGCGGCCGGCAACCCCAACCTGCCGCCCGAACACATGCACCGGCTCCTCGCCTTGGCAGGCCTGTGACACCAGCGTGCCCGCGGAGAAACCGCGATCTCTTCGCTGTGGCCCCTTGGTTGCGATCGGGGGGAGCGGGGCTCGGGCTTGGAAGGGACGGCGTGTGGTGGTTCACGGGGCCTTTGTCGGCTGTGTTGGTGCGGTCGATGCGGGGGAGCGGATGTGCGTCGTGTGCTGACGCCACGGTGGGAGGGGGAGCGCAGTGCCGGAGAACTCGTGACCGAGGATCTGCGGCAGAGTGGCCCCGCTCAGCGGGTGCGGCTCGTCCAGGGAGAACGGCAGCGACTCGGGATAGAAGAAGAAGTGCAGGTCGGAGCCGCAGATACCGGCGAACGCGTTGCGTAGCTTCACTTGCCCCGGGCCGGGACTGGGTTCCGGCACCTCCTCGATGCGGAGGTCTTCCTTGCCGTAGAACCGTGCTGCCTTCATATTTCTCCTTCAACTCCTTTTCCGAGGCCACCGATCCCCGGTGACCGTTCCTTTTGGCGCGGACCGTCCCGTCATGCGCCGGAAGGTATGCCGCTCCCGCGCTCAGGCATGTCCCGGGCCGCGATCGCCGCCCGTGTCTGCCGGAGTCCGGCGCGAGCATGTCGAGTCCGTGGTAGTTGCCGGGCCATACGTGCGACTGGAGGTCGGTCGCGCGCGGACGGGTGCGGCGTAGACCGACGCGTCGTCGGTACCGCACCGGTCGCCCAGCAGCGGCCTCCCATCCCGTCCGGGTCCATTGCGTCGCGGGCCAAGAGCGCGGTGCCTGCGACGAACTCTCCTCCAGCGCCGGCACCGATCAGGCGGCCGGGAATGGTCGCGTTCCAGCGCGTGATCCCGGCGGCGGACAGGGTCTCGTCTGAGATGACGGGTAGAGGGGCTTGCCGTAGACCGGGACCGACCCGGGCGGAAGCGCCGGGATCTGTTCGGCCGGGGCGGTCATCGCCGCCTCGACTTCGGGGTCGGATGGCGGCCGCGGATAGTTGGGCATCGGACTCCGTCGGTGTCTGTCACGTGTTGCATCCGGGCGAGGTCCTGCCATGGTTCGCCGGAAGAACAGCCGGTGGCACCGCCGCGCAGGGCAGATGCCAGGCAGTTCCCCCGCCATCTGCGCGCCGTGCTTCCGTCGAGAACCGGGGCGGAGGGAGCGGCGTCGACGCCGGTGAGCACGATGCCCTGGCCGACCAGCTCGACCAGTGGGCGCACGTTCCGATCACCGTGTCGCTGGCCCTCTGGCCCGACCGGCCTGCCATCGCCACGTATGACGTGATGGGCACCCTCAGTGTCGTGCGCACGCGCATATCGGGCCCGCGCGCGAACGCGGCGACCAACTGTTCGTGCGCGGCACGCAGATGGCCGTCGACCACGTCGGCGCCCGGCACCCGCACCACCTGGCCCCGGCCCCGACGGCATTGCCGCGTACTGGCCGAGCGCTGGTCCTGGGCGAGCGACTCCTCAACGCCCCGCGCCACACTGGAGAAACTGGGCGGGCAGACCTATCGCATGCGGGGGCTCACGGATCGTGATGTCAGTGTGGCGTGGTGGGATGGCCGGACTCTGCCGTTGATCTGCTGGGAGGCCGTCGTGATGACGTCTTCGTACCCGTCCCTGACTCGTGCCTTGGCCGAGGCCTTGGTCGATGTTCTGTGGTTCATCGACGGCTGCGAAGACGAGCAGATGAACCCGGACGACGCGGTCAAGGTGCTGGAGGGCGTCGCCCACGTGGTCAGCACGTTGCCCAATGATCAGCGACAGGAGCTGATCGAGCTGATCGGGGAGATGGCGGCCGCCGAGAGCGACCCAGCTCGCCGCGAGTTCCTCGATGAGTTCCCCGAAGCCTTCGGAATGATCGACGATGCGCCGTGAGTACTTTCAGGAGTAGAGCCGGGACAGCCCTCACGCCTCGACGATGTCGAACCTCAGCTGGAAGTTTTCGCCGACCCGCCTGAGGCCGCCGCCCTTGATCCGGTACTGCGGGCCTCCTGAGTCCTTCTTGATCTGGTTGAACGTCCGTACGATGTTGAGGGTGGATTTGCCGTTCACCGTCCCCATCACACTCTCGAACTCATCCTCGCCCTCCTTGAAGGTCAACGTGTCCTTCCCTTCGGGCAGCAGCGCCCCCAGCACCGCCTTGGCCGCTGTCCCCGAGACGTTCTGCCGGTAGATGGAGTTCGGAAGGCGGTCCGGTACGTCCGTGACCTCCGTGCGGTTGCCGAGCGCGGCCGCCGCCTGCCGTTCCAGCCGGCTGCGCGAGACATCCTCCTGATCCAGGAGCTGTTGCGCCTGGGACCATTGGTGGATGAACGCGTCACTTGCCGTGTACTTCTCCTCCTTGGCCCGGTAGTTCTCCATCATCACGGCGACAGCGCGGTCACTATCCTTGTCCTTGCCGAAGACGTTCTTGAAGTGCCCACCGGACAACGGGGGTTTGGCTTCCGGCTGCTCGGGATCCGGCACGTAGTTCGACGTCGTCTCGTCCAACTCGATGAACTTCGGGGGCAACTCCTCACCGAACGCGGCGAGCGCCGGTGAGTTCTTGGCCACCATGCCTTCACGCTCGCCACCGTCCTCGAAGGCATTCGCGTAGTGCTCCAGCCGCGTCGCGGCAGGCTCCAGTACGCGCTGCACCGGCACCCCACCGGTCGGTGCGGGTGCCGGGCCCTCATGCCCGCCCACCATCCGGGACACCACCAGGTTCCCGACCGTGCCCTGCAGGTCCTGTATCAGGTCGACCGACAGGCGGCCCCGGCCGGGCCGGTACGCACGCTCCGGCGTACGGACTCTCTCGACCGGCGCAATCGCGGCTCCACGGTGCTCCGGGCGCTCGGAATCGGGACGCTTTCCAGTCGCACGCACACAGACTCCTCAGGTTCCGGGGAACTCCATCCCAGTGCACGGCATGCCCAACGTCCAGGTCCACAAGGACAGGGGACGGGGCGAGGGCCGGGTCTGGAAGGGCAACCGACGCCGACACGCGGCCTGTGTGTGCGGCACAGAGCGTGGTGATGCGCCGGAAATCTCGCGTGACGTCGGTCGGGCCCGGCGGCCGACCGGCCGCCGGGCTGGAGGGTGTCGGTCAGGCGGAGCGCTGGATCGCCGAGGCCGGTCCCTGTATGGGGTCCACCACCGTGGCGGCGATGCGAAACCGGGGGTCGAGCGCGGACCAGATCTCCTCCAGGAGGTTCTCACCCGTCTTCGCCTCGACGGAGGTCTCGACGAACGGATCCGCGACGGCAACCTGCTCCCCGTCGGAGAAATAAGTCGTCAACAGGACAGCCTCGCCGGGTTCCAGGGCTTGGACGGTCAGCGTCATCACGTTGGTCGTCAGGCGGCTGCCACGGCTGGGCCGGGCCGCGCCGAACACCGCGGTGCGCCCCGCGTCGCGGTGGAGCAGCGCCGTGATGCGGGAGGTGCGGATGGGAGGGTCCGGCTCGTACTCGAGCCCGCCGAGCGCTTCGGCCGGTGCCGCTCCCGTGGTCAGGCGCTGCGCCACCTGAGACACCTGCTCGCCGTTGCCGAGCACGAGCCAGTCCCCGGCGGTGGTCGCAGCGGCGTAGTGGCGCAGCGGGTCGTGCTCCGTCTCGGTCAGCGGGCCGACCAGGAGGTCGCCCCCGACCAGGCGCAGGGCACGGTCACGCGAGGCCGGGCTGCGCCCGGTGAGGAAGTAGCCGCCCAGGACGGCACCGGAGTGAGCGCGTGCGCACAGCACTCCGCGGCCGGGATACGGGTTGGTGGACAATACGTCATGCAGGTTGGGCATCCGGTTGTGCTTTCTGATCAGTCCGAGACCTGATGGCGTCTCAGCTCGTCCAAGGCGAACAGGGAGTGCAGCGGCACGCCCAGGCCAGCCGCGCGGCTGCTCCCCCCAGCCGGTCCACGGCGGCCCATGCGCCCATCACCTGGTGCCTCCGTTCGCGCAGCCGGAGGACGGAAGGTTGAGGCTGGCGCCGGTCCCGGCCACGTCGTCGCCCAGGTACGGCGACAAAGCTGCGGGCTCTGGGGTCTGCCGCCGACGGTCACCCGGGCCGCGGCCAGCGTGCGGCCGGAGGGTTCGTGCCGGCTGCCGGCTCACGGGTCAGGAACCGGCTGGCGGGCGCGGGCCGCCTCGATGTCCGGGACATGCTCCTCGGCCCAGGCCCGCACGGCGCGCAGCGGGACGAGCAGGGAGCGGCCCAGCGGTGTCAGCGCGTACTCGACGCGGGGCGGGTTCTCGTCGTAGTCGTGGCGGCTGATCAGACCGTCGGCCTCCAGGGAGCGCAGGGTCTCGGTCAGCGCTTTCGGGGTGATACCCCGGATGTGTCCCTTGAGTTCGGTGAAGCGGCGGGGGCCGTCGGCGAGGGCGTTGACGACGAACACGGTCCAGCGGGCGCCGATGCGGTGCAGCACCGTGCGGCTCGGGCAGGTCGCCGCCATCACGTTGTACGCCTTGCCCATCGCCGCTCCCAGTTTCGTTGTAGATACCGGTATCAAAACCATACCGTCAGATCTGACCCTACGAAAGGGAGTCGAGACGCATGGAACGGATCCTGGTCATCGGAGGCGCACGGGCGCTCGGCGCGGCCGTCGCGAGGCGTGCGGCGAAGGACGGGTACGACGTTGTCGTCGGTGCCCGCGACCGGGCGGCGGCCGACGCGCTGGCGGGCGAGATCGGCGCCACAGCGGTACGGGTCGATCTTCAGGACGAGTCGACGCTCGCGGCCGCCGCGCAGCTTCTGGAAGACGGAATCGACCACATCGTGACGACCGGTTCGGCGCCGCACGACGTCCGCGCCACCGAACTGGACCGCGGCAGGCTGCTGGCTGCGTTCACGGCGAAGGTGGTCGGCCCGATGCTGGTGGCCAAGCACTTCGCGCCGGTACTGCGGCCGACCGGGTCGATGGTGCTGTTCTCCGGTGTGGTCGGCTGGCGCCCCGGGCCCGGATCGCTCGTCAAGGGTGTCACCAACGGCGCGGTCGAGTTCGCCGCGCGCCACCTGGCGGCGGATCTGGCGCCGGTCCGGGTCAACGCCGTATCGCCGGGTGTCGTGGACTCGGGCGCATGGGACCGCCTCGGTGACAGGAAGGCCGCCCTGCTGAGCAAGAGCGCGGACGCGACCCTCGTCAAACGCCACGGCGAGAGCGAGGACGTCGTCGAGGCGGTGATGTGGCTCCTGCGTGCGGGCTTTGTCTCCGGCGAGACGATCCACATCGACGGCGGCGCCCGCCACAGGTCCGCCTGAACCCGGGGGCGAACCCGAGAGCACCCGGCAGCCACGCGGCGCGGACGGCCCTTGCGCCAGGGGAGCGCCCGAGCGTCCGTCATCAACCAGAGTCGGAGGGACAGCAGTTGGACACCAGGACGCGGCGTCGGCACAGCGAGAGCGAGACGCCGGCCGAGAAGAGCAGCGCAGGAGGGTTACCGGCCTGGCTGGTGGCCCGCGGCCTCATACCCGAGACGAGCCCCCAACGCGCCTTCGCCGCTGCGACCTTCGTCAACCAGATCGGCAAGGGTCTGTTCATCTCGGGGGCCGCGCTGTTCTTCACCCGCTCCGTGGGCCTTCCGGTCGCCCGGGTCGGATTCGCCCTGGGCGCCGCCGCCCTGATCGGACTCGCGGCCGGCGTCCCCGTGGGCCACCTGGCCGACCGGCGCGGCCCGCGCGAGGTCTTCCGGCTCGCGGTCGTCGTGCAGGCCCTCGCCGTGGCGGGGCTGGTGTTCGTGCGCGCCGTTCCCTCGCTGATCGTGTTCCTGTGCGTGGCCGAACTCGCCATCTCGGCCGGCACCGCCGCCCGCGGTCCGCTGACCCGCGCCCTGGGCGCCCCCAATCCCACCCGCTACCGCTCCTACCTGCGCGCCCTCAACAACATCGCCGTCGGCTGCGGAGCCCTGGCGGCCGGCGTCGTCGTCCAGCTGGACACCAGGACCGCGTACGTGAGCCTCGTCCTCGGCACCGCCGTCATGTTCCTTCTCTCCGCGGCCGTCGCCTCCCGCGTTCCGTCCGTGCCGCCGGTGCGGGCCCCGGCGGAGGGCGGCCGTTGGCCGGCCCTGAAGGACAAGCCGTACGTGGTGCTCACCGTCCTGGACGGGATCATGTCCATCCAGACCCAGGTGCTGATCTTCGCCCTGCCGCTGTGGATCATCGGGCACACTCAGGCGCCGCGATGGTTCGTCGGCGCGAGTGTGGCGGTTAACACCGCCCTCGTGGTCTGTCTCCAGGTACGGGTCAGCCGCGGCGTCGACAACAACGCGGCGGCCGGCCGGACAGCGCGCCGCGCGGGCGCGGCGTTCCTCCTGGCCGCCGCTCTCATCGCGGTCGCGGCCGGTGCGCCCGGATGGATCGCCGTGGTCGTCGTCGTACTCGGTGTCATCGTCCACACGGTGGGCGAACTGTGGCACTCCGCCGCCTCGTTCGAGCTGTCCTTCGGCCTCGCCCCGGAGCACGCGCAGGGCCAGTACTCGGGTCTGTTCGCCATCGGTCAGGGCCTGTCCAACGCCGTCGGCCCGCCGCTGCTCGGCCTCGTCTGCCTCGGCTGGGGCGAGCCGGGCTGGCTCGTCATGGGAGCTCTCTTCCTCGCCGTCGGCCAGGCCGTACCGCTCGTCGTGAACTGGTCCGACCGCCTGCGCGCGCACCAGCCGGACTGAGGGCCCGTCGAACATCGGCGTACGGCGGCCCTCTCATGGCCCCTCGCTGCGGCACGCGCGCGGTCGACGAGATCTGCTCCCGGAGCGCCGCCGAGGCCGGCGGTGGTCTTCCGCCCCCGGAACCGTCCCTCAACCCCTCAAGTCCTCAAGCCCTCAAGCTTCAGGCGGTGTTCGGCGCCGCACGCCTACACGGTCGAGACAGCGTGAACGCATCCCTGGCCGCTCGCGCAGCGGTGAACCGTTCAGCGGCATCCCAGAGTTCGCCTTCACGCCGCGGGTCGTAGGACTCCTCCGACGAGCGATCCACACGATTGCGGTCGACGTAGGAACCGGTCGGCGCCTGGATCGAGCCGAGGACGACGTCGGCAAGGTAGCGGCCCGCCGCATGGCGGCTGGTGGCGAACGGAGTGAGGGTCATCGCCGGCAGGATGCGCCGCATCGCGAACCGGGAGACGGGGTCTGCGTTGCGCGCGAGGCCGGTACCGGGGACGAAGCCCGGGTTGTAGCCGACGATGTCGATCCCGGCCGGCAGGCGACGCGCGTACTCGTGCACGAGATAGATGGCGGCCAGCTTGCTCGTCGAGTACGCGGTGCGGCCGGCGGCCGCGGTGTCGGGCTCGGGGAACGCGCCGGTGCGGGCGAGGACGTCCGGCGACTTCCAGGCCGGGCCGGGCACCATGCCCAGGTTGTGCCTGAAGTCGCCGAAATGAGTGTCGCTGACGGTGATCACGATCCGGGCGGGAGCGACGAAGCGGTCCTGGAGCATGCGGACGAACACGTGGTTGGCGAGCACGTTGACCGTGAACGTGGCCTCAAACCCGTCGGGTCCCTCGGTGAGCGCGTTCGTGTACTGGATACCCGCGTTGCCCACGAAGCCGTGCAGCGGCGGCAGCTCACCGCTGTCGAGCAGGTCCCGGATCCGGGTGGCGGCCGAGCGGACGCTGTCCAACGAACCGAGATCTGCCGCGATGTGCGAGACCGTGTTCCCGCCCTTGCCGAGTTCCGTGGCGACCTGGGCGCCGGAGGAGCCTCGGGCGACGACGAGAAGGCGCACATCCGGTGACTGGCGCAGGATCTGTTCCGCGGCGACGCGGCCGATCCCGCGGCTCGCGCCCGTCATCACGATGGTGTGTTTCATGGAAGGCTCCCTCACTGGTCAGCCGATGGTGTCCGGCTTGGACGCAGTTGCACCTTCGTTGCTTCCACCACCAACGACCAGTGCCCTCCTCGTCAGTAGGACCGGCAGTACCCAGGCTGATGCGGTGCCGCACTGCGAGAATGGAGTCATGGCCGCCTCCCGCTCCGATTTCGCCGCACTCCTGCGAGCCTGGCGCGACCGCCTCTCCCCGGCCGACGCCGGTTTCACCGTGGCGGCAGGCCGTCGGGCTCCGGGGCTGCGCCGTGAGGAATTGGCGCAACTGGCGGGGCTTTCCGTCGACTACGTCCTGCGTCTGGAGCAGGGTCGTGCGAGGAACCCCTCGGACCAAGTGGTCGGCGCCCTCGCCCGGGCACTTCAGCTCTCCCGTGCGGAGCGCGACCAGCTGTACCGAAGCGCCGGGCTGTTGCCGCCACGGGACGGGACGGTCAGCACCCATGTGCCCCCGAGTATCCAACGGCTTGCTGTGCGCCTCGGTGACGTCCCGATCGGCGTGTTCACCGCCGGCTGGACCCTGGTGTGGTGGAACACCATGTGGAGCGCGCTGCACGGCGACCCCTCCGCCCTCCCGACCGCCGAACGCAACCTCGCCCGGGCGGTCTTCGGCAACGGCGTCGCACACGCCTCGATGCCTCCCATCCGGTCCGAGCGCGGACCGGACGCCTCCGAGGCGTCGATCGTCGCGGATCTCAAGGACGCCGTGTCCCGTTATCCCGCGGACCCCCAACTCGATCGACTCGTGACGGAACTGCGCGAGACATCCGACGTCTTCGCTCGTCACTGGGCCACGCAGTCGACCGCCGCCCCGCACACGACTGACCGCAAGACGATCCGGCATCCGGAGATCGGTGACATCCTGCTCGACTGCGACGTCCTCATCGTCCCCGGCGTCGACCTGCGCATGGTCACCTACACGGCCGCGACCGGAAGCGACGACGCGGGGAAACTCGACCTTCTTCGCGTCACAGGCGGCCGCCGTACCACCACCGCGCTTCCCTGACCGGCGACTGCCGAGCCGCTTCGCCAAGCCGACTGGGCGAACCACACTGGCGCCGCCGGTTACTAACGGTCACGGACCGAGTGCTCGCTCGACCTGCGACAACCAGCCCGGGGCGCCCCAACTGATGCAGAGCAGGCCGAGAACGGACGGCGAGGCGATGTCGGCCAGACCGTTGGCGATCTTGGAGATGCCGGGGTACTGGCCCGGGGCGTGCGCGGGCGCCAGAGACGAGGTACGGGTAGTCCTTCATCGCGCTGCGTTGCCTGGCGCCGGCCGGGGCTCCGAGCGGTTCCAGATGCGACAGTCGGCCGATGACGAGCGCGCTTGCCTCGGTGAGGCAGACCACCAGTGCGAACAGCCGGAACGAGCGGACCAGCACCGGGGAAGTTATCGCCGCGGCCTGGACGCACAGGGTGACGAGGTAGACCTCTCGGGGACCCCGCCGGTCGGCCAACCGCCCGATCGGTACGCCGGACAGCAGGCCGACCAGCGCGCCGATACCCATGCCGAGGCCGACCCGCTCCACCGACAGGCCGACGGAGCAGGTGAAGAAGAGCGCCGCGCTGATCATGAACAGACCGCTGCCCACCTGGTTGACGAAGGTCGCGATCGTCAGCGTCCGCGGGGGCCCCGGTTCGAGCAGCAGACCCCGGGAGACCAGCCAGGACTGCCTGGTCGCCGGCCCCTCGCCGGGGGGACTCTCAGATGCCGGACCCTGGCCGGGCCGGGCCGGCGGAGGACCACGGGCTTCGCCGGCATCACCTTGTCGGCGCCGTCGGCCGAAAACGCCGCTGCCAGGTGGGACGGCACCGCCTTGAGATGGTCGATCCGGTGCGCCGCCAGGTATCCGGCCATTGCCGCCAGGAAGGACGGGGACGTGGAGCCCGGTCCTGGGCTGGTGGGCCGGGACTCGCGCCCGACGATCACCCTGAACCCCCGTTTCGACCCCTTCACCGCGCCCGGCGACGGCACCCGCGACCGCTTCACCGGCCCTACGAGACCCGGGTCGTCGAGGGCATCGGCCACAACCTCCCCCAGAAGGCACCCGCGGTCTTCGTCCAGGCCGTCCTCGACGCGGCACGGCTCTCAGACGCGACAGGGGGCCGGACGCGAGTTGCCCGGCCCCCTGTGTGGACAAGCTCAGTCCCAGTTGCACCGATGCTGCAGGAAGTAGACCAGGCTCGTGGCGTTGTCCATGCCTACGTCCGCGTGCCAGGACTCCAGATCGAAGGTCGGTCCGGTGCTCCAGCCGCTGTCGTCCAGGGGATCCTCGACGACGAACTTGGCATGGCAGGCGAACTGCTCGAACAGGGAACGGTGTTCGGTCTCGTCCACGTCGTTCGGATAGGGCACCACCTGCCACAGTTGCGCCCACGCGCCCTGGAAGTCGGTGCGGGCGTCACGGTATCCGTCGTCCGTGGGGTATGGCCGGACCACGGCATTGCTGGTCCCGTACGGGATCTCGACCCGGACCTTCCTGAACCAGTCCGTCCCCGTGGTGCCTTCGTAGCCCACGCACTCGCCGTGGCACCCCTCGATGCCGTTGCTCGCGCTCCAGAAGATGGACAGACCGTGGGACGAGAACGTCTGGAAGACCTCCTTGTCCGGGTCATCCGGCTGCTCGTCGGACGTCGGGTAGCCGAACGGCCCGCTCTCCCAGCCGTACTGCCCCCACAACTCCCCGATCTTTCCCCACACGGGATGGGCGCCGTGGGAGAGGGTGGGGTGCCAGTAGACGGTGCCGCCCTCGAACTGCTGACGTTTGCCCTGACCGTCGGGGTTGGTCAGCTCGTCGCCGGTCGGGAAGCCGAGGGTGCCGGTCTCCCAGCCGAGGGCGCCCCACTTGGCGCCGATCGCCCCCCAGACCGGGTGTGCTCCCGTGGTGGCGGTCCAGTAGATCGAGCCGCCGGTGAAGGTGTTGTACCTGCCGCGCCCGTTCGGAGTGGTGAGTTCGTCCGTCGTGGGGCAGCCCAAGGGGGATTGCTCCCCGCCCATGTCCTGGTACTTCTTCAGGATGTCCCCACCGACATGGTGGCCGCAGATCGTGGCGTCGTCGGCGAGCGCCGGGGGCGCCTGGACGGCCAGGGTGACCAGCGCGGCCGCGCACGCCAGGGCGGCGGACCTGATCAGGGCGGCCGGTCTGGCTCGTAATCGATGGGATGCCTCTGTCCGGAAAGTCCTCTGTCGAGTCACCCGCGCCACGCTAACCGCCGGTTCGCGGACACAGGGAAACGGTGGCATAAATCCCAGGATTCCTCACACGACCTGCCCGGAGCGTGGTGCCAGTAGGACGCCCGGAGACTCGTGGTGCCCGCCTCGTCAGATGCCGGGCCGGTGCGGTCGAGCATGGTTTCGAGGTCGCTCGCGGTCATCCTCATTGGCGGAAACCGCAACGACGTCAAGGAGTTGACCACGTAGCGGATGACACGGATGAGGGCGCCTCGTCCGCGGCGCGATTGCCGGTGTGAAGGCCGATCATGCCGAACACGGTGAGGGCCGCGGCCGCGGCGCACACCAGGAACGCGGTGCTGAATCCGCTGCCCAGGGCGTCCAGTGCCAGGCCGTGGGCCGCGGACCCCGGGGCGCCCTGCTGCCGCTGCGCCACCGCGGCCAGGTGTCCTTCGACATCACCGCCCTGTGCCCGGACGGCACCTGGACGCCGCAGGTCACCAAGGAGGACATGCTGCGCACGGTCGAGGGTTTCGACGAGCGCCTGGTGGACATCACCCGCGGCCTCGACATGGACACCGTCAACATCCGCGCCGTCTACGACATCGACCCGGTCGCCACCTGGCACTCGGACTCCGTCGTCCTCGTCGGCGACGCCGCGCACTCGATGCTCCACCACCAGGGCCAGGGCGCCAACTCCGCCATCGAGGACGCGGGCGCGCTCGCCGACGCCCTGCGCGAGGCGGGCTCCCTCAAGGAAGGCCTCGTCCGGTATCAGGCCGCCCGCAAGCCGGTGACCGACAAGCTCCAGGGCATCTCCCGACAGGGCTGGACCGAGGACGAGATCAACGACGTCTCATCGAGTGGGTCGCCGCGCAGACGTGGTGCGACGGCAACGTCGGCATGATCGGCATCTCCTGCTTCGGCTCGATGCAGGTACTTGCCGCGGCCGAACGCCCGCCGAGCCTCAAGGCCATCTTCGTCAGCGGCGGCCACTACGACTTCTACGAGACGACGTACCACGGCGGCGTGATGTGGTTCATGCCGCGCGCCGCCCGAGAGGGGCGCGGCGGCGACTCCGGCTGGGCGTTCACCGACGGTGTCAAGTCCCGCATGCTGGAGACGTACTCGGCCGAGGAGATCAAGAAGCGGGTCGCCGAGCGCCTGAACGCCCCGGACGTGGCCGCTTGGCCCAACCTGGTCCATGTGCTCAACTACCCGAAGCACCACGAGGCGTGGTTCGACATCGTGATGAACGAGGTCGACGGCGACTGGTACGAAGCACGCAACCCGATCACCCTCGCACCGAACATCGACATCCCGGTCTGGCTCCAGATCGGCCCGTACCCGCCCATGCAGTCGCGTCCCTGGGTCGAGGAGCACGACAAGATGTTCCGCTGGTACGAGTACTGGCTCAAGGGGATCGACAACGGCGTCATGGACGAGCCCGCGGTCACCGTCCACGTCGAAGGTTCCCACGAGACCGCCACCGGCGCGCAGTGGCCCCCGAAGGACGTCGAGTTCCGTTCGCTGTACTTCCGCCCGCGCCGCAAACTCTCCTTCGAACCCGAGCTGATGGGCGCCGGACACGCCGCCCCCGACGGCTTCTGCCAAGCACCGCTCACGGTCACCGACAAGGTGGAGATCCTCAGCTGGTCCACCGCCCCCTTCACCGAGCCCACCGAGATGATCGGCCAGGGCGCGGCCCACCTCTTCGCCGAGATCGACCAGCGGACACCAACTGAGCCGGGGAAGATCGAGGAGTACGTGCTGCGGATCTACCCCTTCGCGGCGACCTTCCTGCCGGGGCACAGGCTGGTCGCGGAACTGTCCAACGACGAGCCGCTCGCCGACGAACACAACGCGCTGCTGCCGCCGGACGCCTTCCACCTCCCAGTGGGCCGGCCCGTCACCCACAAGATCTACCAGGACGCGGCGCACCCCTCCCGCCTGGTGCTGCCCTTCACGACGACGGCGGCGGCCGAGCGCGGCCCAGTCGCCGTCAGGTGATGTGCCGCAGCAGCGCGGCGACCGCCGGTGACGCCTCGCCGGGAGGTCGTACCACCATGATCTTCCAATTCGGGGCATGCCGGTCGAACCGGTACTGGGGCAGATCGGGGAAGCGGTCCGCAATGGACTTGGGCATGATGCAGACGCCCAGGTCGTTGCGGACCAGTTCGGCTGCCGCGACGATGTCGTTCACCTCGAACGTCGTGCTGCGGTCGACGCCCGCGGCTCGGAAGGCCCGGTCGACCGCGTAGCGGATGGCCCAGCCGGGTGTGAAGTCCACCAGGGGCGACTGGGCGATGTCGGCGAGCCGGACCTCGCCGTTCGGTGTCGCTCCGGCGAGCACCCGCCGGGGCGCCGCCAGCAGCACCATGTCCTCGCTGGAGAGCACCCGGGTCGTGAGCCCGCGCTGCTGCTGGCGGTCGAGCGCCACCACGGCCAGGTCCACCGTGCCCTCACGCAGTGCCTGCCGGATGTCGGCGACGGCCGCCTGCCGCAGTTGCACGACCACGCCGGGATGCTCCGCACGCAGCGCGGCCAAGGCGTGGTGGAGTCCCGCCCATACCCCCTGCATCGTGCCGACCGTCACCCGCCCGCGCAGCTGCCCCCCAACCGCGTCGACGGCCTCCCGGGCCAGTTCGGCGGCGCGGAGCGTCGCGCGCGCGGCGGGGACGAACGCCTCGCCGGCCGGAGTGAGGGAGACGCGGTGTGTGGTGCGGTCGAACAAGGGGGTACCCAGTTCGCGTTCGAGGGCGCGGACCGTGCTGGACACGGCCGACTGGACCACGTGCAGCCGCCGTGCCGCCGCCGTGAAACCGCCCGTGTCCGCCACCGAGACGACGACCTCCATCTGCCGCAGATCCATCATCCGCTCCCCGGTCAGGCAGTGCTCCGTCCGCGGTGAAGGCGACGGGCTTCGATCTTGGCCGCATCGTATGCGGACGACAGGGCGTCGTGCGCGTCGGTGAGGAGCGTCTCGTGTGCCTCGTTTCGCTCTCGGGCAAGCTTCCGTGCGCCGGTGGACTCGGGCCGCCTGCCGGCCGCTCTAGCGTCGGCCGGGAGAGTCCATCCCCGGGGAGCCGGCGGAACGAGGAGAGGCATGAGCGCGTACGAGCAGGCGGATGTTGTGGTCGTCGGGCTGGGGCCGGGCGGCGAGTACGTCGCCGGCACGCTGGCCGAAGCGGGACTGGACGTGGTGGGGGTCGAGTCGGGACTCGTCGGAGGCGAGTGTCCGTACTGGGCGTGCGTGCCCAGCAAGATGATGATCCGGGCCGGGAACCTGCTCGCCGAGGCGGGCCGGGTGCCCGCTCTCTCCGGTGAAGCGGTCGTGACTCCGGACTGGGCCAGGGTCGCCGGACGGATCCGTGACGAGGCCACCGACGACTGGAACGACCAGGTGGCCGCGGACCGCTTCACAGCGAAGGGCGGTCGGCTCGTCCGGGGGAGGGGGCGCCTCGCCGGGCCGCACCGGGTGACGGTCGGCGACCGCATCTTCGAGGCCCGGCGCGGTGTCGTGCTCGCCACCGGCACCCGGCCCCGGATCCCCCCGGTGCCGGGTCTGGGGGGAACGCCGTACTGGACCAACCGGGACGCCATGGCCGCCAAGGAACTGCCGGCCTCCATGGTGGTGCTCGGCGGGGGCGCCATCGGCGTCGAACTCGCCCAGGTCTTCGCCCGCTTCAAGTGTGCGGTCACCGTGGTCGAGGGGCAGGACCGGCTGCTGTCGCAGGAGGAGCCGGAAGCAGGGGAGCTGGCCGCTCAGGCGCTGCGCGCGGACGGCGTCACCGTCCTCACGGGCACCCGGGCGCGGCAGGTCAGCCATGACGGCTCCGGGTTCACCGTCCGCCTTGAGGGCGATGAACGGCTGCTGAGCGCTGAGCGGCTCCTGGTCGCGACCGGACGCGAGGCCGACCTGACTCCGCTGGCGGTCGAAACGGTGGGGCTCGACCCGGCGGCGGGAGCCGTCCCCACGGACGGGCTGATGCGGGCCGGGGAGGGGCTGTGGGCGGTCGGCGACATCACCGGCCGGGGCGCCTTCACCCATGTGTCGATGTACCAGGCCGAGATCGCCGTCCGGGACATCCTCGGGCAGCCAGGACCCGCCGCCGACTACCGGGCGCTGCCTCGCGTCACGTTCACCGATCCGGAGATCGGGGCCGTCGGCCTGACGGAGCTACAGGCGCGAGAGCGGGGGCTGCGCGTGCGCACCAGCGTGGTGAGCGTCGCCTCCTCGACGCGTGGCTGGATTCACGGGGCGGGCAACGAGGGGTTCATCAAGCTCGTCGAGGACGCCGACCGGGGGGTGCTGATCGGTGCGACCTCGGCGGGGCCGATGGGCGGCGAGGTGCTGTACGGGCTGAACGTGGCCGTCCACGCCGAGGTGCCCGTCGACCGGCTTCGGCACATGATCTACACCTATCCCACCTTCCACCGGACGATCGAGGCGGCCCTGGGAGCCCTCCGCTGAACGGCGCCCCGACCATGCGGGCGGACCGGGGTGGCAGGCGGTGGCGCGCCATGACGGGCCGCGACCCCGGCGAACCGCACCGATCCGCCACCTCGCTGGAACTCTTCTCCGACCTGTGCTTCGTCGTCGCGGTGGCGCAGGCGTCCACCAGCCTGCACGGGGCGCTGACGGACGGGGACTACGGCAGCGGCGCGCTGCGCTTCGGGCTGGTCTTCTTCACCATCTGGTGGGCGTGGATGAACTTCACCTGGTTCGCCTCCGCCTACGACGCGGACGACGTCATGTACCGGCTGACGGTGTTGGTACAGGTCACGGGATCGCTCGTCCTCGCCGCCGGCGTGCGCCGCGCGTTCGAGGACGGGGACCTGCACGTCATCACCCTGGGGTACGTCGTGCTGCGCACGGCGTTGGCCGCGCTGTGGCTGCGTGCCGCGCTGTCCGATCCCACCCGGCGGAGAACCACGCTGCGCTTCGCCGCGGGGGTGACGGTGTGCCAGCTCGGCTGGGTGGCGTTGCTCTTCGTCCCGGGTCCGGTGCGGCTTCCGTGCATCGTGGTGATGATCCTGGCCGAGGTGTCCGTCCCGGTGTGGGCGCAGTCCGCCGGGATGACGCCCTGGCATCCGCACCACATCGCCGAGCGCTATGAACAGTTCACCCTCATCGTTCTCGGCGAGTCCGTCGCAGCCGCCACCGTCGCGGTCCGCAGTGCCTTCGACCGGCATCACGGCACCGGTTCGCTGTACGCGCTGGCGGCCGGCGGCCTGCTCATGGCGTACGCCATGTGGTGGCTGTACTTCGCCAGCTCCGCGTACACGCTTCTCGCCACGACGCACCAGGCCCACCGGAGGCGATTCCCCTGGGCCTACGGCCACTACCTCCTCTTCGCCTCGGCGACCGCGGAGGGCGCCGGACTGGCCGCGTACGCCGATCACGTCACGCGTCACAACGGGGCCGCACCGACTGCTGTCGGCGCAGCGGTCACTGTTCCCGCGGCCGTCTTCTTGATCACGGTCTGGGTCGTGCACCTGCGGCCACACCAAAGAAGCCTGGCCGAGCGGATTCCGTTCCCCGTCGCCGCGGTCGGCGTCCTGGTGGCCGCCTGGTCACCGGTGCCCGCGCTTCTCGCCGGTGTGCTCATGGCGGCCCTGGTCGCGGTGGTCACGGTGCCCCGCCGGTGACCGGGCCCGCGGGTACGATTCCGCGCTGGGCCAAGACGAATGGGCATGACACGATCGGACGATGAACCCCTCGGAAGCCAAGGCGGCCAGGGCTGCCGTCTTCGACCGGTCGGCGGCCGCGTACGAACAGGTCGGTCCGCAGTTCTTCGGCCCGTTCGGGCGTCTCCTGGTTGAGCGGGCGAGGATTCGACCCGGTGACCGGCTCCTCGATGTCGGCTGCGGACGCGGCCACGTGCTCTTCCCCGCGGCCGAGGCGACCGGCCCCGGTGGTTCGGTCGTCGGCATAGATCTGGCGCCGACCATGGTCTCGTTGACAGCCGAAGCCGCCGCGCACCTGCCCCATGTGACGATCGCGCTCGGAGACGCGGCCGTGCCGGACTTCCCCGACGGCGACTTCGACCTGATCCTCGCCGGGCTCGTCATCTTCTTCCTGCCCGAACCCGAGCACGCCCTGCTGGAATACCGGCGGCTGCTCCGCCCCGGTGGCAGGCTCGCCTTCTCCACCTTCGGCAGGCAGGACCCCGTCTTCGACCGGGCCATGAAGACCCTCGGCTCCTTCGTGCCACCTCGACCGGGAGGTAACCCGCCGGACCGCCCCGCCGACCGCTTCCGCGACCGAGCCTCGACCACCGACCTGCTGGCCGGCTGGTCCGGCATCGAGATCACCGAGCACACCTTGGAGACCCGGTTCACGGGCCCACAGCAGTGGTGGGAGTGGATCCAGTCCCACGGGGCGCGCCGCGTCGTCGAACTCCTGCCCGCAGACCGCCTCGGCGAGGCGAAAGCCGCCGCGTTCGACGTCATGGAGGCAGCACGAACCGCCGATGGCGACCTGGCGATCCACACCGAACTGCGCATCACCACGGCACATCCCTGAGCCCCGACCAGCCGGCTTCCAGCGGCGGGCCTCGCGGTACGAACGGGCCGTCGGGTTCCGTGCCTCCGTGGAACCCTCAGCCCACGGCGTGCCGCGAGGGCCTGTTGATACCGGCCGGTATTACCGGCTCGCGTTACCCGGCTCCGCCGTCGCTCGCTGTCCGCGCTCGGTGGCCCAGTAGAGGAGAGCCGCCACGGGGAGGGCGGCGCCGAGGATGGTCACGGCGACCCAGCCTCCGGAGTGATAGACGACGGAACCGAGTTGCGAGCCGACCGCGCCGCCGACGAAGAACATGGCGATGAAGGCGCTGTTGAGGCGGGCGCGGGCGGCGGGGTCGAGCTGGTAGACGGTGTGCTGGCCCAGGATCAGGGTCGTCTGTACGGCCATGTCGATGAGGATCGCGGCCAGGCCGATCAGTACGACGCTGTGTCCGCCGAACCCGGCGATAACGAAGGCCAGGGCGGCGACCACGAAGGCGATGCCGGTCATGGGACGTACGAGCCCCCGGTCGGCCCAGTGCCCGGCGAACGGGGCGATGGCTGCTCCGGCGGCGCCGACGAGGGCGAACACGCCGACCCCGATGGGGGAGTAGTGGAAGCGGGGACCGGTCAGGACGAAGGAGACCGTGGTCCAGAACGCGCTGAAGGCGCCGAACATCGCCGCTTGGTAGAGGCCACGGCGCAGCAGTACCGGGTGCGTGCGCACGAGCTGGACGGTGGAGCGCAGCACGTGGTGGTACGGGATCGTGGTGGTCGGCGCGTGCTGGGGCAGGGCCGTGCGCAGCGCTACGGCGAGTATGGCCATCAGGGCGGCGGAGCCGAGGAAGACGACACGCCAGCCGGCGAGGTCCGAGACCAGACTGCTCAACGTGCGGGAGAGCAGGATGCCGGCGAGCAGGCCGCTCATCACCCGGCCGACGATGCGGCCGCGCGCGTGGTCGGGAGCGAGGCTGGCGGCGAAGGGCACCAGGATCTGGGCGACGACCGAGGTGGCGCCGCTGACCAGCGAGGCGATCAGCAGCATGGTGAAGCTGGTGGCGAGTCCCGCCGCCACGAGGGCGAGCGTCGTGACCGTCAGCAAGACGGTGATCAGGTTGCGCTTCTCCAGCCGGTCGCCGAGCGGTACCAGGAAGATCATGCCGATCACGTAGCCGACCTGGGTCAGCGTGATCAGCGTGCCGGCGGTGGCGGTGCTGGTGTGGAAGACGCTGCTCAGCGAGGACAGCAGGGGCTGGGCGTAGTAGAGGTTGGCCACGGTCATGCCGGAGGCGACGGCCAGGAGCGCGACCAGCCGGCTTGGCACGCCGTGAGGGGCCGCGGCGGTCGCGGGCCGGTTCGAGCTTTGGAGATCGGATGAGGCGGACATGTGCACCTTCTTGACGGGGCGAGCCGGAAGACCGGCGTGGATACAAGTGCCCGGCAGCTTCCTCGATGCCGTCACGTAGACAGAAGCGTCGATCTGACCCCGGTGCTTCCTCATCTGAGGCGATGGTTCGGGATGGCAGTCATCTCAATTAGAGATAGGCCCGCAGCGCTCGTACCGCCGGTGGCTCGGGCCCGCTGCGGCGACCGAGGCGCAGGGCTTGAACCGGTCACCCACACGGGCCGCGGAACGGGGCGACGGTCGGGCTCTCGCCATGGGGCAAGGCGCAACCCCCTTCGATGTCGTGGTGATCGGCTGATGCGCGGCCGGGCGGTTGGGACTGGTTCGCTGCTTTGCCCGGAGCGAGCGCAGGGTCGGACGGGCGCTCGCGACGTTCCAGCCTGGCGACGGACCGCAGGCGTGGGTAGCACTTTAGGAGCGGCCGGCGCAGGCATCTTGTCTGTCGGTGCAGCACCAGTGGTCCGTCCGCGCCCGCGAGAGGTGCCGGCGAGGGACGCCTTCGAAGAGCCTTGCGCTCAAGGACAACAAGCTGTACGGCAATCTGGACCGGCCGCATCGCACCACCACCAGGATCCCCGCAGCCGGGGGCACCGCGGACGGCTGCGCCGGGGCGCGGTTGCCCGGCCGTGCGGAAGGCGTTGGGCGGGTCTGCGGGGGCCGGAGGGGCGGTCCAACGCGTGCCGCGCGGTGTTGCGGGCTGTGTGTGCCGCCCGCGCGCGATTACGCGCCCGGAGAGCGCGCCCAGCACGGGACGGCGGGCGGCCGGGGAGTAAAAGGGGCGAGGGCCGATCCACGCCGCCCGAGGCGGGCCGTCCAGGCCCATGCCGATGTCCCGCCCACCGAGAGTCCCCGGAAGCACGCCGGTCCGGCATGTCACCGTCGCTTCGATCCGGCTCTGGCTGTGTACGTAAGTTCGCTCGGCCCTATTCCAGCATGCGTGACGTAGTGCGTGATCAGGAACGGAGCGGCATAGGCGATCCCGGGCACGCCCGGGATCCGGACCTCTCCGTTCCCTTCCGGAGCCTCTTCCTCAGGACACAGGCCGCACTCGTGCACCCCAAGGCAGACGTTCATCCACTGGACCTCCTGAACAGCCTTCAGCTTCTCCACGAAGACCGCGGGGACCGTTCCAGTCGCGTACGACTCGCCGGCTTCCAGCCACCCGATGTTCAGGCGGGTGTACGCCGGGCGGTACCAAAGCGCGTAGACGCCCGACTCTCTGTCCGCGAACGCATCGTCGTCCTGGTAGTCGTACTCGCTGAGATCTTCGTAGAACACCCGCACATCGTCGCCGAATCGCTTCTTTGACGCCTAAGCGAGCTACGGCCCGTCGGACACGACCCGGAACGAGGCAGAGTCGCGCGTAGCTGTGTCGTCTTCGGGAGGCACGAGTCGATGGCTCGGCGCGTGCTGGCCGACAGAGGTACTCCAGCAGGGGGATCCGCCACCTGCGGAGCATGCCGAAGCGACGCCCGTATCCGAATGATCTGCCAGATGGGCGCTGGGAGTTCATAGAGCCAGGCCTTACGGCCAGGCGCTTCGCGCGTCGCGGCCGTGCGCCTAACGGCCTCGACGAGAACGGCATCGAGGTCGGCGCGGCGCACCCGGATCACGTCCGACACAGGCTGAGTTGCTAGCCGCTCGGCCCCAGCACCCGCTCCAACTCCTTCACCGACGAAGGACGAGCGACTCTCTTGCCACGTCCAACGGCTCTGCGGTGCTGGTTAGTTCCCGGCAGAGATGTGACGTTTCGCCCGGCCCGTCGACCTGTCGCAGCACACCGTGACGGCCCCATACTCCGGGACGTGACGAACCGAGGATGAAGGAGCACGGTGAGCGCAGCAGCGGCAGCAGGGACGTGGAAGCTCGGGGACCTGGAGGTGAATCGCATCGGCTACGGCGCGATGCGGCTGACGGGCAACGGCATGATGGGCAACTCCGACGGCCCGCCGATCGATCGCGATGTCGCTGTCGGCCTGCTGCACAGCGCGTTCGAGCAGGGGGTCAACCACGTCGACACGGCCGCCTTCTACTTCTCACCGTTGCGGTCCGCGAACGAGCTCGTCAACCGTGCCCTCTCGTCCTGGTCCGGCGACGTGGTCGTGGTGACCAAGGTCGGCCCGGGGCGTGATCCCTCCGGTGAGTGGCTCGACACGGTCCGCCCCGACCAGTTGCGTGGCCAGGTCGAGGAGAACCTGCGCCAGCTCGGCCGGGACTGCCTGGACGTGGTGAACCTACGCGTCGGCGGCCCTCGCACGGCCTCGCTCGCCGAGCACTTCGGCGCTCTCGCCGAGCTGCGCGAGGCCGGCCTGGTCCGGCACCTCGGGCTCTCCGCCGTCCTGCCCGAGCACGTGGCCGAGGCCCAGAAGATCGCGCCCGTGGTCTGCGTGCAGAACTCCTACGGCCTGGACTGGCGCCGTGCCGACGAGAACGGGCTGGTGGATCTGTGCGGGGCCCAGGGCATTGCCTTCGTCCCGTTCTTCGCGGTCTCCGGCCTGCGCCGCGAGGCGTCCCCAGGCCAGGAGCGCGATGCGCGGGTCCGCTCCGTCGCCGACGCCCACCATGCGACGCCGGCCCAGGTACGGCTCGCCTGGACCCTCCACCGCGGTCCGCACGTACTGGCCATCCCCGGCACCACCAACCCGGCACACCTCGCGGAGAACATCGCCGCCGGAAGCCTGCGCCTGACCGCAGAGGAATTGGCTCTCCTCGACCAGCCGGACAAGGGCACAACCTGAGACTCCCAGCCGTGAACCCGAAGGGCGAAGCAGTGTGAGTCGTGGCTCGTTGGAGGGTGTGAGAGAAGAAACCCGAGCCTGAGCAGGCGCGTTGACCGGTCCGCGAGCCTTGATCGTCACCGGGCCTGCTGATTAGCTGGCCTGCATGACTGAGTTAGAACCTGTCGCCTGGCCACCTGCCCCGATCAGGACCGAGAGGCTCGTGCTCCGTGAGCCCGAGGCCCGGGATCGTGCGGCGGTCATCGAGTTGTTCACCTCGCCCGAGGTGGGCACTTACATCGGTGGCCCTCGGCAGCGTGACGAGTTCGAGCGTGCGGTGCCCGAGACGCCCAAGCGGCGCCCTGGCCTCTTCGTGGTCGATCTCGACGGGGCGATGATCGGGATCGTCACGCTCGACCGGCGTGACCCGGAGCATCCGGTCCACGTCCGGCCCGGGGCCTCGGAGGCCGAGCTCGGCTACATGTTCCTGCCGCAGGCGTGGGGACACGGATACGCCGCGGAGGCGTGCGTGGCGGCACTCGACTGGTGCGCCGGAGCGCTGCCCGGCGAGCCGGTGGTGCTGACCACCCAGACCGCCAACGAGCGCTCGATGCGCCTCGCGGCGAAGCTGGGATTCACCGAGGTGCAACGGTACGAGGACTGGGGCGCCGAGCAGTGGTTCGGCATGTGGTCCCCGGTCGTGCGGTCCGACTGAGGTCGTGCTCGGCAGTGTCCGAGTGTCCGCACGAATCGCGCTGAAGTCGGCCGAGCACGAGGAAATCCTTCGAGGCTCAAGACGGGGTGGTACGGCGCGCCGCCCGTGAAGGCGGCGGCCGCGGTCACAACTCCCGCTATCCGGCCGCCCCCTGGCTCCTCGTGCTGCGGCGGTGAATTTCCGCCGTCCCTCATCGGGACGCGGAGGGCGACCGCGCGCCCGCCGAGAGTTGCCCGCCATCGACCTGGGCGGCGCGCAGTTTGCGCCATTCACGGGGGGACACGCCATAAGTGCGGCGGAAGGCCCGGCTGAAGTGGGAGGTGCTGACGAATCCCCACCGATGGGCCACGGCGGACACGGTGGAGGCCGTCCCGAGGTGGGCCAATTCCCGGCCGCATTCCTCCAGGCGCCGCTGCTGGATCAGCCGGCTCACGGTGGTCCGCTCACTCTCGAACAGCCGGTGCAGGTACCGCACGGAAATCCGGTGCGTCCGGGCGATGCCCTCCGGCGAGAGGTCCGGGTCGCCCAAGTTTTGGTTGATGTAGTCGCGGACGCGTATGAGCACGTGGCTGCGGGCGGTGTCCGCGTCCGCGCCGCCCGGGTGGGTCCGCTCGGTGATCAGGGTGGCGAACAGGTCGACGACATGGCCTGCCAACTGACTCGCGACGGCCGGTGGGTAGCCGTCCGCCGAGGCTGCCAGGGTGGCCAGGAACGGAAGCAGCACCGCCCCGAAGCCGTCCGTGGTCCCGATGGCGTTGCCGGTGACCTGGCGGATGTCGCCGTCCGCCACACCCAGCTTATGGCGGGGCAGTTGGAAGACGTGCGTGGTGAACCGCTGCGGATAGTCGAAGAAGTACGGTCGGGCCGTGTCGTAGACCACGAGGTCTCCCTCGCCCACCTCGGCCCGTCGGCCGTCCTGGACGAAGGTGGCCGTGCCCGATACCTGGACGCCGACAGCCACCATGGCCTCGGACGATCGGGCGATCAGTGCCGGAGTGCGGCTGACCCGCTTCGCGTCGGCCTCCATGGTGGAGACCTGGAGGTAACCGAGGTGGTCGGTGGCGATCCGGCCGTGGAACGGGCCGTCTCCCCGTGGCGCGACCGTCATCGGCACCAGTGTCCTGCTCACCGCGTCGTTCCAGTACGCGACCTTCTCACGGTCCGGCACGGAAGCGGTCGTCAACACCAAGCTCAAGTTGCTCTCCCCTCGGGGGAAGTGACTCAGGGGCTGCAACCGACGGGAACAGGACGGCCGGCCACACCCTTCTCGGGCTGGTGCCCGGCAGGGCCGGATGCTCGTCGTACGGGCAGCGACCTCGCTGGAGCGCGACCGGACCGCTTCGGCGAGGCCCGGGTTCCCGCCGGCACCCAACAGCCAAGCAGTGGAGTTCGTTCACCTCCAGGCACAACCGTCGGCAAGAATCGAGGCAGTCCGCGCGCACGTCCGACGCTGTGCGGTACCGCGACAGCACAGGACACCGTTGGCTTTCCTGCTCGACCTGGTGCTTCGCGGTCACCGGTGGCGGGCCAGCCGGAGAAGCGCCTTGGGGTGGGGCTTTCCGGTCCGGTCTGCTCGTCCAGCGCGTCGAAATCCTCGTCGAGCAGCCGCTGGACCATGCGCGGGGCCCTGGAGTCGTATCAGACGTCCAGCCCGAGGAAGACGCCCACGTCAGGCCGGACGGTACCTGGACCGCACGAGTATCCGTGTCCGCTGATCCGTCGATGCCCATGAGGACGGAACCAAACCAGCATGCGCGCGGTGCCGCCGACCGTCGTTCGTCGCGGCTGCGCCGGGTCGGGCCCGCAGAGACCACACTCGTGCACAACCGAACGTGCACAGGTCCAAGACGACGCTCGGGACGGATCTCGGATGCCCACAGCGTGTTCGCCCGTGAGATGGTTGCTGTCATGACAGTTGGCGCGCCGGACAGCGAGGTCGCACTCGAGACGAGTCGCCTGCTGCTCAGGCCTTGGCGGGTAGCCGAGGCCGTCGTTCAGCGTGAACTGTGGACCGAACGTGATCCACGAGTGCCGCCGCACCGCCGAATCGACGCGGACGGACGCCCCACGGTCGCGGAATTCGAGGATTCGATCCGCACCAACCCGGTGTGGGCGACCGGGTTGCTGGCGGTCGAACGGAAGGCGTCTCGTGACGTCATCGGCTACTGCGGGCTGGTCGACAGCGGGCGGGGGTCGGCAAGGGAACCGGAACTGGCATTCGAGCTGCTACGCCGAGTTTGGCGTCAGGGATACGCGACCGAGGCCTCGTTGGCGGTTCTGGAATGGGCGAGATCGTCTGGGTACGAACGCCTGTGGGCCACGGTCTGGGACTGGAACACCGCTTCCCGCCGTGTGCTGGCCAAGGTCGGTTTCACTGAGACCGATCGGAAGGAAGTGGACGCGGTGCACGGGACCACCCTGTTCACCATGAAACGGCTTTGACACACCCGGCGTTCGGTCTTGCGGCCGGCTCCGCGCAGTGCTGGCAGGCGGTCTCTTCACGAGCTGAGCAGGAGTTCCGGGAGCCAGAGCCGGGCAACATCACCCGTCCTTGTCGCCCTTGACCGGTTTCGAGGATCCCGAAGCGGGACGGTCCGGGGCGGCCGGCCGAGGCCATCTGTGGTGGTGGCACGTCGACCATGCGTCAGCCCCCTACCATGTCGGCGCGGCATCCTGCCGAACATGCGGACGACACGGGGGAACCATCATGTCTGAGATACCGGGCACCGCGGCGCCACAACCGCGGGTTCCCACCGAGGCCTCGACGGCCGGCGATCCGCCGCCCCCGGGGGAAGGGCCGCCGCCTGTGGTGGCTCACCGGTGCCGCGGCGGTCGTCGTCGTGGCGGCCGTCGGCACCATCGTGGCCGTGTCCGGCGGCGAAGCGTGGCATCCGAAGCTGCCGCACTGCACGCAGTTGGCGGCGAAGCTGCCGGGAAAGCCGACGCTGGCCGAGGAACTGCGCACCGACGGGACCGAGACGTCCGCCGGGGAGTCTCGTCCGATCCGCCTCGCCTCCCTGGCCTGCACGTCCGGCGCCGCGACACGCGTCTCCGTCGACATCTTCGACAGCGGCAAGTACGACCCGCGCACCCTGGCGCCGTATCGGGACGGCAAGGTCCACGACGGCCCGGCACGCGCGCAGGCGATGTTCGCCACCGAGACCCGAGGTATGACGGCGGTCTCCCCGACCGAGGCGTACGGCAGCGTGGACTACGCCGGAGGAGACTGCACCACGATCGAGGTGGAGAGGAACGTCCTGGTGGCCGTGACCTTCAAGGGCAGGGGCGCGACGCCGCAGGAGCGCAAGGCGAACTGCCGCGAGGACGGTGCCAAGCCGACGGCTTCCGTCATCCACAGCATCGGATAGCACATCCGGCCGCGCTCAGAACAGAGCAAGACCCTCGCCGTCGGTGTCCGCGATGACTGGCCGGAGCTGGGCAGGGAGGCCGTCCAAACGGTCCGGACCGGCCGCAGCGGCCACGGCAGGGGCCGTCTCGGCCAACCAGACACGAAACCGCTCGGCGGCTTCACGGTAGGAGACCTGTGCCAGGACCCGGTGCTCGCCGGAGGGGCAGCAGTCGACGGCGACAGTGATCAGACAGGAGCGGGGCGTGTTCTGACTGCCCGTCCAGGACACGCGCAGGACACCGCAGGGTTTGCGTCCGCGGGGAGCGCGGTGGGTCGGGCGCAGCGACCGGCAGGCTATGTGGGCGGTCCATGCGGCGAGGTGCGGCAGGGGCAGGGTGGTGCGTGCGCGGCAGCCGGGGCAGCGGTGCCAGTGACGGAGCCAGTCGTCGGTGTCGGTGTGGAAGAGGCGTGTGTAGTGGTTCGCCACGCGGATGTCGTTGCTGTACAGGTGGTCGGGGCGCTCTTGTGTGTTGCAGGATTGGCAGAGGGGGGCGCGGACGTAGCCGTGCTCGTGGCAGTGGTCGAGGACTGCGGCGGGCGCGGTGCGGCAGACGGCGCACGCCCACCCGGCCACCTTTCGGGCGGTGCCGGGCTTCCTGCTGAGCACCGAGTACAGCTGGCCTCTCAGCTCTTCGTTGTACGGGCGCGGCGCGGGGGCCCCGGCGGCGGCTGCGCCTGCCTGGCGGGTTCGCGTGGTTTGCACCCACTGCGTTTCGGCGTGCTCGGCCGCGTCCAGCAGCCTGACCACGGCGCGCGGCAGCCACCATGTCCGCTGCGTCCGGTCGCGGGTCTGCTCCACGAGCATCTGTCGCCAGTCGATTCCCGCCAGGTGGTACGGCCGGCCGGCCGCACGTCGTGCTGCCAGCCCCGGGCCGCCCGGTTCCTGCAGTTCCCCCGCGATGCGCTGGCGCCAACGCAGCGGTGTCTCCTCGTCGCACTCCAGCCTCGGCGCCCCGCGAAACGGGCCGATGCGGACCAGGTCGCGTCGATCCATCCCCACCGAGTTCAGCGCCGCGGCTGCCCGGCGCACCTCAACCTCCAAAACACTCCACTGACCGCCGCTCGCGCTCACCGTCGTCACCGCGTGGCCGCCGAGCAGGACGTACCCCATCCGGGCATGGGCAGGAGAGCAGGTGAACGCCCCAGAAGCCGTCGGTACAGCGCTGTCGGCCGTCAGATCGGCCCACAGAGCGTCCGCGGCCTCCAGGGTGATCAGGCCGTCCACGCTGCCGGACATGACACGCTCTGACATACGGACAGGTTAACGGCCTGCAACGCGGCGACGGCTCTCCAAGGGCCTCGGTGCCTGTAGACCATTGCCCCCGCTCCGCACACGGAGAGCCCTGTGGAGCGCCGACCGCCCTGCGCGTGCCGGCCCGCACCTCACGGGGCTCAGCCGACCCTGCTGTACGGCCCGCCGCATCCTTGAAAATTCGACGGCGGCCTCACAGCCCTCCCCTCGGACGTCCCCCTTTCCCGGCGGTGCGCAGCGCAAGTGCCATCAGCGCCTCGGGGGCGCCCGCCTGGCCCCGTACCCCGGGAAAGGCATTGATGTCCACGATCCGCGGCGTGCCGTTCCCGATGTCGATCACATCGACCCCGTACACGTCGAGCCCGAAGACCTGACCGGCTCTTCTCGCCAGTTCCACCCAGCCCTCCGGGAGTTCGCACAGTGGCAGAGACACCGTCACACGCTCGGCAGCAGCTTCACCGGCAAGCTCGGAGCGCCGCAGCGCCGAGAACACCTGGCCGTCTATCACCCAGAGTTTGTGATCCCAGCCGTCGTTGGCAATGAAGGGCTGTACCACCACCGGCTCGTCGGCCCACTGGTCGCACAGGTCACGGAGCGACCCAGCGCCGTCGACCCGTGCGACCAGGTCGCCGCGCCTGCTGTGGCGGCTCTTCACCACCAGTGGATAAGGAAGTCCGGGCTCGGTGAGCAGGTGCCGGAGCTTTACGACCGTCCTGTTGCCTGCGAACGGCAGCCCCCCGGAGGTGGCGAGTTCCGCCATGCGGGTCCTGTCCTGGCACAACGCCGTCGCATCCGACGAGTTCACGACGGGGGCGCCGTGCCTCTCCAGAGCCCCGGCCAGCGCGAGGGCCGGCGCTGTACGCGCCTTGAGCAGGTAGACGTCAGCCGGCGGGTCGCTCATACGCGGGCTCGCCGCGTCGGCCGGGTCGATCCAATGGACCGTGTGACGGGGTGACAGAAGAGCCGCCGTGGCCGTCAGCAGCGGATGGTCGGGCCGTGATGTGATGAAACCTATCTTCATCCGTCCGGTCACGGGAGTTGCACCGGAATCCTGGCGGCGGCCGGCGGAGGGGTCACTGCGGCGCCCACGCGCGGCGTCGTGTCGGCGTCGCGTGCCAGTCTCAGGATGGCCCTGGCCACCCGGGCGGGCGCGTCGGGAACCTGGCGGAAGCTGGGGAAGTCGTTGACGTCCACGACCATCGGGCCGTCAGGGCCCATGAGCACGTCCACGCCGTACAGTTGAAGCCCGTAGACCCTGCCTACCTCCGCCGCGATCCGTGCTACTTCTTTGGGTAGCCGGACGCGTCGTTCGCGGGTCGTGAGGCTCGGTTGGAGGGGTGAGCAGCGCTCGGTCGCGTACATTTCGCCGTCGACGCAGTACACCTTGAGGTCGGTTCCCGAGTTGGGCACGTACGGCTGGGCGATCAGGGTTCCCTGGTCCGCCAGGTCCGCTCCCAACGCCCTCAGTTGGTCCGGTGACATCAGGAGGCGCACACCGCGCCCCGAGCTGCCGTCGGCCGGCTTGACGACCAGCGGATAGTCCGCCTCGGGTACCTCCGCCAGGCTTTCCCAGCGGGACACGGCGTAGGTCAGTGGAACGGGCAGGCCGTGACTGCGGCCGATCACCGCGGCCAGCACCTTGTCCCGGACACCTCTGATGGCACGGGCGTCGTTGACGGTGGTGAGGCCGACGGCGGCAGCCGCCTCCAGCAGGGTGAGTCCGGGCCCTCCCGACACCGTCTTGAGCACCCACGCGTCGTGGCTGCCGGCACGCACCGCCTCGGACACGGCCACCAGCGAGCTGCCGGGGCGCAGCACATCCACCCTGTGTCCCCAGGAGACGAGTTGGTGTATCACCTCAACGGGCATGCCGTCGTGCCGGTATTGCTCCTCCACCAGGAAGCAGAGTCTCATCAGCCTTACCCCGTCTCGGGCCCCCAGGGCGCCCGTTCAACGACCAGTGACACCTGAGGGATCATGATCTCCCACATCGCTTACCACTCCGACGGGCCCCTGCCGCGACGGATGGAGCCGGCGGCAAGATCCCCTCCATTGCGCGCGGACGATACCCGCTCCCGCTGTGGCCCCGGCCCTGAGGGCCGATACGGGACGCGGGGCGCCGGCGGGACTGGCCCGGTTCGGGGAGCGGCACCCCGGACAGGGCTTCGCCACTCCAGCCAATGCCGTATCAAGTTCGTCGCCGAGGGCCCGTGCGGTGGCGGAGCAATGCTCAGGATCTGTGGAGCCGCCCCTGGGAAGGAAGCGGAGGGCGTACCAAGGCGTTGGGGGCCGCGCCGGGCGGTGCCTCACCGGGACGGCTCGGCAGGGGGTGAGGTGATGTCGGTGGGCTACCAGGCGCAGACACGACAGCGGCCGACGCCAGTGTTACGGCGCTCCCAACGGTGGGCGGGCGTCGTTGAGTTGTCCGCGCAGCCGAGCGTTCACTGTGCGATGTGTGGCACCGCGTCCTCGTTCAGGCCCGCGAGCAGGCGCAGTCCGTCCTCGGCGGGGCTGCCGGGGGACGCGGACAGCACCAGCAGCTCCATGCCGGACTCGTCCGGCAGCGGGAAGTTCTCCTGGTGCAGCTCCAGGGCGCCGACCAACGGGTGCCAGTAGGACTTGCGTCCATGGGTGCGGGCGCGCACGTCAGCACGGGCCCAGAGGTGGCGGAAGCGCTCGCTGCCCATCGCCAGCTCGCCGATGAGCGAGGCCAGGCGGGGGTCGTCGGGGAATTTCCCGGCGGCCAGGCGCAGGTGCCCGACCACGTCGAGGGTGCAGTTCTCCCAGTCCGCGTAGAGGCCGTGCTCGGCCTCCTCGAGGAAGATGTGCCGGGCGGTGTTCAAGCCCGGCATCGGCCGGCCGAAGAGGTTTCCGGCGAGGCGGTTCCCGGCGAGCACGTCCAGGCGGTGGTTCATGATCAGCGCGGGTGCGTCGGCGACCAGGTCGAGGACGCGCAGCAGCTCCGGCCGGATCCGCCCGCTCGGTGCCTTCGCGCGGCGGCGGCGCTGCCGCGCGAGCCGGTAGAGGTGCCCGCGTTCGGTCTCGTCCAGGCCGAGGACGCGGGCGAGCGCGTTGAGGACCTGCTCGGACGGCTGGGTCGCGCGGCCCTGCTCCAGGCGTACGTAGTAATCGACACTGACTCCGGACAGGTGCGCCACCTCTTCGCGGCGCAGCCCTTCGACCCGGCGGCGACTGTCGGTGGGGATGCCGACGGCCGCCGGGGTGACCCGGGAACGCCGGGTCCGCAGGAAGCCCGCGAGATCATCCATGCCCCCAGTATGGCGTCGGTGCTCCCCGTGAAGGTGGCCCTGTCGTTACCAGGAAGTCCCGTCCGACGGAAGAGGAGCCCCTGAACGCCGGGCGCCGCGACGCCCAGGATCGAGGCATCCGATCCGAAGGAGTTCCCATGAAGACGCTGATCGTCTACGCCCACCCGGAGCCGAAGTCGCTCAACAGCTCACTGAAGGACCTCGCGGTGTCCACGCTGGAGGCCGCCGGGCACGACGTACGGGTGAGCGATCTGTACGCGATGAACTGGAAGGCAGTCGTGGACGCCACGGACTACGGCCCCAACGCCTCAAGTCCGCTGGAGGTCGCCCGGGACTCGGGCCGGGCCTTCGACGCCGGGACGCTCACCCCGGACGTCCTCGCCGAGCAGGAGAAGCTGCTGTGGGCCGACACGATCATCTTCCAGTTCCCGCTGTGGTGGTACACCATGCCCGCGATCCTCAAAGGCTGGGTGGACCGGGTGTTCACCTACCACTTCGCGTACGGCGTCGGCGAGCACAGCGACACCAAGTACGGCGAGCGCTTCGGTGAAGGCACTCTCGCGGGCAGGAAGGCCCTGCTGTCGGTGACCGCCGGCGGCCCGGAGTCGCATTATGCCGCTCGCGGCATCAACGGCCCCATCGACGACCTGCTGTTCCCGATCCAGCATGGCATCCTCTACTACCCGGGCATCGAGGTACTGCCGCCCTTCGTGCTGTACGGCACCGACCGGATGACCGGCGATGCCTACCCGGACGTCGCCAAGGCATGGCAGCGGCGTCTGCTCACCCTGGAGTCGACCGAGCCGATCGCGTTCCGGCGCCAGAACTTCGGCGACTACGAGATCCCCTCGCTGCACCTGAAGGAGGGAAGGGAGCCTGCGGGCCGCACGGGCTTCGGGCTGCACGTGCACGGCTGACCGCCGGAGACGGACAGGACGACGCGAGCCCGAGGAGCAGCCCGAGCACCGGGGCGGCAGTGGCGGCCGACCACCTGCTCTCGGCCCCGGGCGCCCCCGTTCTTCGGGGCCTCACCCTTGCGTCTGCCAGAACGCACTCGCCGTGCCGGGGCGGCCGACGGTGGACCACAGCTGCGCCGCCGCTCGTTGGTCTCGCTCGCGCTCGTCATCCGTGGGGGCGGTCGCCCGGCCGCGCCGGGCGCGGCCGGGGCAGCTCACATCTGCACGTGCGCGCTGGTCATGGCCGCGCCGAAGTAGCCCTTCATGTTTCGGACGCTGATCCCGGCGCTCTTGCCGCAGACGTCGAACGAGCTGCTCAGGACGGGACCGACGATCGAGCCGCGGGCGACCCATACACAGCCGTCGCTGTTCTCAGTGGGCACTCCGACCACCATCTCGGCCCTGCCGTCCCGGTTGAGGTCGGCGAGGTGGACGGTCGCACCGAACTGGTTGCCCCCGCTCGCCACCGCGCCGGGCACCCCGGCCGTGTCCTGGGTGTAACCGGCGGCCTTGGCGGTGGTCAGACCGGAGGCCGAGCCGCGCAGCAGGACGGCGGTGCCGGCCATCGGGTTGCTGCCGACCGCCTCGCCGGGCGAGCCGACGAGGACATCGGCGTATCCGTCACCGTTCACGTCGCCGACACTGAGAGACTGGCCGAACTCGTCTCCGTTCTCGGCGACTCCAGGCACGCCCGCCGTGTCCTGGTGGAACACCGTGGGGTGCTGGTCGGTGGTGATGCCGTGGGGGCCGCCGTAGAGGACCTGGATCTCACCGCCGCGGTGGGCAGCGCCGGTCTCGTTCGCCAGGTAGTCGTCCTCCGCGATGCCAGTGACGAGATCGCCGTAACCGTCGCCGTTGACGTCACCGATCTGCCCGGCGTGGCCGTCGGCGTAGGGGAGCTCGGTGGGGCCGCCCACGGTTCCGGTGCCGTCTGCGGCGGCGCCGTTCTCCAGGTAGACGGTGCCGCGCAGGTCGTCGTCGGCGGGTCCGGAGAGCCAGAACCGCTCGGCCCGTCCGTCGCCGTTCACGTCGCCCATCACCACGCCCCGCCCGGACGCCCGTCCTTCGAGGTACCGGGAGGCGGACCAGCCGGTGCGGGCGAACGGGCCGATGTAGGCCGAGCCGCCGCATCTGGAGCCGACCCCCAGCTCAGGCGCGCCATCGCCGTTCATGTCACCGACGGCCACGGACATCCCGAAGCTGCAGTACGTCAACCCTCCAGCGAAACCGGGCGGCGGCGCGATGTTCATGCCGCCGGCCAGCCCATGCGGTCCACCCCACACCACGGTCACCGATCCCCGCGACACCTTGCTGCCCACGCCCTCGTCCGGCGTGCCCACGATCAGGTCGGCGTACCCGTCCCGGTCGAGATCGGCGGAGGCCACCGAGGTGCCGAAACGGTCGTACTCCTCGGGGTCGCCGGGGATGCCGGCCGTGGCCTGCGTGATCACGGTGCGGTGTGTGGCACTCACGGCGGTCGACGAGCCGTACAGCACGACCACGGCACCGGCCGCCTCCACACTGCCGTTGGCCGCGTACGGCGCTCCGACGACCAGGTCCCGGTAGCCGTCGCCGTTGAAGTCGTCCTGCACGGCGGCCGTGTTGGCCCCCTTGTAGGGCGCGGCGGCGGAGGCGGCCGGGCAGAGCGGCACGGCCGTTATGACGGCGGCGAGCACGGCTGACGCCGTGAGGACTCTGCGCACACGAACTCCCTTACGTGGAACAGCGGAACGATCTCGGGCGCTCCACCGGGCACCCGAACCGCCCGAAAGGTTGTACGTCTCCGGCGCGCACCTGGACTCACCGTACCGGTGCGCGCGGTAGCCGGCGCGACCGCGCGCATCAGGCACTGCGTCTTCCCGGACTGCATCCGCGAGCTCGACGTCAGCGCCACCGAGCGCGGTCACGCCCCCGCCCACGGCCCGCGGGGACTTGACGACACCGCCTGGAGCCGGGGCCCGACTCGGCTACCGTGCTCCCCACCAACTCACGGAAGGTGCGACTCGGTGACGAGGGAACACGGGGAGCCGTTCGCACGGGACGGCCGGCCAGTGTGCGGTGTATGCCCGTCCCTACGACTGCCCGGTGGACGGTTCGACGTCTTCGAGCGCCCTTCCCGGGACTGCGCGTTCGACCCGGTCACCGGCCACCGGTTCACCGCGGCCGGCGTACCGGTGTGCGTGCACCCCGATCGCGTCGGGCTGCCGGCCGCCCCGTACGCCACCAGCAACCTCCCCTTGCCGTGGGAGGCCCCGCCGCCCGTAGAGGCAGGCGAGGTCCCCATGTGGGTGCGCGCGGCCCTGGACGCGGCACCGCTGGAGGACTGCGCCGACCTGATCCGGCGGGCGACCGAGATCCTGCTCGCCTCGGACCCTGACATGGACGTCACCGCAGTGCTGCGCGCCGCACTCGGCTAAGGGGCGGCCTGTAAAAGATCTCCGCGGAGGCGGGGACGCGGGTACGGCGGGTTGGACTCTTCGCTCAGCCCGTGAGGGCTGGCTTGTGTAAGCGGGCGACGCCGCGCATCGCGTGGTGAATGCCGTCGCCCTTGAGGCGGCAGTCGCGGAGGATCTTCCTTGGCGACGGGCGGGCACCAGGGTGCCGTCCACGACGAGCACGGAGTCCTTCGCGAACCGCTTGTGACCTTGGGGCTGAGGTGGTTGACGATCCGGTCGGCCGTCGACGTGGAGATGCCGAAGAGCGGGGGCGAGCTGGCGCAGCGTCAGGTTAGTGCGCCGGTACGTCGCGACGAGCAGGACCTGGTCCTCCAGGGGCAGGCGACGACGCCGTGATCACACCAGCCGCGTCAGGTCGTCTCACCGTGACCAGCGTGTGGTGGCCTGCCATTTCCACAGGCGCCACTACGTCTCCGATGTCACGCTCGTCGCTGGCGCAATCCATCCATCAAGGACGCCGTCCGAGAGCCATCGAGAACGAGTCAGCCGATCGGCCCGGCCCCCGTAGCCGCGACGGAAAGCTCCCACAGCCGTACGGCCGAGGCCCGGTCGACGGCGTAACCGCGGACCCAGCCGTCGTCCATCGGCCCGTCCTCGTCGGTGACCCGCGCCACCTCGCAGTCCTCCAGATAGAGCCCGCCGCGTCCGGCCAGGAGAGGGGAGGTTGCCGCCCACAGGCCGGTGGCGGCGCCCTGCGACGGGCTCTTGAAGCCCTCGCCGATCACGGTGCCCTGCTGGTCCACCCAGCCCAGCTCCACCTGCTCACGGAGCGTCAGCTCCCGCTGAAGGCCTGTGATGATGCTTCCCGGGTGGAGGGCGAACGCCTGAACACCATCGCCGCGACCGAGGGCGTCCAGGTGGACGGCGAACAGGACGTTGGCCGTCTTGGCCTGGCCGTACGCCTGCCAGCGGTCGTAACCGGTACGGAAGTGCGGGTCGTGCCAGCGGAAGTCGGTGATGCCGTGGCCGCCGGAGCTGTAGACGACGACGCGGGCATCCTGCGCTTCGCGCAGGAGCGGGTACAGCTCGCTCACCAAGGCGAAGTGCCCGAAGTGATTGGCGGCCAGCTGATACTCCCAGCCGGGCCCGACGCGCTGCTCCGGGGTGGCCATCACCCCGGCGACAGCCATGAAGAAATCGAGCCGTTCGACCGACTCCCGAATGCGCGCGGCCGCGGCACGGACGCTGCCGAGGTCGGTGAGGTCCATGGGGACGATCTCGCAAGGGACGCCGCCGAGTCCGGCGAGCGCCTCCCGGGCGGATTCGGGCCGGCGTGCGGGGACGATGACCCGGGCCCCGGCGGCCACGAGGGCCCGCGTGGTCTCGAGGCCGAGGCCGGAATAGCCGCCGGTGACGACAGCGGTCCTGCCAGAGAGGTCGGCCCCGGCCATGACCTCCTCGGCGGTGGAAGCCGCGGAGAACGGCGAGTTGATCGGGTGCTGCGCGGTAGCGGTCTGAGTGCTCATGCCCAGAAACGCTAAGAGCTAGAGTAAGGTCTAGATCAAGTCCTAGAGTGATCCGCATGGCGACGACCGAAACCCTCACTGACTCGCTCGGCATCGGCGAGGTCGCCGACCGCACCGGCCTGAGCGTCCACGCCCTGCGCTTCTACGAGCGAGAGGGCCTGCTGGTCGGTCCGGTCCACCGCACTGCGGGCGGCCGCCGGCGTTACAGCCCCACCGACGTCGACTGGTTGGGGATCTGCGTCCGGCTGCGGGAGTCCGGGATGCCCCTCGCCGAACTGAAGCGATTCGCCGAACTGGTTCGGCAGGGCCCGGGCAACGAGCCGGAGCGGCTGCGGCTCCTCGACGCCCACCAACACCGCGTCGAGGACCAGATCCGCGCCCTGGAGGAATGCCGCTCCATCATCGCCCGCAAGGTCGGCGTCTACGCCGAGCACGTCGCGCGCGGTACGGCCGCCGGGCTGTGGGACCCGACGGCTGCCGGGGGCTGAACCGTCTCTGCCAGCTCCACTCAACGCATTCGGGCGTCGGGCAAGAGTAGGGCTGTTTACACGGTGATCGCCCCTCACCGGCGGTCAACCTGCCACCGGCCTCTCCACCTCTGTTCTGCCGCCGTCACCTGGAACACGGTTTACGGGCGGCCCTTAGCCTGTCGTTTAACATCCGGCTTCGAACAGGCAGGTCCGTTGATCACTCGTTCGGTGTCTCCGGGAAGTGGATGCGGCCTTCGCGTGATCCTGAACTCCAAGAAGGGTGAAGGGTTGCAGGACTTGCAACTGCGGAACGAGTTGGCCGGCCTGCCGCTGCCCCGCGCTCCGGACGGCCGCCTGGTGCTTGCCGTCGACGTCTCGCTGTGGCTTAGGTCGGTCGCGGAGACCTGCCCAGACCCGTTGTTCTGCCGCACCACGGCCGCGGCAACGCCAAGCACCAGATGATGCCCGGCTGGCCGTACTCGTTCGTCGGCGCATTGGAGACCGGTCGCACATCCTGGACCGCCGTCCTGGACGCGGTACGGCTGGAGCCCGGTGCGGACTTGGCCGCCGTCACCACCTCCCAACTTCGCCACGCGGTAGGCAGGTTGATCGCCTCGGGCAGTGGAAGGCGGGTGATCCGGAGGTCCTGGTGGTGATCGACGCCGGCTACGACGCGCCGAGCATCGCCCACCTGCTCGGCGACCTGCCGGTGCAGGTCCTCGGCCGGCTCCGATCGGACCGGGTGATGCGCCGCTGGGCGCCCAGCCGCGTGGAGTTCGCTGCGGCGAACCCGGCCGGCGGCCGGCCGCCTGAGCACGGCGGTGAGTTCATCTTCGGCGACCCCGCCACCTTGGGCAAGGAGCAGGCGGTGACCTGCACCGCGACCCGCCGATACGGCACCGCCGTCGCCCGGGCCTGGGAACGGCTCCACCGTCCGGCTGGCCGTCGAGAAGCTGCCCAGCGGCGGGGCGAACCGGCCGGTGTGGTTGTGGTGGTCTCGCACCGGCGCCAACGCCGAGGAGGTGGACTGCTGCTGGCAGGCTTTCCTGCGCAGGTCCGACCTGGAGCAGACGTTCCGCCTGCTCAAGCAGACCCTCGGCTGGACCCGGCCCCGCCTGCGGGACTCGGCGGCGGCCGACCGCTGGACGTGGCTGGTGATCGCCGAGCACACCCAGCCACAGCCTGCCACCCCAGAGGCCGCCTGTTCGAAGCCGGATGGTTAGCGACAAGCTTAGGGCCTATCTGACAAAGATCAGCGGTTGGGATGTGATGCTCGGTCCTATTGCCTTGCCATCCTGACGCCATATCAGGAGATCATGCGCAGGGCCAACTCATCCGATCCAGCACCCGACTTGTACTCCTGCTTCTTGGGCGTGAGGGCAGCCGTTTCGTCAGGAACGGCGATCTCCCTCATGGTGGGGTGCACGGGTCCGCGTCTGAGACAACGCGATGCGCCGTCGGGCCAGATCGACATCGATGACCATCACGGTAAGGGCATCGCCAACCTTGATGACGTCTTCGGGTGATTCGTCCAGCTCGCTGGTGTGCACCAGCCCTTCGAAGCCGTCCTGCCGGTCTTCGATGCGGACGAACACGCCGAACGACACAATCTTGGTGACCGGGCCCGTGACCACCTGTCCAATCCGCTGCGCCACCTGCGGCCACGGGTCTTCCCGCACTGCTCGTAGCGACAGAGGCACCCGTTCCCGGACCATGTCGACGTCGAGGATCTGGGCTGTGATCTCCTCGCCGACGCTGACGACGTCGGACGGGTGGTTGATCGGCCGCCAGGACAACTCCGGAATGTTGATCACGGCAGTGAAGCCGCCGATGTCCACGAAGGTGACGCCGAAGCTGGCGATGGTCGTCACCGTGCCGGTGACGACTTGGCCGCGCCGCAGGGTCTTCAGGAAGGCCCAGTCCCGGTCGCTGGGCGTCGGCTCGGTCTGCCAGCGTGCGCGCAGAACACCGTCGCTGTCCGGCAGTACGGCGGTGAACAGCGGGCGCCGCTCATCAGTAGCCAGGGATACGACGCCGGCGGCGCGTGCGCCGGTGAGCTGGGAAGTCACTGCCTCGAACTGGATCTCGTCCGTGACGGTGCTGGTGATCCGTCCGCCTTCGTCCTCCCAGAGGATTTCTACCGGGCCCTCGTCGCGCAGCGAGGCCATGGCCGCGTCGATGTCGGTGAGCAGGTCCGGCCAGACCGCCAGCTGGGCGCGAGGGGCCAGTTGGGAGCGCACTGTCTCGATGTTGTCACGGGTGAGGCGGTGCCACCGGGTAGCGTTCCCGGCGTAGGTCTCCTCCAGGAACGTGGCGCGGTGGGCGCTGACCGTCCAGTGCAGGCGAGCCCAGAAGTCGGCGTCGGCCGGGCGCTGCTCGCGCAATGGGTCGTCCGGTGCGAAGTCGTACGGTGATGCGTCCAGGCGTTCCGGGAACAGTCCGAGCGAGCGGGCGCGGGCCAGCGCTGCTTCGCAGGGCAGGCTGCTGCCGATGTAGAGGTACTGGTCCCAGCCGACGTGCACCGCGAACGCTCCCTCCACCTCCAGACGGCACCAGGCGCCGCTGTCGCGGAGCATGGCCCGAACGAGTTCCAGGACCACGGTAATCGGAACCAGCGCACCGTCGTGGAAATCGGCGAGGCCACCCGGGAACAGGCCAGCCAGGCCGTAGCCGTCGGCTGGTGGCTCCAAGCCGAAGCGGGGGAGGCTCCCGATCTGCGGCTCGCGGATGGCCAGCCGGTCGACGCCGGTTTCCTCGGCGAAGGCGGCGACGGCCTTCAGGTAGGCGGCCTCGACCGGTTCGTGGGCGCTGGTCGTCGGCTCGGCACCGGCATAGTGGCCGTGCTGATCGCGATCGGCCGGGTCGTACTTGGTGACCAGGTAGACGTAAGGCAGCACGTCACTGCCCGCCAGAGTTCGAAGGCGCCGCTGCATTTGGGTGGTGTTCGAGGACACGGCAGACGAGCGAGAGCGTGACTTCCCGGGCGTTGAGCGAGTCGCCGATGTCGCGGACGTCAGGTACCGACCGCGCGAGGCGGCCGAGCGTCGGGACGACGAGGGTGTCACCGGCACGCACGGCCGCGAGGGTCTGAGCCAGGCTGGGCCGGTCGCGGTTGGTTCCGGTGAGTCGGTGTTCCAGGTAGATCCGGTCCGCCGGGACGTCCAAGTTGAGGAGAATCTCACGCTGAGAGGTATGGTCCTGTTTGCCCGGACCGCATCCCGAGTAGCTGACGCGTTCACTCACGCCTGGAGCGTACGGTAAGTCTCCGCTCACCGTACAGATCACCAGATAGCTTAACTGATCATTTCAGAATGAGTTCGGTCCGCTTCGACCTCTCGTGCGAACCCGCGCATGTCTCATCTGGGCGCATCAGGCCCTGGAGAGTCGTGTGGCACTGTTCCGCCATGAATGAGGACACGCCGAACTATGCTGCCTGCTGTCTGGCCGTCTGGGAGGGCGAACGCCCGCCAGACGACATCGCTGCGGGTCAGACCTATAAGGAGCTCTACAGGCGCTTCGTCTGGAGCGGCGACCCGCACGAGATCCACTGCCCAGGCGAGCCTCCGACCGAGCTCATAGCGGCGTATGTGGGGGCATTGCTGGAGCGGTGGCCCAACCCCACTGGGGAAGTCGATGACCACCCGGTATGGGAGGACGGCTTGGTCGGTAACGAGACGGGCCCGTTGATCTACTTCGGTGTGCGGTGGAACATGGCCGAGGAGGTTTCGGGGTTCGCGGCGCAGGTCGCGGCGTCCATGGGGCTGGTCTGCTTTGACGTCTCACGTGGGAAGCTACGGTCGTAGGAGGCACCTGTTTTGGGCATGCGACGGAGACAGATGATGCAGCATGCGAGTTCCAGAAGGGCCTGGTGGAGGTCGGCTCGGCGTTCGTAGCGGGTGCGGAGTCGTTTGAACTGGTGGAGCCAGGCGAAGGTGCGCTCGACGACCCAGCGGGTTTTGCCGAGGCCGGAACCGTGGGCGATGCCTCGGCGGGCGATGAGGGGTTTGATGCCGCGCTTCCACAGCAGGCAGCGGTATTTGTCGTAGTCGTACCCACGGTCGGCGAACAGCCGCTTCGGTCTGTTGCGGGGGCGCCCGCGCAGTCCCCGTATCGGCGGGATGGCGTCCAGCAGCGGTATGAGCTGGGTGACGTCGTGCCGGTCGCCAGCAGTGACCGAGATAGCGAGCGGGGTGCCGTGTCGGTCGACGATCACATGGTGCTTGGCCCCGGGACGGCCGCGGTCGACGGGCGATGGCCCGACGTGGTCCCCCCTTTGAGGGCCCGGACATGGGAGCCGTCGATCGCGCAGTCGTTCATGTCCAGCAGGTCAGCGCCGCGCAGTTCGGCCAGTAGCGTGCGGTGCAGGGCCGGTGCCAGACGCCTGCTTCGGTCCAGTCACGCAGCCGACGCCAGCTGGTGACACCGGAGCAGCCCACCACCTGAGCGGGGCCATCACGCCAGGCCACACCGTTGCGCAGCACGTAGATGATGCTGGCCAGCGCTACCCGGTCAGGCACTCGCAGCCGCCCCGGATGACGATGCCTGCGTGCCGGCCTTGGCGGTAGCAACGGGGCTATGCGCGACCACAGCTCATCCGACACAAGATCAGCAGACACCGCACAGAGCCTGCCGACGACCACTGCCAAACGCGAACCGACACACCGATCTCATTCTGAAACGATCAGTAAATGAGAAGCGTCAGACCGCCGTCAGCGCAGGCCATCCCACCAGGCAAGGCCACGATTGTTCCTTCAGGGTTCCCCTTACGGACGGATCGTCTCAACTCGCTTGGTCACTGGGCTGGCGGCCGTGATGGCGATGGTGGGGAGTCTGGTGCTGGACGGGCTGTGGGAGTTGTTCCAGCGGGTGGTTCCGGCTGCTTCGGTGCGCTCGCAGGGCGGCGGAAGACGCTGCTACGGCGATCGCGAAGTGCTGGCGACGATCCTGTTCCTGGCCACGACCGGCTGTACCTGGCGGCAACTGCCGTCGGGCTTCGGCCCATCCGGGCTGACCGCGCACCGCCGCTTCACCGAACGGACCTGGGCCCGCGGGGCAAACTCCACCGCCTGGTCCTGGACGAACTCGGCGCGCGGGGAGTTGGACTGGCCCCGGTGTGCCATCGACTCGGTGAACATGTGGGCTCTGAAAGGGGGGCTCTGACAGCTCCGGACCGTGTAGATCGCGGCAAGAGGGGCTCAAAGATCTACTTGGTCACCGAGCAATCGGTTCTGCTCCTCTCGATCGGGGTCTCCGCCGCGAATACCCCCGACAGCCAGGGTCTCCGACCCCTCGTGCGTGGCATCGTGCATCGGCATCGAGTCCTCCCGGCACATGGGCCGTTATCGCTGGACCATGGAGCAGACGGTCGCCTGGAATGCCGGGTGCTGCCTGCACTGAGCGCAAGGCCGAGCACATTCTCGCCTTTGCCGGCATCGCCGCCGCGCTCATCTGCTAACGGCGTCTGGGCGGGGTCAGTCCGTTCATGCGGCTCCGAGGAACCCCGGGTCGGTGCCGTCGAACTGCAGGCACGAGTCGCGGCTCAAACCCAGGAGTTCCGCCATGGGTAGTGCACGGCGGCTGGTTCCCGGCAGATTCTCACGGGCCTCGGCCGACCACAACGGCGGAAACAACGACAGCCTGTGCTGGCCGTTCAGCACGGAGACCTCAGTGCGCCAGCCGTCCCACCGCAGGCCCCCGTAGAACTCCTGCAGCCCTCCGGCAAGAATCCAGGACAGCCATGCCGAGTGCCCAGCCCCCAGCGCCTCCCAGCCCAGGACGTCGGGGGCGAAGTAGACGATCTCGCCCGGCTCACCGGGCCGACCGGCCGCGCGGGGGTTGCCCCCGTTGAGGGCGAACACCCCACCCAGCACATCGTGCGCGACCACGAGGCCCGCCGGCGGCCGCCAGTCCGGATCGAAGGTCGAGGGCATTGCGTTGATCTCGGCCAGGCCCGGCAGCCCCTCGGGGTCGGTGCCGTGCGGGCTTCCGAAAATGCGCAACCATCCGCTGTCCACGAGCAGACCGCCGCAATTCAGTACGATCGCGCCCAGGTTGGACCGGGCAGAGACCTGGAGCTGCAGCAGGGACGCGCGGCCCATCTCGGCATCGCCGGGCAACACCTCGACTGGTACGTCAGTGCCGGACAGCTCCTGAAGGAGGAGCGGCCAGGCCGGATCATCGACGTTGAGCAGCTCATTGACCTCGCGCTTTCCGCATCGTCGCACTGGTACCGAAGGCCCGGCCCACCGGGTCGCCTGTTCCGCGCCGTCGCTCGCAGGGCGGGTGTCAGCCCGGACTTCCTCTATGCCCACCGAGGGCCGCCTTGCTCCTCAGGCGCCCTCAGTGGACGACGGTGCGGTCATCCGTTCCCTTGCTGAAAACCTTCGTCGTGAGCGCACCAGTCACCGCGAGTGCGTCCAAGAACTCGAACAGCGACTTGTCGTCGCACACGGCGAGTAGAACTTACGATCCGGAGCGCAATCCCAGGGCACTGTGCTCCACCACACCCGAGGGAAGATCCTTCTTTCCCGAAGCCTTGGCAGTCAACTCGACGAGGCCAGCGCGGAGTTCGGCGGCGGGCTCGCCAAGGATGATCGCGCTGATGATCAGCTCCATCATCAAGCAGTCGTACTCGTCGCCCCCGCTCCGATAGCGCTCCTCATCGGCCTCGACCACAGCAGAGGCGATCTTCCTCCCAGGACCAGCCGCGGGGGCAAAGGACACCTCATAGATGCCGCGACCGGTCCAACTCCGGTGCATGAAAAGGACATCGCCTTCAACGAAGACGTTCCACTTCTCATCCATGTCCCGGGCTCGATATCCGCGCTGGATCCGGTCCCAGTCCTCGTCGGTCCAGACACGATCCGGCAACTGTGACACCGGCCGTGGCTTGCTGATCGGGTGGAGGCGCCGGAACGACTCTCGGGTGAGAGGGGCATCGGCATTCATGACGCGATCATATGGAAGCACCCCTCCAACAGCACAGCAGATTAACTCCGAAGCGGGGCGACCGCGCCCTCAGCCGCCTCCAGATAGTTGGAGCCACTTGTCGCGAGGGAACCCGGCGTCGTAGTGGGCCACGGAGGGCATCGGCTGCCTTGCGGGCTTCCAGAGCGACGGCATCAGCGGTGAGAGCACCGATCTTCAGGGCTGCGGCGCGGCCGGTGACGAAGTGTTCGTAGGGCAGGTGTCGGCTGAGCAGGAGGACTTCGGTCAGGGCGCGGGTTCCGTCGCGTTCGCCATGGGCTTTGACGGTGGCTTCCCACCAAGGGGCCTGGCCGAGGGGCGGTGGCGCCGGGCAGGTGCCGGGCTTGTGGATGAGAGCCTCCTGGTAGTGATCGAGTTCGAGGCGGGATCCATCGCGGGCGACGAGCCGCGCGCGCTGGTTGTCCAACTCAAGTCCGTCCTCGGCCCGTCGGCCAGCAGCACGCCGTCGCTGTTTTCGCGCACCCCCGGCCTGCCATCGGGTCAAGCCGTCCGTTGACTCAACTAGGTACTGAGTGTAGATACTGGGGTATGACCGTTCCTCTGGCACTCCTCGGACTCCTTGAACGGGAGTCGAGCCACGGCTACGACCTCAAGCGCGACTACGACACCTTTTTCGGCCGGGGTAAACCGCTGCCCGCCGGGCAGGTCTACTCGACCCTGGGGCGCCTCGCTCGTGACGGGAAGGTCGAGGTCGGCGAGACCGGGCCCGGGGCGGGGCCGGACCGCAAGCGCTACGTGATCACCGAGCTCGGGGTCACGCAGGTCGAGAACTGGCTGACCGAGCCGGTCGAGGGTGAACCGCACCTGCAGACGGTGCTGTTCACCAAGGTCGTACTGGCGGTGCTGCTGGAGCGCGACCCTCGTGTGTACCTCGACATCCAGCGCGCCGCCCACATGGAGCGGATGAGGGAGTTGACCGTACTGCGCCGGACCGGCAGCACGATCGACTCGCTGCTGGCCGATCACGGCCTGTTCCACCTGGAAGCCGACCTGCGGTGGATGGACCAGACGGTGGCCCGGCTCGCCGCTCTGACGGCGGAGGTGCGCTCATGAGTGCGGACGACGGATTCCTCGTACAAGCACGGGATGCTGTCCTGTCGTTCGGGCAGACGCCCGCGCTACAGGGCGCGAACCTCTCGGTCCGCGCCGGCGAGATACTCGCCGTCACCGGCCCGAGCGGCTCCGGCAAGTCCACGCTGCTGCACTGCCTGGCCGGGATCCTCGTCCCCGACTCCGGCGAGATCTGGTTCGACGGCCGCCGCGTCGACACACAGGGCGAGCCCGAACGCAGCGCGCTGCGCCGGGATCACTTCGGCTTCGTCTTCCAGTTCGGTCAGCTCGTCCCCGAGCTGACCGCCGAGGAGAACGTGGCCCTGCCACTGCTGCTCGCCAAGTCCCGCCGGGCGAGCGCGCTGACCGAGGCCCGGTCGTGGTTCGGACGGCTCGGCCTGGACGGCCTGGAGGGGCGCCGATCCGGCGAACTGTCCGGCGGACAGGCACAGCGCGTCGCCCTGGCTCGCGCCCTGGTCTCCCGGCCCCAGGTGCTGTTCGCCGACGAGCCGACCGGGGCGCTCGACTCGCTCACCGGCGAGCACGTGATGGACCTGCTGGTCGCCTCCGCACGGGAGGAGGGCACCACCGTCGTCCTCGTCACCCACGAGCCACGGGTGGCCGCCTACGCGCACCGCGAGGTCATCGTGCGCGACGGCAAGGTCACGCCGCTCTTCGTCGAACGGCTGGGCTCATGATCCGCCTCGGTCTGCGCCTGACCCTGAGCGGAGGCAGGGAGGCCGGCGCCCGCCTCGCCGTCATCGTGGCCGCCGTCGCCCTCGGCGTCGGATTACTCCTGAGCATCCTGGCGGCCCTCAACGCCACCGCCACCCAGAACAGCCGGAACGCCTGGCTCAACACCGGCTCGGGCAAAAGCGCGACGAGCCGGTCCGCGGCGAAGGCAGACACCGACCCGCTGTGGTGGCTGCTCAGGGCGGACCACTTCGACGGCAAAACCATCGGCCGTGTCGACGTCGCCGCCACCGGCCCGAACTCCCCGGTCCCACCAGGACTTTCACGCCTTCCCGGACCGGGCGAGTTCTACGCCTCACCGGCCCTGGACAAGCTCCTCCGCTCCACCCCGGCCACCGAACTCGCCGACCGCTATCCCGGCCACCGAGTCGGCACGGTCGGCAACGAGGCGCTTCCGGGCCCCGACTCCCTGATCGTCGTCATCGGCCACCGCCCCGACCAGCTCGCGAAGCAGCGCGACGCCGTCCAGGTCACCACGATCACCACCGCGCCCCCCAGCAGTTGCAACGGCACGAACTGTACGGTCAGGGCGGGCATCGACAGCGGGGGCATCAAGCTGATCCTCTCCGTCGCGGGCACCGCCCTGATCTTCCCCGTGCTCATCCTCATCGGCACGGCCACCCGGCTGGCAGCCGCCCGCCGCGAGCAGCGCTTCGCAGCGATGCGCCTGGTGGGCGCCACACCGCGGCAGATCTCGCTGCTCGCGACCGTCGAATCGACGGTCGCCGCGATCGTCGGCACGGCCGTCGGCTTCGGCCTCTTCTACCTGTTCCGTCCGCAGTTGGCCTTGGTCAACCTCACGCGGACGCCCTTCTTCGCCAGCGACCTCACGCTCGGGACCGGCGGCATCCTGCTCGTGTCCGTCGCCGTCCCAGTCGGGGCCGCCGTCGCGGCCCGGCTCGCCCTGCGTCGCGTGCAGGTCTCCCCGCTGGGCGTCAACCGGCGCGTCACGCCACGCCCGCCACGGGTCTACCGGGTGATCCCACTGGTCGTCGGCATCGCCGAACTCTCGTACACCATCGGCCGGGTGCCGAGGAGCACCAACGGCCAGATCTGGGTCTTCGTCCCGGGAATCCTGCTGGTCCTGACCGGACTCGTCATCGCCGGCCCCTGGCTGACCATGGCCGGAGCCCGCCTCCTGGCCCGGCAGACCAGCCGGCCCGCGCTGCTCGTCGCGGGCCGACGGCTCGCGGACGACCCGAAGGCCGGCTTCCGCGCGGTCAGCGGGCTGGTCCTCGCCCTGTGCGTCACCAGCGCGGCCGTCGGGATCATCGGTTCGCTGAACGCCGAGCGCAGCATCCCGCAGGCGAGCCGGGCGGTCGCAGGCGCCTTGGACGCCAACTACATCCGGGGCTACGACAGCAGTACTGGACGGGAGATCGGCAGTGTGCCCCCGCTCTCGAAGGCCGCGGTCGGCGACCTGGACTCCGTACCGGGCGTCAAGGGCGTGCTGATGATCCACACGAACCCGCTCGGCACCACGGACCCGGCCTTTCACGGCCCCCAGGGCTCCGCGGCACCCCCGATCGCGGGCCTGGCCTCGTGCACGGAGCTCGCGAGGATGCCGGCCCACAGCGCATGCGCCCCCGGGTCCCACGCGGCGTCGGTCGCCCATGACTACGGCAGCTTCGCCACGTACCACTGGATGCGCTGGCCCGCGGCATGGCCCGCCGCCGACATCTCCGCCGCGCGTCTCGCACGCCTCCCGGTCCAGGAGATCGTCGTGGCCACCGACGGGTCGAAGTCGGCGATCGAACGGGCGCGCACCATCCTTGCGAACACGTATGCCGACCGTGACGTTCCGTCGACCGTCCGCGAGATTCATGCGGAAAGCGGCGCACAGCTCGCCGGATACCAGCAACTGGCCAACGTGGTCATCCTGGTCAGTTTCCCCATCGCCGGCTGCAGCCTGGCGGTGAGCGTGGCCGGGGGCCTGCGCGACCGCAAGCGCCCCTTCAGCCTGCTGCGGCTGACCGGCACACCGCTCGGGGTGCTGCGACGGGTGGTGCTTCTGGAGAGCGCGGTCCCGCTCCTGGTGGTCGCCGTGGTGGCGATCGGGATGGGCTTCCTGGCCGCCCAGTTGTTCGTACAGGCACAGTTCAGATACTCGATCCAGGCGCCGGGGATCCAGTACTACGCGATCGTGTTTGCCGGGCTTGCCGCGTCGCTGGCGGTCATCGCGTCCACGATGCCGCTGCTCAGGCGCATCACGGGACCCGAAGCGGCACGTAACGAGTAGCAGCTGCGGCGAGGGCTCCGACCGGCTGACCACGGCCGGTCCGAGCCCTCGTTCGGGCCCGCTGGATCGCGAACTCGTGCTTGAGCAGCGCGACTTGCCCGCTGCCATCAGCTGGGATACGCACGTGCGGATAGTTTCCTTGCCCGCACCCCGGTGCCCATGACGTCGTCATCGCCCTGGTTGCCACCGCTCACCGCACAGGGCTCCGCCGGGTTCCGCCAGGTAGTGACGCCGACACCGGCGGTGCCCGACGCCTTCGCGAGGAAGCATCCGTACCTGGGCAGAGGCCTTGCCGGCTGTCACTTGGCATCCAAGCGACCTGGCGTTCAGGCCGGCCGCTTGGATGCGGACGGTGAGGTGATCGTCGTGCTGTGGGTTTCAGGAGGGGTTGGGGACGTTGCCGTTCACACAGTGGCTGACGGCGTCTGCGAGGGTGGCGCCGCCGACGGGGATGACGGCCAGTTCCTGGAAGCACACCACAGCCGCAGTGATGGGCCAGGTGTTCGCGGCGCTCACGCTGGAGCCGGCGTTCGAGTCGTCGTAGGCGTGTGCGGCCGGGGCGGACAGGGCCAGAGCGGCGAGCGGCAGCGCTGCCAGAGTCATGATCTTCTACATGACCGAGGCAACGACCGGTCGGCGGCGAGGATGTGCCGGCTCCCCCGTACGGAGCTACCCATGCCGACACGTACGGCGTATCGAACCGGCTGCGTGCGGCACCGCCGTCGAGCACTGGATCGACGCCGACAAGGGGGCGCCACCATCGAGAACATAGGAGTCTCCTGGTCAATGAGCGGCGTGCGGTGCAGGGCCGCTGCGGGGCTCACCCGTGATGCTACGGAGTGCGCTCGCTGGTCGGCGCGTTCACGCCATGGCGTCGGTGTCTGGGGGAGTAGGCGGGTCGTGCTCGTACAGGGTCTACAGGAGTGATCTCTGTCGCCGCGCTGCCCTGTTACGAGCCCGGCCACCGACAAGCCGCTGGTCGCCTATCTGAGGTTCTTGCGTCCGTCATGCCGACCGTCGTTACTGCGTGGCCGGAAGATCAGCCGGGACCGCCCGCCGCCATGGTTCCTGGACGGTGGGCATCCGTGCCAGCGTGTGCCGGAACGCATCGTCGGACGGCCGAAACGGCATGCGCGGGTGCGGCGGCAGCGGATCGTCGCGCTCCACGCCCGCCGGCAGGCCGCCGACCGTCGGCAGCCGGGTCCGGTGGGGCGGGAAGGCCAGCTCGGCCCAGAGCGCGGCCTCGACGGGCACGGCCACCGCTTCGCCTCTCGGCTGCCATATCTCTGCGGTCTGCGGGTGGACCGGTACCAGCAGCAGCTCGGCGGCCGGCTCGCCGACCCCGGGCCCCGCAAGGTCCAGCCGCTTCGCGCCCTCTCCGGAGGGCAGCAGTGCGGCGAGTGCCCGGCCGAGGAGCCCGGCGACGGGACCGGGGGCCGCCTTGACCGGCCCGCCCTCGGCGGCCATCACCACGTGGGCGAGGGCCACGCCCGCCGGGATGTCCCGGTACTCGCTCAGTCCGTGCCACAGCGCGCCGTCGGCAGGCAGGTCTGCCCAGTCCATGACAGGCCGCTCCGGTGGGCCGGGCAGCCGTACGACCGCCTGCGGGAGGAGTCGTACCACCTGCCACTGCCCGCAGTCGTCGATCCGTGATCCGACCGGTAGCCCGCAGCCCAGGCAGGCGAGGTTCGGTCCGCCGCTCCCGTTGATTCCCATGCAGTAGCCTTCGGTCCGCTCCGGGATCAGCCCGGTGCCGCGCATGTCGCCGGGCGCGAGCAGGACGGTGTCCGGCGGCCCATCGGAAAGTGCGCTGAGCGGAGCGAAGATTCCCCGTGCTGCTGCCGCCTGTGCTTCGACCTCCTCCCACAGCCGCCAGGGCGGCCCGTACGGCTCGGGGTCAATGGCGTAGGTCCCCGCCTCCAGGAGCGGTGGGTGAAGCGTCTCCCAATAGGTGTCGCTCAGATGGATCGGCAGTGCCACCTTCGACACCGCCGCCGTCAGTACCGCACCGCAGCCGGCACACCCGAACACCGCCAAGCCGTCCCCTCCTGCCGTCGAAGTCGCGGCGGAGAATACCTTGTGCCAACCGCTGACCGGGCTGCTTGCTGCTGCGGGAGTCCCGGTGCTGGTGGTCCGCGGCTTCGGCTCCGGGAGAGGCGGGGGCTGATATCGAGGTCGACCCAGACGTCCTGTACGTCGACAACGGGCAGATCCTCACCTCAGTCGGCGCCGCCGCGGGCCTGGACCTGTGCCTGCACATGATCCGCCGCGACTACGGCTCAGCTGTCGCCGCCGACGCGGCCCGCCTGTCCGTCACACCCCTCGAACGCGAAGGCGGGCAAGCGCAGTTCATCGTCCACGACCACCCGCCCGCCCCTCGGGGCTCCACCCTCGAACCCCTCCTCATCTGGCTGCAGGACAACCTCGGCCGCGACCTCGCCCTTGCCGACATCGCCGCCCACGCCGGAGTCAGCACCCGGACCCTGATACGCCGCTTCCGGGAGCAGACCGGCACCACTCCGCTCCAGTGGCTCCACCGGGCCCGCATCCGCCAAGCCCAACACCTCCTGGAGAGCACATGCCACCCCGTCGAGCGAATCGCCACCCAGGTCGGCTACGGCTCGCCCACCGCCTTCCGCGACCGCTTCAAACGCACCACCGGTGTCAGCCCTCACACCTACCGCCGCACTTTCAGCTGACCCAGGTTCACCGCGCCTAAAACGCGGCCCAGTTCTGGGAGGCCGCGCCGTCGGACCGTGTCCGGAGCTCGACCAGGCCGCGGCTCAGGACCGCCGTGATCAGTCTCGCGGCGCAGGAACTCTCCGTCGCCCTGATCACCCCGCCGTCAATCGATCCGCGGGTAAACGCTCAGTGACGAGACCTACCACGCGGCCCGCAGCCCACCCTACGGTGGACGAATTCGGCACAGGGACACGTCAGTTACTTGTCAGCGGCATGTCACGGCAGACTTGTACGGTCGACTGCCACAGAACGGCCACGCGATCCAAGGACGTGCGATCATGGCGACTCATGCCTGGCTTATGGCCCGCCAGTGCCTGATAGCCGAGCCCGGCGAAGACGCCGAGCTACGGGAGAAGCCACCGGTCAAGGTGGACCTGCCCGACGGGGGCGAGACCTTGCTGGTCACCAGTAACGACGACCCTTACACCGGCATGAACCACCTGCGGCTCATCTGGAGCCTCCGTATCCAGGCCCTCGTGGACGGGCCACTCGACGGGAGTCTGCCGCGCAGAGCCGCAAGATCCTCATCCTGGACGAGCCCGAGGAATCACGGGGCACCTGCGCGGAGATGAGTGAGTAGTTCGCCAGGGTCAACTTCGTGGGCCCACCTGGTGGTCCTGGGCGTCCCCTCCGCTGACCACGACGAGCGCGTCTTCCCCAACTCCGGGCACCTCGACGCGGATTGTGGCGAGAGTCAGCGTGTTGCCCTCCGCCACGGCACCCACCCGGGCGCCGGCGCCGCACCGGCCCGCTGGGAGGTGGAGACAGACGAAGAACGGGGCGCCCCGGCCGACCCCCTTACCGACCGACTCGGACCCCACTACACCTGCACCCTGCCGCAACATGAGCGGCACCGATACAAGAGATGGGCGGAAATTGACGTCATGACGACCCAGGACAACACATCAGGTAATCCGTCGGGTGCACGGCCGCGCAAGGCCTCACCAGGCGCGGTAGGAGGCGACCTGAACGCCTATGTCATCGCCCGGCTGACGTTCCCCGAACAGCCCCAAGAGGACTTAGCCGAGTACATGGAACGGCTGTTACCGACGATGACGCCCTTCGGAGGCCACATCCTCTCCCACGGCAAGGAGGTGCAGACCCTCGAAGGCGTGTGGGACGGCTACGCCGTCATCCTGGGATTCCCCGACGCGGACCATGCCCACGGCTGGTACAACTCGGTGGAGTACCAAAAGATCATTCAGCTGCGACGCCGCCATGTCGACGGCGAACTGATCGTCGTGGAGGGCAACCCTCCGGGCTACGACGCCACAGCCGCGGCGGCCGCGATGCGCCAGGGAGTACTGGCAGGCGCCCCGGGAACTCCCAAGATCTGACCCGGCACCAGTGGCGTGTGCCGTAACTGGTGCGCTCCTTCAAGAGACACCGAACAGCGGCGCGAGATGCCGCAGAGGGTTCTCCGCGGCTCGGCCGACCATAGGGTGCGGGTGTGGAAGAGATCCCCAGGTTCGAGTGTGACGACATCGATCTGCAGCCGGTCCAGCGTCAGTTCGCCCATGTCCTCCAGGACCGCGCACGAGCCTGGCCTGTCCACCCCTTCGACACCGTGCTGCTGCCTGCGGAACACACCCCGTACGGCTGTCTGCTGGCCTACCTCGACATCGACGACCCCCAGTGCAACCGCAGTGTGCTGACGGTGGGAGTCCACTTTGACGGGGTCCGCGCCCGCGGCGACAAGCTTCATAATCAGGACTTCACTCTCCCGGGCAAGCCGACCGCCCTCGCCCTCGACGTGACCGGGAGCCCCCGGGCGACAGCGAACCGGACAGCAGACTGGTTCGAGGCAATCCTCAGACGACCCCTCGTGCGCAACGAATGGCTGCATGCTGGGGTCGTGTACGCGACAAGGCACTCATTCGCCGACACCGGAACCGGCCTGTGCCAAGGCTACGATGCCTCCCTTGCTCCGCCCGGGCAGACCAAGCGCCTGAGGAGCGCTGGGTTCGACCGTGGCAGGGGGTGGATCGACACATCTGGCCTGGGCAGACCAGACCGCGTTGTTCACGTCAGAAGCGCTGACACCACCGGGCCTGCGTAGGCTGATCGCCGTACGAGCGACGCTACGCAGGGCCCGAGGGCCCCGAAGGCCCGGCCGTGCCGGCTGGCGGCCACACCTTGTTGCCGTGGTTCAGGGGGTGGGCATGCCTGCTGGGCGGGTGGGGCGGCCGAAGCGGACGGGGACGCCAGGCGAGTAGAGCACGCTCACCGGCGGGCCCGTCGGGGTCGGCAGCCCGGCCGCGGTCACCAACTCGTCGTCGTGACAGAGGAGTTCGGCCCGGTGCAGTGGCCAGCGTGGGTGGGTGTTGGGCAGGTACAGCGACTCGCCGAAGAAGGCGTTGTGCATGCCCCATCGGGCGGTCAGGAAGTGGTCGAGCGCGGTCGGCTCCTCGATCGGCGCGCCGATGCGTACCGAGATCCGGGAGCTCGCCCCGCGCGGCCCCGGCCAGCGGCGGCGGCTGGTGTAGGTGACCGTTTCCGCGTCGCGGTGGATCGTCATCCGGGCCCACATGTAGGGCAGCCGGAAGACGCTGCGCGCGATGGCCACCGGCAACAGCCGTGATGCCTCCAGCGAACGGAAGACCACGCCGCGCCGCCCGTGCCGGTCGACGGAGTACAGCCGTACGTTGGTTTCGGGGAAGGTGCCGAGGTAGGGGATGCCTGGCAGCGCGAACCAGCCCACCCGTGCATCCGGAAGGCCACCAGTCCGACGTACGTGAGCCCGTCGAACGTGTCCGGCACGGTTCCGGGTGGCAGCAACGGTGCCACGTCGGCCGGGTCGGCGGCCCAGTGCAGGAACGTCAGGTCGAGCCAGACTGGGTGAGCAGGGTGGTGGGCACCTGGCGTGCCGGATCGGGCGTTATCCGCTCCGTGGGTATCGGGGCTGAGGGCATGGCGTCGCATGCCGGTGTCTTCGTGGTGCGGCGGCTCGCGTCAGTGGTTGACGGTGAAGTGTGCGGCCTTGGGCGCGAAGGTGGTGTGGTGGTCCTTGGTGGTGGCCAGCGCAGAGACGTACCAGGTCCCCTTGGGCAGTGCGGCGGCCTCCTTGGCGGAACTCTTCTCGGCGTAGGTGCACGTCGCGGTCGTCGGCGAGGTGGCCTTGCACGTGGCGTCGTCGACCTGCGTCATCTCGTGGGCAGTGGGGGCGAGATGCGAGCCGGCGGGCCAGGCCAGCACCTTGAGGTTCTGTACGCCGGACTTGGCGGCGACCGTGGCGTTGAAGGTGAGCGTGACGCCGCCTGTGCTGGTCGGGGTGAAGCGGGCCGCCCATTGGAGATCGTCGGCTTGACGGGCGTCGCGCCGTGGGCCGAGGTGACGAACACGGTGGCGGCGGCCGCGACGGTGACGGCTCCGACGAGTGCCGGGATGACGATGCGCCTGGACATGGTGGTTCCCTTCGCAGGTGGCTGCTGTGGTCTTCGCCGGGCGCTCGGTGCGCGGTGGGCGTTGTGTGTACAGCGTGTGGCGCGGGGGCCTTGCCCGGCATGGGGACAGGTACTCAGCCGCTACTCAACAGCCGTGCCGCGTACCGTAATTCGCACCCACGCAGGCGCGGACCCTGCGACGGACGGTGCGGCGGCCTCTTCCTCGCCTCCTGGGACACGGGTTCAGAGGCGGGTACGTTCTTGGCGCTCGAAGCGGAAAGTCACGCGTGGGACCAAGAAGGTGAACGGTTCGGCGTTGCCCGTGATGGCACCGGCAACAGTGGAGATGACCGGCCCGGTCAGAGGGACGCAGGAGTCGAGGGGGATGTCCAGGGCGATCTCCTGCCGGGTCACCTGTCCGTGCCACGGCTGAACCGAGAGCGCCCGGTCCTGGGGGACGCAGTAGGCCGGCATCTGCTCGTAGTCGGCGAACCCCTGGCGCCAGGGCCCGTCCGCCGGCCACTTCGACAGCGGGATGAGATGGGCCTCGGCATCCGGTGCTGTGCCGCGTCCAGGGTCCAGGAGGAGGTCTGTACGGCCGTGGGACGGAAGCAGCCGCCGCCACCGGCCGAGAAGAGCCGGGCCCAGGTGACCGTGGTGGTAGGTCAGGAAGGTCAGCATGGCCCGGTCACCGCGCTCACCGATGCGTTGCAACTCCAGGCCGGGTGGTATCAGCGGGGCGATGCGGTCGGCATCGACCAGGTAATTGACGTAGACGACGTCGGTGACGTCGCTGACGAACGCGACCGATGGGATGCGCTCGCACAGTGCGCGCAGCAGACGGCTGTTCGCCGCCCAGTTCAGAGGGGCGGCGGACCGGCCGCTTGCGTGGATCCACGGCGCGTACCGCCCGAACTCGGTCTGCTGACGCGTGCGGCGCAGCGTGTGCTCGGCGGCCCAGGCCGCCGAGCCGACCGACACGGTCAGAGCGAGCACGGTGAGGAGTACGACGAGCATGAGCAGAGTATGGAGTGCTCTGAACGGCGCCGGACATCCCTCGTGCTGGTCACCGGTTCGATCAGGGCCCGCCGCTCATCCAGTACCGGGACTGCTCAGTCAGAAGGATGAGTAGGCATGCTCATGCCGCCGTCGGGGCGTGGACGCCAGGATGACCGCACCAACGACAGGAGTTCTCGCGATGTCCCTTGCACTGACCGTCCCGCGGCGTGTCCCGCCTGTCTTGTGGGCAGGTGTCGTCGTCGCCGGCCTGGCCGTCTCGGCCTGGCATCCCCGTGACCGCACCACCTGGCTGCTGGAGACCGTATGGGCACTGGTCGGGCTGCCGCTGGTGATGCTCACCTGGCGCCGCTTCCCCCTATCCGGCCTGCTGTGCGGCCTGCTCGCCGTACACGCGCTGGTGCTGGCGGTCGGCGGACACTACACGTACGCGCAGGTACCGGTCGGCAACTGGGTGCGCGACACGTTCGGTCTCCACCGCAACCCCTACGACCGCTTCGGCCATCTGATGCAGGGGTTCGTGCCCGCCGTTCTGGTGCGCGAGCTGCTCATCCGGACCTCCCCGCTGCGCGGCAGCCGCTGGCTGGCACCGCTGACGGTGTGCGCGTGCCTGGCCTTCAGCGCCGTCTTCGAGATGTTCGAATGGGTGACGGCCGTGATCGGCGGGCACTCCGCGGACGCGTTCCTCGCCACGCAGGGAGACGTGTGGGACACGCAGTGGGACATGTTCTGCGCCCTGATCGGTGCCACGCTCTCGGTGACGCTGCTCTCCCGCGTCCACGACCGCCAACTGCCACACTGAGCGGGCCGGTGGAGCGGTGTGGCGGTCACTCCACCCCCAGCCCGCCTCCGGGGTCGATCGCGAGGCCGACCCGACCTCGTGATGTGGTGGGCGACGGCGGGTAGTCGTCGAGGGTCATGGAGTTGTGAAGGCGTACGCTCTTGGTGGTGAGGCGGAGGAGGGCGCGGCCGGCCCCTGCGGGCAGGGCGGAGATCAGGCGGGCGCCCTGGGCCAGCCCACGCACGCCGAGGCGCGAAGTGGGGATCAGGGTCTTCGCCGCGCTGAGCGCGGCCGCTTGGCTGCCGCGCACGTGCTCCGCCATCGCGTGCTCGTAGGCGGGGAAGGCACGCTGGTGGTCACCGTCCGCCCGCGCCAGTTCCCCGGCGAGGACGTACGCTCCGACGACGGCCAGGCTGGTGCTGCCGCCGACGGCCGGGCCGGGGCAGTAGCCCGCGTCGCCGACGAGCGTCACCCTCCCTCGCGACCAGGTGTCCATGCGGAGCTGGGTGATCGAGTCGAAGTAGAACGCCGGGGTCCGGTCGAGCTCGTCCAGCCAGCGGTCCACCTCTGGGTGCATGCCGTCGAACGCACCGCGCAGCAGCTCCTTCTGGCGGGGCACGTCGTGGTGGTGGCAGTCGAGTTCGCGCTCGCTCCGGAACAGGAACAGCGCCCGCGCGTCTCCGAGGTGCCGCGCGCCGTACATGCCGGCAGTGCGGCCGACGCCGACGTGCATGAGGAGCTCGCCGTCGAGCGCGGAGGCGTTCGGCAGGGTCAGCACCGCGAGGTAGGCCCCGATGAAGGCGCTGAAGCGGGACTCGTCGCCGAAGACGAGGCGGCGCACGTTGGAGTGCAGCCCGTCCGCGCCGACCACGAGGTCGAAGTGGCGCGAGGCGGCGTTCTCGAACCGCACCTCGCCGTCCGACGAGATCGCGGTGATCGAGTCGCCGAAGATGAACTCGCTGTCGTCGCGCGCGGCGTCGTAGTAGATCTCGCTCAGGTCGTCGCGCATGACCTCGACGTGCCGGTCGGAGGCGGCACTGAAGACCTTGGAGAGGTCTACCCGGACGGGACGCCGTGCGCCCTCCTGGTGGACAGACATCCGGTTGGTGCCGGTGGCCCGCTCCTCGACGCGGGGGAGCACACCCATCTTCTCCGAGATGTCCATCGCGGGCCGGAACAGGTCGACCGCGTGGCCGCCGGTCTTGCGTGGAGCCGGCGCACGCTCAACCACGGTGACGGAGAAGCCGTACCTGGTGAGCCAGTACGCCAGAACTGGACCGGCGATGCTGGCGCCGGAGACGAGAATCCGCACGGCACCCCTCCTTGTCATTCAGTCCACCCGTGAGGCGTGGATCGTGGTGAAGGCCAGTAGGGGGATGGCGGTCCGCGGAGGATCCTCGAGTATGGGCGAGTGTCCGAGACCCGGCAGCAACTCGACCTTCGCGCCCGGAACGCCGCGGTAGTCGGCGGCGCAGGAGGATCGCCACCTGCGGTCGTCCTCGCCGAAGATCACCAGTAGCGGCTTGCCGAGGGCCGTGAGTCTGTCCGGGAGCGCCCGCTGCTCCAGGTAGTCGCGGGTGGCCTGCATCGTCGTGGTGAGCGTGTGGTGGGTCATGCGGCGTACGTCGTCCAGGAGTTCGGGTGGGATCTGGTAGCCGGCGCGGCTGAAACCGGTGCTCGCGAACCGGCGGATCTGCTCGTCGGTCGGCGGCCACTGCGAGGGACCGTTTGCCGCGGACCGCGGTGCGATGAAGGCGTCCAGGCTGGGTCCGGTGTTGATGAGCGCGAGCGCGGTCACCAGGTCGGGCCGCTGTTCGGCGAGGGCGGTGGCGACCACGCCACCGCTGGAATGACCTACGACCACGGCGTGCTCGACGCCGAGCCGGTCCAGTACCACGCCGGCCCTGCGTGCCTGGTCCGGGAGCGCGTAGCTGCGGTCGGCCGGTTTGGCCGACCGGCCGTGCCCGAGCAGGTCGATCCGGATGACGCGGTGAGATCTGGTCAGCAGGGGAACCAGCGGATCCCATGAGCGGGTCGAGGATGCGGACCCGTGGACGAGCAGGAGAGCGGGGGCGTCGCGGGGGCCGTCCTGGCACACGTGGATGTCGCCGTCGTCCAGCGACAGGGTGGAACTCTCCGTGGCCTCGGCGCCGGCATTCACGTGCGGTCCGCCCTCAGAAACAGTCATGAGCCCACTGTCACCGCCGTTCCCCACCGGGGATTGGATAAATGTTCCCCTGGGCCGGCTCAAGTAGCATGGAGCAGTGCGGACTTTCATGCACGGTGCGGCTGTGTGGGACGTCGCATGCCCACAGCGTCCCAGCCGGGTGGCCGGTCTCACCATGGCCGGATTCCGTGTCCGTGACCTCGACCCACTCCGGATGGTCCCGCACCCGGCCGTGACGCTGCTCCTGGAGTTCGGCGCCGGCTCGCCCGTCGTTGACTGTGCCGACGGTCGACAGGAGCGGGGGAGCATGGTCGCCGGGCCCGGGCTCGGGGCCGGGGGTGCGGTGCGGGCGCGAGGGATGAACGTCGAGTGTGTGCAGGTGCGGCTGTCTCCGGTGATCGCACGCGCGGTTCTGGGCGCTTCCCCCGCCGACCTCGACGGCGCCGTCGTGCCCTTGAGCGACCTGTGGGGCCGGGAGGCGTCCCGGATCCGCGAGCAACTGGGCGATGTCTCGTCGTGGCAGGATCGCTTCGCGCTGACGGACGCGTTGCTCGCTCGCCGGCATGAGGCGGGGCCGCCGGTGGACCCGGAGGTGGCCTGGGCCTGGCGACGAATCGTCGACAGCCGTGGCGGGGCCCGGGTCGACGGGCTCGCGGCCGAGGTCGGATGGAGCCGTAAGCGGCTGTGGTCCCGGTTCCGGTCGCAGCTCGGCCTGCCGCCCAAGTCCGCTGTGAAGCTGGTCCGCTTCGACCATGCCGCGCACCGCCTGGTCGCGGGTGAAGGCGCGGCCCAAGTCGCAGCCGACGCCGGCTACGCCGACCAGTCCCACCTGCATCGGGACGTCATGGCGTTCACCGGGGCGACGCCCGCGACCGTGGCCGGCGAGCGGTTTCTCGCCGTTGATGACATCGCATGGCCCGGCTGGGGAACACTCGCCAAGCCTCACGTCTCCAGGGATCCCCTGCTCGGTCGCCGACCGAAGGTGGGACGGCTGCCGCTGTGAAGGTCGCCGCGGTCGCCTGCGCCGGGCGGTCCGGCGGCGCTCAGCGGTCAAGGGCGCCTGCCGTACCGGCCCGGTGGCTGCTGGCTGCGGGAGTTTGAAACAAAGGCCCGGGGCGCGTTCTCACGCGCGTGACCGCCTTGCGTGGCGGCGTGGCCACCTGCACCCAACGTTCGCCGCGCTGTTCGGCCCGTCGGGCCCTGGCCGTTGCTCGGTTACCGGGCGGGCCACCAGGTTGGCCAGCAGGTCGGCAAGCCTGTCTGGCAACGGGAGGAGTTTGCGGCTGCCGTGTGGAGACCGATGTGCATCGACAGGTCCGCGAAGGCGCTGCCGCTCAGCAGAATTGCTGTGAACAAGAGGCCCAGGAGGAGTTGTGGCGAGCGGACGTGGGAGCGGAGCAGCCGTCGGCCGGCCCAGAATCCCGCTGGTAGGCACGCGGAGTAGAGCATGCCGTAGCCGAGCCAGGGCAGCAGGCTGAAGCGCGGTGAGTCGACCAGGTCGGCGGTGGGCGGCCAGTCCATGTAGAGACAGTAGGTCCAGGTGTGCTGGAAGATCGTGAGCACGGCTTCCCGCGTCGTGAATCCGACGACCAGCCCGAGGCCCAGCCCAAGAATCATCGGCACGCGACCATCGCGCTGTGCCTCTTCTGCCGCGTGTTGCTGAACGTCTGCCACTTCACGCTGCCGTTCGGGCAGGGTGAACGTCTCGCGACGACCGGAACGATCCACCAGGGGGCGGGTGATGCGACCCATCGGACACGACCTAGTCCCACCAGAACGACCAGGAAGTCCGTCCCACGAGGTCCGTGGCGTACTGGGGGAACGGTGTGGGCGGGTCATCGACGATGTTGTTCGCGGTCGACAGCACGTGTTCCAAAGCGAGCAGGTTCGCGTCTCCTGCTTCAACGGGAGGCCTCGCGACCGAGACGTGTAGCTCGCTGCCGGACACCGCGACGACTTGGGCGCCGAAGCGTTCCTCCCAGCTCCGCAGGAGTGCACACAGCAGAGGCAGTGGTGCCTGCGCGGACCAGCCGATCAATGCGAGGGCATCGCTGCCGCGACGGGCAGGGACGAGCACGAGGCGGCACTCGTCCAACCCGGATTGGCCCGTCCCGATGAGCCGGGCCAGCAGGCTTGTGGCGGCCTCCCCGGGCTTCGGGTCCGCGGACGTAGCCGGCATCTGCGGCGCCAGGCCCGGCCACTGTTCGAAGGGCGGACCGGGGTCGTGCGGCCATGGCTCGATGCCTTCAGGCGCCGGGGCTGGTGTCGGATCCATCCAGAAGGGCAGCCTCCTGCGCCGGTACTCGGCGAAGTCCGTGGCCAACACCTCCTCCAAGCGGACGGGATCGAGGTGGTCCAGGCCGAGCGGTCTTCCCATGGCGTCGGGTCGGCACAGGAGCGGAACCAGGCCGCAGGATTTCTGCTCGCTCAGCAGGCGAGGCCATAGCTGATCGACGTCTTGAGGGAACGCGTCAGAGACCCATATGCGTACCGGGCCGGAAGACAGTAAGCGGCCGGGAGGCAGACCATCGGGCAGGGCGAACGACATGGTCGCACCGTAGACCGTGGTGCTGACAGCGCAGCCACCCACAGGGCACGAGGACGCATCCGCCGCCAGTGATCCAAATGAAGCGCCCGAAGGGCTGGCCCGTAACAGTGGTTGCGGAGAGCCGCAGTCTCGTCAGACGCCCTGGTTGCGCCACAGATGCCGATCGTCCAGCGTCCCGAACCGCACGTCTCCGTGTTCGAGGTCGACGAGGATGGGCCAGCAGTCCAGCAGCATCTGCCTGTCGTCACGCGAGACGAAGTACTGCACGGAGCGCCAAAAACGCCACCGCGAGCTGCAGCGCCTCGTCCTGCTCCATCATCCGTCTCCTGTTCGTCCTATCGATTTCGTCTTGGCTGGTGTGATCACGGCGCCGGAGTCTGCGGCGTCAGGATGCGGACGCCGTTCGCAACAGTCGGACTCGCGCGCGAACCTCACCATGCGGCAGCTCGCCCCGTTGTCCGGGGTGCCGAAGTCGGTGGCGCACCGGATCACCGACCATCTCGGGCCGATGCCAGCGCTCCAGCCCCGCAAACGGTTCGCCAAGGGTGCTGTGTTCATCGTGGACGGCACTCTGGTGCCAACGCGGGACCACACCAGCGCCGAGCGGTCGAAGAACTACCAGGCCCACCGGTGATCTCGGCACCGAGCCTGCGGACGTGCTCGCCGATCTGCTCTCCCGTGAACATGTCGCGGGAGAGCTCGGCCTGCCCGGCCTGTCCCCGTGATCCCCAGGGACAGGCGCAACAGGGCGTCAACTTGCGGGATTTGCTGACAAGGTCAGGCTGAATCCATCTCGAACACCTCGGCTGCCAGGGCGGCCGCGATGTCGAGGTGTGCCGAGCGCGGCACGGATTCGGGCGCTGCGCCCGGCCAGAAGCACTCCACGTACCCTTCCCGGTCAAGGTAGTTGGCCTGCTGACCGCTGGAGACGGACCCGGCGGCGGCGAACACCTCGTACGAGCGCACCTCGGCGCCCACCGCGCGGGCCGGCCGGACCGCGGCGATCCGGCCGGGCGGAGCCTTGAGCACGGCGAGGGCGGCGAGACCCGCCTGCCGGGGTTCGGGCAGCGGGCCGTCCAGCCGGTCCAGGTAGGAGCGGACATGCAGTTCGTACGGGGAGAAGCCGAGGGCCTGCTCGACCAGGTCCAGGATGCCGTCACCGGCCGTCCGCGCACCGACCTCCATGATCTGGGGCGGCTGATCCGGTTCGAGACGGATCTCCACATGCGCCACACCGCGATCGAGGCCGATGGCCGCGCAGGCGCGCTCGGCGAGGTCGATGACGTCGGCGCGCTCCGAGTACACGCTGGGGACGCGGTGGCCGACCTCGGCGAAGTAGGGCCTGGGACCATGGGACTTGTCGGTCACGGCCAGCACCCGCGGACGGTCGCCGTGGGTCAGCACCTCGACGGACACCTCGTCGGTCAGCGAGCAGAACTCCTCGACCTGGATGCCGTGGTTCTGCACCGTGAAGGTCGCGGAGTTGGCCGCGATGACGCCGCGCACGGTGTCGTAGGCATCGGTGATCTCGGACTCGTCGGTGATGAGCCGGACGCCGAGGCTGCCGCCGAACGCCGCCGGCTTGATGACGCACGGCAGCCCCAGCTCGGCGACGGCCGCACGGACCGCGTCGAGGCCGTCCACCGTCACGTAGCGCGGTGTGGCGACCCCTGCGGCCAGCAGGCGATCCTTCATCCGGTCCTTGTTGATGGAGGAGTCCAGGATGGCCTGCCGGCTGAGGAAGGGCAGTCCGTAGTGGTCGGCGATCGCACGGCCCGGCATCAGTCCCGGGTCGAAGAACGGCACGACACCTGCCGGTGTCATCCCCGTCTCCTTCTCGAAGTCCACCACCGCCGTCAGTGACGCCTCGGGGTCACTGAAGTCGCCCAGCAGCACATGGTCGAAGAACTTCGCCGCGCGGGCGTCGCGAGAGCGCGCGATCGTGACGACCGGACCGTCGAAGACGCGCAAAGCGGCCACAACTGCTCGTTCACGCAAGGCCATTGTCGCGCCGAACACGAGCAGGTACTGGCTTTCCCCGGCAGTAGATGATCCCATGAACGTTAGACTAGGGCAGTTTTTACAGCCTTCGACATCGAACCGCGGAACGTGAACATGGGGGGCACTTCGCAATGGAGGCCGACTACTTCACCGGCCCACTCGGCGGCCTGACCGACGCCGAGTGGGACGAGACGGCCCAAGGCCATTTCTACTCGTCCGCGTTCTGGCTGCGGCTGGTGGCCCTGGAGCCGGGAGCGGTCTCCGGCGGCGCCCATGTGCCGCTGCCGGGCGGCGGACGCGCGACGGTCCCCCTCGCCGCGACGGAACCGGACGGCATGACCAACCCGCACCTGTGCTGGCACGACCAGCTCACCGAGCGGGGGCTGCCCAGTCCCGCGTCCGGCGGAGTCCTCGTGGCCCAGCGCCGGGGCTACCTGGCGCATCTGCTGACCACGCCCGGAGCGGACCGCGTCGAGGCGGCCGGCGCCCTGCTGGAGGCCGTACGGTCGATGCCCGACCCCCTCGGGCCGTCCGGTGCTCCGTCGGGCCCGGCCCGTGTCGCCATGTACCTCACCACGCCGGACGTGCTGGCCCTGCGGGCGGCCGGCGTGCGGGCCCTGCCGGTCGCTCTGACCGCCGACGCCTCGCTGGCGATTCCGGAGGGCGGCTGGGAGGAGTGGCTGACGACCATGGGCTCCGGCCACCGGCGCCGGCGGGTGCGCAGCGAGGTCCGTAAGTTCGAGCAGGCCGGATACCGGGTCGAGCACCGGGTGCTGCGCGACTGCTACGCCGACGTGGGCCGGCTCGCGGCCAGGACCGAGCAGCGGTACGGCATCGCCGGCAGCGCCGACGCCTACATCGAGGCGTTCCGCAAGCACGCCGAACTCGCCGGGGACCGGGCCGAGGTGCTGCTGTGCTCCCTCGGCGACAAGCCGCCCGTGGGCTGCTGCCTCTACGTCCGCGACGGGGACACGGTGTACCTGCGCGCGGTCGGCTTCGAGTACGAGCAACTGCTCGGCGCCGCCGAGTATTTCAACCTCGCCTACTACATACCGGCGCGGATGCCCGGTGTGCGTCGGCTGCACGCCGGTATCGCCACCCCGGGCGGAAAGGCCCTGCGGGGTGCGGATCTGACCCCTCTGTGGCTGCTCGACCTGACGCCCGGCAGCCCCCTCGAAGACCATGAGGCCGAGATCCAGGCGCACAACACGGCCTTCGTGAAGCGTCTGACGGCCGAGTCCCCGGCTGTGGCGAAGGCGCTGGACACCGAGGAGTGGCAGGCCCTGTGCACCAAGGGCGAATGGCCCACGCCCGGCTCCCGCGTCGCCGGTGTCTGAGCGGATGAGCACGATCGAGACCCGGTTGCCGACGGGCGGACGGTTCGGCCCCCTCGCCCATCGCAACTTCCGCCGCTTCTACGCCGGGCACAGCGTCTCGCTGTTCGGTACCGGCATGGAGCGGATCGCGGTCGCGTTCGCCGTGCTCGACACCGGCGGTTCGGCCTCCGACCTCGGTCTGGTCATCGCCGGTGGAGTCGCCGCGAACGTGCTGTGCATGCTGGCGGGCGGGGTCGTGGCCGACCGGTACGGCCGCCGCGGCGTGATGCTCGCCAGCGACACGCTCCGCTTCCTCGCCGAGGGTGTTTTCGCCACGCTGGTGCTGCTGGGACACGCACCGGTCTGGGCGATGTTCCTCCTGCACGCGTTGCAGAGCGTGGGCACCGGCTTCTTCACCCCCGCGATGGCAGGGCTCGTCCCCGACATCGTTCCCGCCGGGGAACTGCAACGGGCCAATGTGCTGCTCGGTCTCGCCAAGGACATCGGCGTCGTCGCGGGCCCCGCGGTCGCCGGCATCCTGATCGTGACGACCAGCCCGGGCACGGTGCTCGGCCTGGACGCCCTCACCTACCTGGTCAGTGTGATCGCGGTGGCCGTCGTGAAGGTACCGCCGTACACGAAACGCACCGCCAGATCGCCGCTGGGCGACCTGCGGGAGGGTTTCGGCGAGTGGCGCCGGCAGACCTGGATCTGGCTCACCAGTGTCACGTTCGCGCTGTTCAACGGGCTGCTGTACGCGCCCTTCCTGGTCCTCGGTCCGATCGTCGCCAAGGAGGACCTCGGCGGAAGCGACGGATGGGGAGTGGTGCTGGCGGCCCTGGGCGCCGGTTCCATCCTGGCGGCCCCGATGCTCATGCGGTGGAGTCCCGGCAGGCCGGTGGTCGTGATCATCCTGGCGCAGGCGGCCTGGGCGATTCCCGTGATGTGCCTCGCGGTGCCCACCGGGCTGCCCTTCACGGTGGTGGCGGCCTTCATCGGCGGTGCGGCCCTCGCCGTCTTCAACGCGATCTGGACGACCCTGCTCCAGCGCAAGGTGCCCGGCGAGCTGATCGCCCGGGTGTCGTCGTTCGACGCGGTGTGCTCGTACTCGCTCTCGCCGATCGGGCTGGTGGCGGCGGCCGTGGTGGCCGAGGCGGTCGGCGGTGCGGGAGTCGTGCTCTGGGCGGCCGCGCTGTGGCAGGTGCTCAGCGCGGCCGCGCTGCTCACCCTGCCGGCCGTCCGCCGGGTCACCCTCTGACCGTCCTGTCTCCTGCCTGCCTCGGCGGGCAGGAGACAGGACGGAAGAAGGGTCATCGCAGGCGCACGGGCAGGCTCTCCAGACCCCTCATCAGCGTGCTGGGGCGCCACCGCAGCTCTTCCGGGTCTCGTGCGAGGGCCAACCCCGGGAACCGGTCCAGCAGTCTGCGCAGCGCGATCTCGCCCTCCATCCTGGCCAGCGGGGCGCCCACGCAGTAGTGGATCCCGTAGCCGAATGCGAGGTGACCCGTCGGATCCCGGGTGATGTCCAGCCGGTCGGCGTCGGGGAACTTGGCACCGTCGCGGTTCGCCGATGCCAGGGAGATCATGACGAATTCGTCTTCCGGTACGAGCACGTCACCGAGCTGAAGCGGCTTCGTGGTGTAGCGGTACGTCGCGATGTTGAGGGGTCCTTCGTGCCGAAGTACCTCCTCGACCGCGCCAGGCAGCAGGGCGGGGTCGGCACGCAGCGCGGCCAGTTGCTCCGGATGGCGCAGCAGCAGGTGCACGCTGTTGCCGATCAGGTTGACGGTCGTCTCGTGCCCCGCGACGAGCAGCAGGAACGTCATGGCCCGCAGCTCGTCGGCTGTCAGTCCGACGCCCTCTTCGCGGGCGTGCACCAGCGCGGACAGCAGGTCGTCGCCCGGATCGCTCCGCTTCGACTCGACCAGGCGCGTGAGGTAGTCCACCATGCGCATCGCGGCGTCGGCCATCTCCTGATGCTGCGCGGCGGAGGTCATGGTGACGGAGGTTTCCCGGAACTCCTCCTTGTCGGTGTCGGGAACGCCGAGCAGCTCACAGATGACCGTGGTGGGCAGAGGAAAGGCGTAACTGGTCAGCAGATCGACCTCGGCGTGTCCGGCCATCGCGTCCAGGAGCTCGTCGGCGGCACGCTCGACCCTGGTGCGCAGCTGTTCCACCCGGCGCGGCGTGAACGCCTTGTTCACCAGCGCCCGCAGCCGGGTGTGGTCCGGCGGATCGGTGTTCAGCATGTGCCCGGCCAGGGCCAGCTCGGCCTCGAAGGACTGGGGCTCGTCGGATGTCGAGTGCCGCTCCAGCAGGGGTACGGCACTCAGGATGTCCTTGCTGACGTGCGGGCTGGCCAGCACGGTGCGGACGTCGTCGTAACGGGTCACCAGCCACACCTTGATGCCGCGCGGCAAGATCGCCTCACGCACCGGGGATTGCGCCCGCAACTGGGTGAATAGCTGGTGCGGATTTTGCAGGAAGTCCTCGTCCAGCCGTATGGGCGTGGGGAGTTGCGTGTCCGTCAAGATCGCCTCCGCTGTCATGTTCCGTGCATCATAAGGGCGTTGGGGTCCCTGACAGCGTGTCGCGCACTTACCACTTTCAGTCCGGCATGGCAACAACTTCCCTATAGTCAGCCGGACTTGGTCGAATTCAATGTCGCTGTCGCCACCTTGTGGTCGGACGTCGGCTGTCTTTAAGCTGCTGACCGAATCCGATCGCAGGCCTGCGTTCGACGAGCGCCAAATGGGGGAATTTTGTCTTTCAAGTCGCTTGAGATGAGCAAGACCGGCTTCGGTAAGTTGCGCGCGATCGAGATCGGCGTCACCTCACGGTGCAACTTCCGATGTTCCTACTGCGGAGCCTACGACCTCCAGGAGCGCCGGATCCTGTCGCTCGACGAGGTCAAGCAGACGGTGGAGACGCTGCCCGACCTGGAGCGCGTCAAGCTGTCCGGCGGTGAGGTGCTCCTCGAGTTCGACCTGTGCGAGAGCATCGTCGCGTACTGCTCCGAAAAGGGCATCCACACCCAGATCAACTCCAACGGCACGCTGCTGAACGACGAGAAGTTCGCCCGCCTCGAGGCGGCCGGACTCGGCGTGCTGCACTTCTCGCTCAACCACACCGACGCCCAGAGCCACTCGGCGTTCTACAAGGTCACCGAGAAGATGTTCCCGAAGATCGTCAAGGCGATCAGCCGCTCGGTGGCCTCCTCCTCGATCGACACCGTCGTCGAGACCATCCTGTTCGACGAGACGCAGACGCGGATGGCGGACGTGCACCGGTTCGCGGCGGACCTCGGGGTGCGCAAGCACGAGATCCAGATGGAGATCCCCGGCGTCCACCAGGGCTACGAGAACACGCTCTCTCCCGACGTCATCTGCGATGCGATCTCGGACCTGATCAGCGCCCGCGACCCGCGGACCTCGATCTTCTTCAGCTGCCTGTCCGCGTACTTCCGTCCGGGCACCGAAGCCTGGAAGCGCCTGCAGCCGCTGCTGCGCGACCCCGGCGTCGTCTACGCCAGCTGCATCGAGGGCAAGGCCCAGCTCCACCTGCACTCCAACGGCGACGTGCTGATCTGCGAACTGGGCGCTCCCGAGGTCATCGGCAACGTCTTCGACACCGACCTGCTCAGCATCTACGAGGAGAGCCCGAAGCTGCAGGAGTTCGTGCAGAGCAAGCACGAGGAGGACACCTTCTCCTGCTTCCGGCACTTCGACATCCAGGGCAAGAAGAACGAGACGGTCACGCTGCTGCCCATGCCCACGCTGGCGGTCCGCCCCCAGCAGTGAGGTGACCGCAGGATCCACCGACGAGTCCGGGGGACAGCCCGGCCAGCGATCGTCCTGGGAGTGATCGGGCACGACATCCACGTCGTCGCCGACCGCGTCCTGGCCCTCGGACTCGCCGAGAACAGATTCCGTCCGTTCGGCATCGGGACGCACACCGAGATCGACGACTTCGTGGGCGCGGCACCGGAGACCGGCAGCCGTGTCGTACGCGTGTCTCCTCCTCCATCAACGGCGAGGGGGAGACGGCGTGCGTGGACATCGGCCGGATCCTCACCGGACGCGGCCTGCCTGGCGTGCTGCCGTACGCCGGCCACCCGCGAACTGGTCCCGGAGCGCGGTCGTCGGTCCTGGCCCGCGCTCCGTCGACAGCCGAATGCTCAGCGGGCTCGGTCTCGGTCGGTCGAGGCAGACGCGACGGCCCTGCCGCCGGACGACGAGCAGGGTGGCCGAAGCCGCGTGCGGCGGCCGGCCCTTCGCCCGCAGGGCCGCCGTCGACGCGACACCCGGCCTGCGGGCGTACGGGCCGCTGCCGGCCCTGTGTGCGGCCCGCTCCCGACTCAGCGGTCTTCGTCGCCCGGCCCGCTCACCAGCATGGCGGCTTCCGCGGCCAGTTCCTGCCGATCGATCTTTCCGCCGTTGCCGGTGACGGGGAACGCGTCGCGCCGCCAGAGGTACCTGGGCACCATGTGGGACGGCAGACGGTCCTTGAGGAAGCTCCGCAAAGCCTCCTCGTCGACCGGTTCGGCTCCCGTGGACGAGTAGAACAGCGCGATGTCCTCGCCTATCTCGATGTTGCGCACGCCGACGGCCGTACACGTCTCCACGGCCGGGAAGCCCGCCGCGATCTCCTCGACCTCGGTCGGGCTGACACGGTAACCGGACGTCTTGATCATGGCGTCGCGACGCCCGACGAAGTAGAGGTAGCCCTCCTCGTCACGGGTCACGATGTCACCGCTGAAGACGACTCGCTCACCCGGGAATTGAGGCAGCGACCGGAACCGGGCGGCCGTCGCCTCCGGCGCGTTCCAGTACCCCTTGCTCACACAGCCGCCCCGGTGGACGAGTTCGCCCCGCTCGCCCGGGCCGACCTCGCGCAGGTCCTCGTCGAGCACCAGGATCTCCACGTCCGGTATCGCCCTGCCGATCGAGTTCGGCCGCTTGGCCAGTTGGTCCGGCTCCAGATACGTCGAACGGAACGCCTCGGTGAGCCCGTACATGAGGAAGACCTCGGCAGCGGGGAACACGCCCGCGAGGTCGTCGATCATCCGCTGGGACACCGCCCCGCCGGACGTGGACACACAGCGCACCGCTGACAGGTCGTAGGAAGGCCGCCGGCGCAGCAGCCGCGGGTCGAACAACCGGGTGATGATCACCGGCATGACGGGCAGGACCGTGATCCGCTGCTCGTGCAGAAAACGGAAGGCGTCCGTGGGAAAGACGAGTTCGTGCAGGCACAGGCAGGCCCCGGTGAGCAGGGCCTGCCACAGCTGGTTGAGCCCGTAGTCGAAGTTGAGGGAGAGCAGACTGCCGATCCGGTCGTCCGGGCCGACACCGAGGTACTGCGCCGTGATCCGCGCACCGTCCGTGATGTTGCGGTGAGTGACCATGATGCCCTTGGGCCTGCCGGTGGATCCGGAGGAGTAGATGATCGCGGCGACGTCGGGGCCGATCGACGCACCGGCACGGCCCCCGTCCGGCGACTCGCTCCCGCGCAGCCTCGGCAGGACCAGCGACGGGTCCACGTCGGCCTCACTGCCGTACAGCAAAGGGAGTTCGGGTACCGCCTCGGTGACCTCACGCGCGCGCGCCTCGTCGGTGATCATCAGCCGCATGCCCGAGTCACGGACGATGTGCGCCACCCCCTCGCGCTTCAGCTTGGGCAGCACGGGAACCAGGATCGCGTCCGCCAGCAGCACCCCGAGTACGGCGATCGCCTGGTCGGCGCTCTTCGCCATGCAGACGCCGACCCGGTCGCCGCGCCGCACACCGGCCCGGCCGAGCGCGGCGGCCGTCCTGACCGCCCTCTCGCGCAGCTCGTCGAAGGTCAACGACAGCGCGCCGTCCTGCAGCGCGGGACGCGGACCGTACTGCTGGGCAGCGGAGTCGACGAGCGCCCCGACAGTCGAAACGGTGAAGATCCTCATTTCGCGGATCCTAATCAGCACGTGCCGGTACGTCGCCGCGTTGCCCGAATTCGTAGATGCCGTACGCCTCACACCCGACAGGCCTTGCTGCGACCTGAACCCAACTGACACGATGACGACTTCCGCAATCCCATAACCAGCCTGTATCTCAATGCACTTGGGGGAATGAGTGCAGAGCGTCACGCAACGTGCCTTCACCATGGTCGGGTTCGCAGGCCGGCGTTTCTCCGTCGGTTCGTCGGATCCGGACCACCACGCGGAACCACCGCACGAGGTGGAGATCGACGCCTTCCAGCTCGCTGACCGCTGCGTGAGCGCTGCGGACTTCATCGAGTTCCTGAGGGACGAACCCGATGCCCTGGACCACACCCTCATCGACTGCATCGACCCGGCGTTCATCGTGAACCGCGCGGGTGCGTTCGAACTCCGCCCCGGCTGCGGCGACTTCCCGATGATCCAGATCAGCTACTGGGGCGCGGCGGCCTACTGCAACTGGCTCTCGCACCGCGAGGCGCTTCCCGTCGTATACGACTTGGAGCAGCGCACCGCCGAGCTGGGCACCGGCGGCTACCGGCTGCCCACCGAGGCCGAATGGGAGGCGGCGTGCCAGGAGGGCCGGCCGAAGGGCACGCGTCCTGCACCCGACGAGTGCAACTCGGCCGACGCGGGCCCGACGTGTCGCGCACTGCGCGCCGGCGAGACCCTGGCCGGGAACTTCCTGCCTGGGGCCCCGGCCCCGATACCGGTGGCCGGCCTGTCACCGGACGCCGCAGGGCTGCACCAGATGCTCGGCAACGTGCGCGAATGGTGCCACGACCGCTACGGGGCCTACGCACCCGGGTTCCAGCGCAACCCCGTCGGCTCGGCCCGCGGGGCGTTCCGGGTGGTCCGCGGCGGCTCGTTCGTCGATCCGGGGCACACCCTGTCGCCCGCGACACGCACGGCGGCACATGAGGACACCAGGTGCGAGGTCTACGGCTTCCGGGTGGTGCGTCAGGGATGACCACACATGACGCTTCCGTCGTCCCCGGCACGGGGACCGGTGCCCTGCCCGACTTCGCCGCCGTCCTCGCGGGCGAGCTGCCCGGCGGCGAGGAGACCGCCGGGTTCGACCTGTCCGTCTTCCCGGTCACCGTCGGCCAGTACTGGCGCTACCTGGTGGACCGGGAGCTCGTCGATGCGCCACGGCCGCTCCTGCACTTCTTCGCCCGGCACCCCGGCAGCGGACTGCGCACCGACCCGGCGGGCACCGTCGTCCTGGACGAGGAGCTCAGCGAGCTGCCCGTGACTCGTGTGACATGGCGCGGCGCGGTCGCCTACTGCGAGTGGCTCGGCACCCGGACGGGCGCGTCCTGCCGTCTGCCGACGGCCGCCGAGTGGCAGTACGCCGCCGCGGGTCCGCAGCGGTTCCGCTGGTCCCTGGGAGACACGTTCGATCGTGCGACCTACGCCCCGCACGCCGACGCGCCCCGGCCGGTCGGCACCACCGGCCCCAATGCCTTCGGCCTGCGAGACATGACCGGAAACATTTTCGAATGGTGTGCGGACGGACTCACCGCTCCGTCGGGGGAGCGGTTGGGCTCACGGGTGATCAAGGGAGGGGCATACACGGTACGCAACCCCGAGAGCTTCGACAACGCGACCGTCTTCACCGCCGATGAGCTGAGCACCGTTCCCTACATCGGCTTCCGGGTGCTGCGCGTGGGCGGATAGCAGCGCTCCTGCCCGCCTTTGGCGCTCCAGGACGGACAAGAACCGGTACCGTGAAGGGGACGGCTGCCGATCTTCTGGCAGCCGTACGCCGACAGCCGTCGCAACCGCAGGAGACTCTATGTCCTCGAGCTCTGTCCTCACTGGCGTCCTTGCTTCCACGCGCTCCGCCCGCGTCACCGCTCTCCGGGACGCCCTCGCCTCCCGGGTCGTGGTGGCGGACGGTGCCATGGGCACGATGCTCCAGTCCCTGGAGCCGTCCCTGGAGGACTTCGAGGGTCTTGAGGGGTGCAACGAAGTTCTCAGCATCACTCGTCCCGACGTGGTCGACTCGGTACACACCGCGTACCTGGACGCGGGCGTGGACTGCATCAAGACCAACACCTTCGGCGGGAACCACTCGGCGCTGGCGGAGTACGGCATCGCCGACCGGGTCTTCGAGCTGTCCCGGGCCAGCGGGGCGCTGGCCCGGGCAGCCGCCGACCGGTCCTCGGAGTCCAGCGGCCGGCAGCGCTGGGTGCTCGGCTCCATGGGCCCCGGCACCAAGCTGCCCACCCTGGGCCATGTGGAGTACGAAGTGTTGCGCGACGCCTACCAGGCCAGCGCCGAAGGGCTGCTCGAGGGCGGTGCGGACGCGCTGCTGGTGGAGACGTCGCAGGATCTGCTGCAGGCACGGTCCGCGGTGCTCGGGGTGCACCGCGCGATGGACCGTCTCGGCTTCGTCGTCCCCCTGATCTGCTCGGTCACCGTCGAGACCACCGGCACCATGCTGCTCGGCTCCGAGATCGGCGCGGCGCTGACCGCGCTGGAGCCGATGGGCATCGACGTGATCGGCCTGAACTGCGCCACCGGGCCGGCCGAGATGAGCGAGCATCTGCGCTACCTCGCCCGGCATTCCCGTGTGCCGCTGTCCTGCATGCCGAACGCGGGCCTGCCGGTCCTGGGCAAGGACGGCGCCCACTACCCGCTGACCCCGTCCGAACTGGCGGATGCGCAGGAGACCTTCGTGCGCGAGTACGGGCTGTCGTTGGTGGGCGGTTGCTGCGGGACGACGCCCGAGCACCTGCGCCACCTGGTGGAGCGAGTCCACGGCAGCGTGCCGGCACCGCGCACTCCGCAGCCCGAGCCGGGTGCCTCCTCGCTGTATCAGAGCGTGCCGTTCCGGCAGGACACCGCCTACCTGGCGATCGGCGAGCGGACGAACGCGAACGGGTCGAAGAAGTTCCGTGAGGCCATGCTGGAGGGCCGCTGGGACGACTGCGTGGAGTTGGCGCGCGAGCAGATCCGCGAGGGCGCGCACATGCTCGACCTGTGTGTGGACTATGTCGGCCGTGACGGTGTCGCCGACATGGAGGAACTGGCCGGCCGCTTCGCCACCGCCTCCACCTTGCCGATCGTCCTGGACTCGACCGAGGTCGACGTCATCGAGGCGGGCCTGAAGAAGCTCGGCGGCCGCGCGGTGATCAACTCGGTGAACTACGAGGACGGCGACGGCCCGGACTCCCGCTTCGTGAAGGTCACCAGGCTGGCGCGGGAGCACGGTGCGGCGCTGATCGCGCTGACCATCGACGAGGAGGGCCAGGCCCGCACCCCGGAGAAGAAGGTCGAGATCGCCGAACGGCTGATCGCGGATCTGACCGGGAACTGGGGCATCCGGGAGGAGGACATCCTCATCGACACCCTGACCTTCACGATCTGCACCGGCCAGGAGGAGTCCCGCAAGGACGGCATCGCCACCATCGAGGCGATCCGCGAGCTGAAGAAGCGCCACCCGGACGTGCAGACCACCCTCGGTCTGTCGAATATCTCCTTCGGCCTGAACCCGGCCGCGAGGATCCTGCTGAACTCCGTCTTCCTGGACGAGTGCGTCAAGGCGGGCCTGGACTCGGCGATCGTGCACGCCTCCAAGATCCTGCCGATCGCCCGCTTCGACGAGGAGCAGGTTCAGACGGCCCTCGACCTGGTCTACGACCGCCGCAGCGAGGGCTACGACCCCCTCCAGAAGCTGATGGCCCTGTTCGAGGGCGCCACGGCGAAGTCCCTGAAGGCGGGCAAGGCCGAGGAGTTGGCCGCCCTCCCGCTGGAGGAGCGGCTCAAGCGGCGCATCATCGACGGTGAGAAGAACGGCCTGGAGGCCGACCTGGACGAGGCGCTGACGACCACGCCCGCCCTGGACATCGTCAACGACACGCTCCTGGACGGCATGAAGGTCGTCGGTGAGCTGTTCGGTTCCGGACAGATGCAGCTGCCGTTCGTCCTGCAGTCCGCCGAGGTCATGAAGAACGCGGTCGCGCACCTGGAACCGCACATGGAGAAGTCGGACGCCGAGGGCAAGGGCACGATCGTGCTGGCCACCGTGCGCGGCGACGTCCATGACATCGGCAAGAACCTCGTCGACATCATCCTGTCCAACAACGGCTACAACGTGGTCAACCTGGGCATCAAGCAGCCGGTCTCCGCGATCCTGGAGGCCGCCGAGGAGTACCGGGCCGACGTCATCGGCATGTCCGGCCTGCTGGTGAAGTCCACGGTGATCATGAAGGAGAACCTGGAGGAGTTGAACCAGCGCGGCCTCGCCGCCCGCTTCCCGGTCATCCTGGGCGGCGCCGCCCTGACCAGGGCTTACGTCGAGCAGGACCTCCACGAGATCTACGATGGCGAGGTCCGCTACGCGCGTGACGCCTTCGAGGGGCTGCGCCTGATGGATGCCCTGATCGGCGTCAAGCGGGGCGTGCCGGGAGCGAAGCTGCCCGAGTTGAAGCAGCGCCGGGTCCGCGCGACGGCCGCCCCCGAGGTCGAGGAGCGGCCCGAGGAGGGCCACGTCCGCTCCGACGTGGCCACCGACAACCCCGTGCCCACCCCGCCGTTCTGGGGCACCCGCGTCGTCAAGGGCAT
>NZ_JBEZND010000021.1:0-141884 GCF_040706415.1 Streptomyces sp. NPDC048106 | reverse complement strand
GCTGCACACCTACAATCACCACCGCGGACACACCGCGCTGAAAGGCCAACCACCCGCCAGCCGCGTCCCCAACCTCACGGGTCAATACACCTAGATCAGGCCGTGCTCGCCGAGGTACTCCAGCTGGGCCCGTACCGAGAGTTCCGCCGCCGGCCACAGGGAGCGGTCGACGTCGGCGTAGACGTGGGCGACGACCTCGGCCGGGGTGCGGTGGCCGTTCTCGACGGCGGTCTCCACCTGGGCGAGCCGGTGGGCGCGGTGGGCGAGGTAGAACTCCACGGCGCCCTGGGCGTCCTCCAGGACCGGACCGTGGCCCGGCAGGACGGTGTGCACGCCGTCGTCCACCGTGAGGGAGCGCAGCCGGCGCAGGGAGTCCAGGTAGTCGCCGAGCCGGCCGTCGGGATGCGCCACCATCGTCGTACCGCGGCCGAGGACGGTGTCGCCGGTCAGCACCGCCCGGTCGGCCGGGAGGTGGAAGGACAGCGAGTCCGAGGTGTGCCCGGGGGTCGGTACGACCCTCAGCTCCAGACCGCCGGTGGTGATCACGTCGCCCGCGCCCAGACCCTCGTCGCCGAGGCGGAGCGCCGGATCGAGCGCCCGTACCCGGGTGCCGGTCAGCTCGGCGAAGCGGCCCGCGCCCTCGGCGTGGTCCTCGTGGCCGTGGGTGAGCAGGGTCAGGGCTATTCGCTTGCCGGCCTTCTCCGCCGTGTCCACGACGGCGCGCAGATGGCCGTCGTCCAACGGGCCCGGGTCGATCACCACGGCCAGGTCGGAGTCCGGCTCGGCCACGATCCAGGTGTTGGTGCCGTCCAGGGTCATCGCGGAGGCGTTGGGCGCGAGGACGTTGACGGCCCGCGTGGTGGCGGGGCCGGAGCGGACGGCCCCCCTGGGCTGGCCCGGCAGCGCGCTTGCGTCGGTCATGCGCGGCCCCCACCGGTCGCGTCGGCGGGCTGTGACCGCGTCGGAACGTGCTTGGTGAACTCCTCGTGCCCCGGCCAGGACAGCGCGATCTCGCCGTCCTGGAGCCGGGCGGTCGCCTGGATGGGCGTCAGGTCGCGCGCGGCGGCGGCCGTGAGGGCCTCGGCGGCGGTGCCGTACGGCAGCATCTCGCGCAGCGCGGCGATGGTGGGCGGCATCATCAGCAGCTCACCCCGGTCGTACCCGGCGGCGGCCTCGGCCGGGCGGATCCACACCGTGCGGTCGGCCTCCGTGGAGGCGTTCCGGGTGCGCTGCCCCTTGGGGAGGGCGGCCGCGAAGAACCAGGTGTCGTAGCGGCGCGACTCGAACTCCGGGGTGATCCAGCGCGCCCAGGCGCCCAGCAGGTCGGAGCGCAGCACCAGGCCGCGCCGGTGCAGGAACTCGGCGAAGGACTGCTCGCGCGCGACCAGGGCGGCGCGGTCCGCCTCCCAGTCGTCGCCCGTGGTGTCGTCGACGACCGTTTCCGGATCGGGCCCGGCGAGCAGGACGCCCGCCTCCTCGTACGTCTCCCGGACCGCCGCGCAGACGATCGCCTGGGCGCCCGCCTCGTCCACCCCGAGCCGCTGCGCCCAGGACGCGCGCGTGGGGCCCGCCCAGCGGATCCGGGTGTCGTCGTCACGCGGGTCGACCCCGCCCCCGGGGTACGCGTACGCGCCTCCGGCGAAGGCCATGGAGGCGCGTCTGCGCAGCATGTGGATGACCGGTCCGGCCTCGGTGTCCTTCAGCAGGAGCACCGTCGCCGCGCGCTTGGGGGACACCGGGGTGAGGGTGCCGTCCGCGAGCGCGCGGATGCGGTCCGGCCACTCCGGGGGGTACCACTGACCGTTCGCCATGGGCGGAGGCTATCCCGTGTAGGGCGAATGTTCGAGAGGTGCCGGAGGTGCAGGGGGCGGTGCGGGCGGGCTACTGGGCCAGCTCGACCTGGACCTCGACCTCGACCGGCGCGTCCATCGGGAGCACCGCGACGCCGACCGCGCTGCGGGCGTGCACGCCCTTGTCGCCGAGGACCTCGGCGAGCAGCTCGCTGGCGCCGTTGATCACACCGGGCTGGCCGGTGAAGTCGGCCGCGGAGGCGACGAACCCGGTGACCTTGACCACGCGCGCGATCCGGTCCAGGTCGCCGGCGACGGACTTCACGGCCGCCAGCGCGTTCAGCGCGCAGGTACGGGCCAGGTCCTTGGCCTCCTCGGCCGTGACCTCGGCGCCCACCTTGCCGGTGACGGGCAGCTTGCCCTCGACCATCGGCAGCTGGCCCGCGGTGTAGACGTACGCGCCGGACTGCACGGCCGGCTGGTAGGCGGCCAGCGGCGGCACGACCTCCGGCAGGCTCAGGCCCAGCGCGGCCAGCTTCTCCTCGACCGCGCTCATGCCTGCTTCTCCCGCTTCAGGTAGGCGACCAGCTGCTCCGGGTTCGGCCCGGGGACGACCTGGACGAGCTCCCAGCCGTCCTCGCCCCAGTTGTCCAGAATCTGCTTCGTGGCGTGGACGAGCAGCGGCACGGTTGAGTATTCCCACTTGGTCATGGGCCGACTGTATCCGCTGTGACCGATCACTCCCCCGTCGTCTCCCCGTTATCCACAGCCTCCCGCGTGACGGTCGGCCGGACTGGTTAGTCTCGAAGACGTGAGCAGGCTCCAGGTCGTCAGCGGCAAGGGCGGGACCGGAAAGACGACGGTCGCCGCCGCACTCGCGCTGGCCCTCGCGACCGAGGGGAAGCGGACGCTTCTCGTGGAGGTCGAGGGCCGGCAGGGCATCGCACAGCTCTTCGAGACGGAGGCGTTGCCGTACGAGGAGCGGAAGATCGCCGTCGCTCCCGGGGGCGGGGAGGTGTACGCCCTGGCCATAGACGCCGAACTGGCCCTTCTGGACTACCTCCAGATGTTCTACAAACTGGGCGGCGCGGGCAGAGCCCTGAAGAAGCTCGGCGCCGTCGACTTCGCCACCACCGTCGCGCCCGGCATCCGGGACGTCCTGCTCACCGGCAAGGCGTGCGAGGCGGTGCGCCGCAAGGACCGCGGCGGCCGGTTCGTCTACGACTACGTGATCATGGACGCGCCCCCGACCGGCCGCATCACCCGCTTCCTCAATGTCAACGACGAGGTGGCGGGCCTGGCGAAGATCGGCCCGATACACAACCAGGCGCAGGCCGTGATGCGCGTCCTGAAGTCCCCGGAGACGGCGGTGCACCTGGTGGCGCTGCTGGAGGAGATGCCCGTCCAGGAGACCGCCGACGGCATCGCGGAACTGCGGGCGGCGCGGCTGCCGGTGGGCCGGGTCATCGTGAACATGGTGCGGCCCGAGGTGTTGGACGCCGCCGACCTGGAACTCGTACGCACGGTGGAGCGTTCCTCCGTCGCACGGTCCCTGTCGGCCGCCGGCCTCGGCGGGGCGCGGCGCGGCGGGAACGCGGAGAGGCTGGTGGACCCGCTGCTGGCCCAGGCCGCGGAGTACGCCGAGCGCCACGCGCTGGAGCAGGAGCAGCGCGGCGTCCTCGGCGAGCTGGGCCTGCCCCTGCACGAACTGCCGCTGCTCGCCGAGGGAATGGACCTGGCGGGCCTGTACGAACTGGCCGCCGAGCTGCGCGAGCAGGAGGTGTCATGACAGCCGAGGACCGGGGCGAGGCCGAAGGGGGCGCCGTGGCACCCGAGGACGTGGGCGGGCCGGGTGACCTGGGCGGGACGGGTGACCTGGGCGAGACCGAGGGCCGTGAGGCGGCGGCCCGGCGGCTGGCCTCCCCCCGCGTGCTCGACGTCGACACGCTGCTGGACGACCCGGAGACCCGCATCGTGGTGTGCTGCGGCTCCGGTGGCGTCGGCAAGACGACCACCGCGGCCGCCCTGGGCCTGCGCGCGGCCGAGCGGGGCCGCAAGGTGGTCGTGCTCACCATCGACCCCGCCAGAAGGCTGGCCCAGTCGATGGGCATCGACTCCCTCGACAACGTGCCGCGCCGGGTCAAGGGCACGGACGGCGACGGCGAGCTGCACGCCATGATGCTCGACATGAAGCGCACCTTCGACGAGGTCGTGGAGGCGCACGCGGACCCCGAGCGGGCTGCCGTGATCCTGGCGAACCCCTTCTACCAGTCGCTCTCGGCGGGCTTCGCGGGCACGCAGGAGTACATGGCGATGGAGAAGCTGGGCCAGCTGCGGGCGCGGGACGAGTGGGACCTGATCGTGGTCGACACCCCGCCCTCCCGCTCGGCCCTGGACTTCCTGGACGCCCCCAAGCGGCTCGGCTCCTTCCTGGACGGCCGGCTGATCCGCCTGCTCACCGCCCCCGCCAAGCTGGGCGGCCGCGCGGGCATGGCGTTCCTGAACGTCGGGATGTCGATGATGACCGGCACCCTGGGCAAGCTCCTCGGCGGCCAACTCCTCAAGGACGTCCAGACGTTCGTGGCCGCGATGGACACCACCTTCGGCGGCTTCCGCACCCGCGCGGACGCCACGTACAAGCTGCTCCAGGCGCCGGGCACCGCGTTCCTGGTGGTGGCGGCCCCCGAGCGGGACGCGCTGCGCGAGGCCGCGTACTTCGTGGAGCGACTGGCCGCGGAGCGCATGCCGCTGGTGGGTCTGGTGCTCAACCGGGTGCACGGCAGCGGCGCGGCCCGGCTGTCGGCCGAGCGGGCGCTCGACGCCGCGGAAAATCTTGCGGACCCCCGCATTGTGGATCAGGGGGGCGGGAAAAATGGACTTCGTAACTCTCCCGACACGTACGGCAGTTCACGGCCTCCCACACCCGAGGCCGCAGCCGGTGCCGGCACTTCCGACGAAGGCTCCCCCGCCGACGAGGAACGTTCCGCCGACCGGCTCACCGCGGGCCTGCTGAGGCTGCACGCCGAACGCATGCATCTGCTGGCGCGCGAGCAGCGCACGCGCGACCGCTTCACCGCCCGTCACCCCGAGGTGGCGGTGGTCGACGTACCCGCCCTGCCCGGCGACGTACACGACCTCACGGGCCTGCGCGACATCGGCGACCGGCTCGCGGCGGGCACGCCCACGGAGCACGTGGAACCGTCGTAGCCGTCGCCACGGGCACGCACCGTCCTGGCGGACACGGCCGTGGTCGCGGCCGCCCTGGGCTCTTTGCCGAACCCGAGGCGCACTGGCTCGTGCGGACCTCAGCTCACGGCCGCGTAGTTCTCGTACACCTCGTCGCTGTCGAGGCGCACGAACCCAGTGCCGCGCTCGTACTCCGAGCGAGCGGTCTCCAGCAGTCTGCGCCAGGAGGTCACCGTGGGCCGCCGGCGCAGCAGTGCGCGGCGCTCCCGCTCGGTCATGCCTCCCCACACGCCGAACTCGACGCGATTGTCCAGCGCGTCCGCCAGGCACTCGGTGCGTACCGGACATCCGGTGCACACCGCCTTGGCTCTGTTCTGCGCTGCTCCTTGAACGAACAGTTCATCCGGATCGGTAGTGCGGCAGGCAGCCTGCGCACTCCAGTCGGTTACCCAGCCCATACCGGCGCCGTCCTCTCCCGAATCGAGGCTCCCCCACGGCGGCAGCGGCATATTCACCGCCGCCAGTTGAGGACGTTACGGAAGGTGGGGACAGCGCAACACCCCCGTCGGGCCCAATCTTGAATGGCCCGAACGGACTATGGGTAAGCGGCAGATCACCCGCGGGAGTGAGCTGGCGACATACGCGACTGTTCCGGCAAACCGGGACAGCTACGGTGCGCCACAACGGGCATCAGGTGACACACGCGGCGCAATCGGACACGTCCCAACGCGTGACACGGGGGGTTCGCAACGCTTCGGGACGCCGGACGGAGTGGTACGTGACCGCACCGCTGTGACAGTTGGGGGCAGCTTAGGCCAAGGGCTGCGCGCCTGTCCGGGAAATGGAAACGTAGGCAGGTCAGGCGGTCCGGCCGGGGCGCGTCGGCACCGGAACATCCCGAAGGCAGGCCGCTCCCGCAAAACGCTCAGGAGTACGGATTAGGCTGCCCCCATGCCAAAGAAGCGCTCGGGCGGTGGTCTGTCGCCGTTGCAGCAGGCCGCGAAGTTCCTCGGTGTCAGTGTGCTCGCGGGAGCCGTGATGGCGGGCATCGCGCTGCCCGCGGCCGGCGCGCTGGGCCTCGCGGCCAAGGGCTCGGTCAAGAGCTTCGACGAGATCCCGGCCAACCTGAAGAGTCCCCAGCTCAGTCAGCGCACCACGATCCTGGACGCCAAGGGCCAGCAGATCGCGAGCGTGTACTCCCGCGACCGTACGGTGGTCGACCTCAAGGACATCTCGCCGTACATGCAGAAGGCGATCGTCGCGATCGAGGACTCGCGCTTCTACCAGCACGGCGCGATCGACCTCAAGGGCGTGCTGCGCGCCCTGAACAAGAACGCGCAGGAGGGCGGGGTGGCGCAGGGCGCCTCCACGCTCACCCAGCAGCTGGTGAAGAACTACTTCATCGAGGAGGCGGGCGACGACCCGACGAAGGTCGCCGAGGCCACCCAGCAGACCATGGGCCGCAAGGTCCGCGAGCTGAAGTACGCGATCCAGATCGAGGAACAGCTCGGCAAGAAGAAGATCCTCGAGAACTACCTGAACATCACCTTCTTCGGCGAGCAGGCCTACGGCGTGGAGGCCGCCTCCGAGCGGTACTTCTCCAAGCACGCCAAGGACCTGAACCTCCAGGAGTCCGCCCTGCTGGCCGGCATCGTGCAGTCGCCCAGCCGCTACGACCCGGTCAACGACGAGGCGGAGGCCACCAAGCGGCGCAACACCGTGCTCCAGCGCATGGCGGAAGTGGGCGACATCTCCCCGCAGGAGGCCGCCCAGGCCAAGCGGCAGCCGCTCGGCCTGAACCCCAGCCAGCCCAAGAACGGCTGCATCACCGCGGTCCAGGGCGCCGGCTTCTTCTGCGACTACGTGCGCGAGGTCTTCCTCACCGACCCGGTCTTCGGCAAGACCAAGGAGGCGCGCGCGAAGCTGTGGAACCAGGGCGGTCTGACGATCCGTACGACGCTCGACCCGCAGTCCCAGCAGTCCGTGCAGAACTCCATCAAGAACCACGTCTACAAGTCCGACCCGGTGGCGACGGCCGCGACCATCGTCGAGCCCGGCACCGGCAAGATCCTCGCCATGGGCCAGTCCCGGCCGTACGGCTTCGGCAAGGACGAGACGCAGATCAACCTGTCGGTGAACCAGGGCATGGGCGGCGGCGCGGGCTACCAGCCCGGTTCGACGTTCAAGCCGATCGTGGCGGCGGCCGCGATCGAGGGCGGCAAGCCCCCGACGCAGGAGTACTCGTCGCCGTACGAGATGCCGTACCCCAGCCCGGTGGCCGCCTGTGACGGCAAGACCTGGCGCAACGACCCGGCCAAGCCCGCCACGCTGACCAACGAGAACGAGTCGGAGCACGGCCCGTACGGCATGAAGGAGGCGACCGCCAAGTCGGTCAACACCTACTACGTGCAGCTGATCAGCGACATCGGCATCTGCCCGGTGATCGACATGGCGAAGAAGATGGGCGTGGCGCGCGCCGACGGCCGCCAGATCGACCAGGCGCCCTCGATCGCGCTCGGCACCCAGGAGATGTCCCCGCTGACGATGGCGAGCGCCTACGCCACCTTCGCCTCGCGCGGCATGTACTGCACCCCGGTCGCCATCGAGTCGGTCACCCAGACGACCGGCAGCCAGGTGAAGTCCCTGCCGGTGCCGCGCTCGACCTGCTCGCGCGCGATGGCCGAGAAGACCGCGGACACCGTGAGCACGCTGCTCAAGGGCGTGGTCGAGGACGGCACCGGCCAGGAGGCCGGCCTCGGCGACCGCCCGAGCGCGGGCAAGACCGGTACGACGGACGAGCGCTACGCGGCCTGGTTCGTCGGCTACACGCCGAACATGGCGGGCGCGGTCTGGGTCGGCGACCCGCAGCACCGGCGCCACATGGTCAACATCACCATCGGCGGCATCCCGCACGACAAGGTCTACGGCGGCGAGGTCCCCGGCCCGATCTGGCGCGACATGATGACCGGCGCCCTGGAGGGCAAGCCGGCGGAGGACTTCAACCTGGTCGACATCCCGGACGACAAGGGCTCCGGGGACGACCAGGGGCGGGGCAACGGCGGTCGGCACGGCGCCGCGAACGGCGGCACCAACGGCGGCAACGGACAGCTGATCGGCGGCCTGCTCGGCGGCCTAACCGGCGGCACGGTGCCGACGCCGCCCGCCAACATCATCCAGGGCCAGACGAACGGCGGCCTGAACGGCCGGGCGGGCGGCGGTACCGGCGGCCGCCGCTAGGGCCTTTCGTCCGGAGCCGCGAGGCGTTCACATACGGCGGTGGGGCCGCACCCTTCTCCAGGGGTGCGGCCCCACCGTCGTGAGGGCTCAGCCCTGGAGGAGCTTCTTCACCGCGGCGGCGACGCGGCCGCCCTCGGCCCGGCCGGCCACCTTGGGGTTCACGACCTTCATGACGGCGCCCATGGCCTTCGGTCCCTCGGCACCGGCCGCCCTGGCCTCCGCGACGGCCTCGGCGACGATCGCGTCCAGCTCCTCGTCGGAAAGCTGCTTGGGCAGGTACTCGGCGAGCACCTCGCCCTCCGCCTTCTCCCGCTCGGCCGACTCGGCACGGCCGCCCTTCGCGAAGGCCTCGGCCGCCTCGCGGCGCTTCTTCGCCTCACGGGTGATCACCTTGAGGACCTCGTCGTCGGACAGCTCCCGCTTCGCCTTGCCCGCGACCTCCTCATTGGTGATCGCCGAGAGCGTCAGCCGGAGCGTCGAGGAGCGGAGCTCGTTGCGCTCCTTGATCGCGGCGTTGAGGTCGTCCTGCAGCTTCGACTTGAGCGTGGTGGTCATGTCGTCGATTGTCTCAGGTGTGGCGGGGCGAACGCCCGCTGATTTAGGGGGCGGGCGGTCTCACCGTCCCCCGGTGGTCTGACACGATGGTCATATGCGCGCGCGATACGGAGTTCCCCTGGGAATCATGGCGGCAGGCGCCGCCGGTCTGGTGTACGCGGTGGGCTTCGAGGCCCGCTCCTTCCGCCTGCGACGGGTGACCGTCCCCGTCCTGCCACCGGGCATGCATCCGCTGCGCGTGCTCCAGGTCTCCGACATCCACATGGTCAGCGGCCAGCGCAAGAAGCAGCGCTGGCTGCGCTCGCTGGCGGGTCTGCGCCCGGACTTCGTGATCAACACGGGTGACAACCTGTCGGACCCGGAGGGCGTGCCGGAGGTGCTGGACGCGCTGGGCCCGCTGATGGAGTTCCCGGGTGCGTACGTCTTCGGCTCCAACGACTACTACGGCCCCAAACTCCGCAACCCCGCCCGCTACTTGATGGAGAAGACGAACGGCCGCCACGGCCTGAACGGCAACGCGCCGGCGGTCGGCGCGATCCACAACCCGTGGGAGGACCTGCGGGACGGCTTCGACGAGGCGGGCTGGGTGAACCTCACCAACACCCGGGGCGCCCTGAAGATCGAGGGCGTGTCGATCGAGCTGACCGGCCTGGACGACCCCCACATCAAGCGCGACCGCTACGCGAAGGTGGCCGGCGGCCCGACGGAGTCGTACGACTTCTCGCTCGGCGTGGTCCACGCCCCCTACCTGCGCGTCCTGGACGCCTTCACGGCGGACGACTACCCGTTGATCCTGGCCGGCCACACGCACGGCGGCCAGCTGTGCATCCCCTTCTACGGCGCGCTGGTCACCAACTGCGACCTGGACACGGACCGGGTGAAGGGCCTCTCCACCCACACCGCGGAGGGCCGTACCTCCTACCTCCACGTCTCGGCGGGCTGCGGCACCAACCGCTACACCCCGGTCCGCTTCGCGTGCCCCCCGGAGGCGACGCTGCTGACGCTGGTACCGCGGGCCTGACCTGGCCCTCGGGGGGGGGTCACCCACCTGGACCAGTCCGGATGGCCCTCGCGCTGCCCCGTTCCTAGCGTGAGGGCATGACGGCCCCGATACCCAGGGAGATCCCGGACCTGCCCGCGGTCCCGGCGTCCCCCCTGCTGCCGCGTTCCCCGGTGCCGGCCAGGGCGGTGGTGGCCCCCTCCCACCGCCCCCGGACGGCGGTGTTCCGCCTGCTGACGGCACTGACCGCGGCGGCGGGCGTGACCCTGGCGGCCCTGTGGAGCACCCCGGCGCACGCGCTGAGCTACTTCGGCGTGCAGGCGAGCGCCCTCCTGGCCCTGACGATGCTCGTGTCGGCCTCGCGTGCCTGGCGCGCCCGGCACGCCCTGCCCTCGTGGCTGACGGGCGCGGTCCTCCTCTACGCCCTGGTGTCCGCGCTGACCTACCACCTGCTCCTGGCCAGGACCGGGTTCTCCATGACGGCGTCCCCGACACCGCCGGAGCGCTGGCGCACCCGCTGGATCACCCTCCAGCTCCTCCACACGGTCGCCCCCGCGGCGGCCCTGCTGGACTGGCTGTGCCTGACCCCCGCGGCCCGCCTGCACCTGCGCCAGGCCACGACCTGGCTCCTGTACCCCCTGGCCTACCTGGCCTTCTACCTCACCCGCGGCGCCCCCTACCTCTACCCCTTCCTGAACCCCTCCGCCGACGGCTACCGCGCCACCCTGGCCAACGCCCTCCTGCTGGGCCTGGCGACCTACGCCCTGGCCGTCCTCCTCGTGGCCCTGGACCACATCCGCCCGACCCCGGTCCGCCGCCGCTTCTGAACCGGATTTCGTTTCCGGGCCCCCAGTGGGCTAAAGTAAACGACGTCGCCGCGACAAGCAGCGACACCGGGGTGTAGCGCAGCTTGGCAGCGCGCTTCGTTCGGGACGAAGAGGTCGTGGGTTCAAATCCCGCCACCCCGACGCCGTAGTACCAGGTCAGGGGCCTGATCCGCAGTGCGGGTCAGGCCCCTCCTGCGTCTCCGGTGATCGTTTGGGAGAAACCTGGGAGAAGATCTTGATCGGGGTCTCCGAGAAGATGCTCGCCGAGCGCACGTCTCGGCCGCGCTGACCGACACCTGCGCGTTCGCGAACGACCAGTCGTCAGATCGGACCACAGAGGGCGTTCCGGACGCAGCTCCGAGCGGCCGATCGCATCAGTGGACGTGCCCAGGCGAGGCACACAAGCGGGTGCCGTCATGCCCAGGTTGCCCGGGGGCGTAAATCTGTCGTACACACACCGTCCGGCGCTATGCTCTCACCAGGCGACCACGCTCGCTGTTACGTCGGACCTGGGTTCCTCCCGCAAGTCACCCGGGGTTGAGGGCGCAAAGTGCCACCGGGCACGCGTGATGCAGAAATGTTCGTTCCTCCTATGGGGCGCAGTGAGCGGGAGCGCTGGCACGCGCCCATCAGGAGCCGGACATGGCACTCGACAAGAACATCGCCAAACTCGCCCACTGGATCCGGCGTGAGTCCGGGGATGCCATCCCCTTCCAGCAGGCATGGTTGTCCGCCGCATCTCAGTTCGGCGCACTCCCCGTCCACACCATGGCGCCCCAGGAGCGGATCCCGCTCCGTATCCAATACACCGGGGAGAGTGACGCCGCCGCCCAATCCGCGATCGACCACGACACCCATGGGTTGGGCCTGGACCACTGCTCGGACGACCAGCGTGCCTTCAGGGCACTGCTGGCGCTCGCGCTCTTCAACGGCAACGTGTACACGGGGCCGACGGCCAGGTGGAACTACGCGGTAGTCGCCGCGTACGACCCCGTGATGTCGCCCCGCCGCGACCAGTTGGTGATGGTGGCGGAACGTGCCCCTGAGAACGTGGCCACGCGGCTGTTGCCTGTCGAGGTCGATGGCTCACGTGGCATTCCGGGGCTACGACACGAAGTGAGCTACACGTGCCACGGGCAGCAGTCTTTGTGCCTGCGTCATCTGCCCACTGGTGCAATGCTGACGATCACCGGTGACCCAGACGCATGCCGACGTGGCAGCAAGCGCAGCTTCGTTCCCCGACACCGCTACCCCACGATCGACCACAAAGTCACCGAGCACGAGCGCCGCGCACTGGCTGCGGTCCCCCCGATGTCGCACGACGCCACGGCCCTGCTGGCTGGTCTCGTCCCGCGCTACAACCTGGTTGACCGGCGAGGACGTTGGGCGACCAGTCTGTCCTGGGACCCTCTGGAGCGGCCCGGCTCCGAGCACAGGAGGGAACCTGATGTGAGGATGGACGGCGCCGCGCGCCGACTCTGGGGCTCTGGGGATTCGTGGGTCCTCCGCTGGAATGGATTTCCAGAGCCCCATGACCTGGCTATTGCTCTGACCCACCGGGAAGTCGGGATCAAGGGCGCCAGGTTGACCCGCCACGGCGGCACCTTTCGCGTGACACTGGGCACCGCCTCGCTTGAGCTGTCGGACGAGAAGGGCTGAGTCCGTGCCATTCCTTACCGACCACCCTGAGTCCGCAGCCATGCTGGTGACCGCTGTCGTCCTTGGAGTTCTCCGCTTCACGTTCCCGAGGGACTCCCGCCATCGTCTGGAGTTGTGGAAGGCAGTCCTTGAACACCGGCGCCATCGGTGGCAGGTGACAGAGCGCCGACGTGCGGCCAGAAAGCGTCGAGAACGCGTTCATCAGGAACAGGAAGCGGAAACTACGGAGTTCGGCACCGTGCCGACAGCGGATTCTTGATCCTTCGGTCACGTCCAAGCGCACCCCCTCGGGAGCCGCGTTCATACGAATGAGCACGGCAGCAGACTCTCTGGCACGCCGTCTGTGGCCCAGCACTCTACCCGCCATCTCCTGACGGGCCCCCGGGGCTCGTACCCTGGGGACCCGTCAAGCTCAGACCCGTGCGACGAGCAGACGATCCAGCACCGCTACGGGAGATCGCGAGGACATCGCTCGGCGAGCGTCGAGCGCTGCTTCCCACTGCTCGGTCAGCCCGCGCATGAGGCGTCGGCGCATGCCAGGTGTGACGTGGGCGTAGCGGGCCGAGACCGAGCCGTCGATGTGGCCCATGCGTTCGTCCATGAGGACCTTCTCGGTGCCGAGGTCCTCCATCATCGTCCGGTGGGTGTGGCGGAGGCCGTGCGGCGTGAGGCCCTTGGCGATCGGAAGCCAGCAGGCGTCCGCCCGAGCGGCCGCACCTCGGCCTCGGGCCGGGACACCAGGCCACGGCTCGCCGAGGATCGGCACCGGGCGGGCCTCCTGTGGCGCCTTCCTCGGGTACCAGCCGGAGACCGCCGGGGTGAACAGCCAGGTGGCGAAGCCGTTTCGACGCCAGTGGGCCGCGGGCTCGGACGTGGTGCCTCCGCGTACGAACCCGAGCTCCGCGATGGCGAGTTCGACGCGAATGCGGGTGTCCTCGCGAACACGGCCGGGGTGGTTGAGGACGTTCGAGACCGTGCCGGTGGAGACTCCGGCGCGGCGTGCGACGTCGACGAGCTTGGCGCCCTGGTGTCCGCCTGTACGCGCCGTTCCCTGGCCTCGGAAGACGTACGTCCTGCCGTGGCAGGGGCAGGGAGTCGGTTTTGTACGGGCGATGTGGTTGAAGACCAGAGCGGACAGCCAGTCCGTCAAGTCGATGTCGCGGTAGCTGTCGTCCTTGGGCAGGCAGCGCACGAGCTCGCCGGTGTCCAGCTCGTACAGCTGCCACTCGACGCGGAACGCGCCAGGCCGGACGAACTCTGTTTCCAGTCCGACGATTTCACCCCACCGCATGCCGGTGTAGCTCTTGAGGACCGTGGCGACGAACTCGTCGTCGCGGCCGGAGAGCAGAGCCGCCCGCTCGGCAGCGAGCAGGATGCCGAGCGCGTCGGTGACGACCTTCTCCGGGCCACGGTCGCGGGAGCGGCCGGCGCGCTTGCCCCGTCCGCGCCGCCTGGCCGCCGGGTTCGACGTGAGCAGGCCCTCGTCGATCGCGTCCTCGAAGATCAGGTGGAGCGTCGCGCGCCACGTCTTGACGCTGGAGGCCGCGTACGCGGCCCGTTCCTTCTTCTCCCAGGCGTCGACGTCCGTACGCAGGATGCCCGCGAGCGCCTTGTCCTCGAAGTCGGGGAGCAGGTGCTCCTCGATGTGGCGCTTGTAGTTCTGCATCGTCGAGGCGGCCAGGTCCTGGGCGGCGTACCAGCGGCTCGCGTACGCGCCGAACGTTTCCTGACCGAGGCCCGGATCGCGCCACTGGCCACGGCGAACCGTCACCTCTTCGGCGTCTGCGGCCTGCTTGGCCTCGCGCTTGGTGGCGAACTTGACCACGGCGCCCGTGGAATCGGCGACGGTGCCGTACTTGCCATCATCGATCTTGTAACGGCCACGCCAGTAGCCGCTGCGTTTCTCCGCGTACCCCACGGATTTCCCTCCCTTCTGTCGTGTGGGGTGCGTTAAGCAGCGGTTCCGTACTGGGACTTGACCATCCGGCGCGGCGGCCGGGCCTGGAGCCGGACGGCAGGCACAGCTGCGTCAGGCTGGTAGCCGAGCGGGAGGCTTGCGCGTAGGCGCAGCAGCGACGCCAGGGCGCTGCGCATTCACGGCTGGGCGCTCTTCGTGCATGCGGATGATCTCCGCGAGGTGCTCGTCCGAGAAGCGATAGGCACGCCCGACGCGGGTGAACGGAATGAGCCGACGGCGGGCGCGGTCCTTGACCCACCAGGCGGAGCAGCCGAGGACGGCGGCGACTTCCTCGGGGGCGTAGAGGCTCGGGAGACCGGTCTCGGCGGCCGAAGTCGGTTCGGAGGCAGGGGTTATCGCGGGTTGACGCAAGGGGTGAGTCCTCTTCTGGCGGGTATAGGGCGCGGCAACGCCGACCCGCCGGTCGATCGCTAGGGATGTGGGTGAGATATGCCCGTGCTGGGGGTCTGCGGGCCCAGGACGGGAGTGGGAACTGGCGGCTATGCGTCGGCGGCGGGGCTGGTGTCGCCGTGTTCGCCGAGCGGAGGACCGTGCATCTTCAACATGGTCTTGTTGGCCTCCTCCGCGATCGCGGATTGGACCATGAGGTCGGCCTCTTCGCGGATGTCAGGGTGCTCGGCGAGGTAGCCGTCGAGAGCGTCGCGCGCTTCGGTGAAGGCCATGTTGGCTCTCTGCGTCGCACGGAAAGCGTCCACGACCTCGTCGATGAGCTCCATGGCGCGGGCCTTGGCCGCCAGCTGAGGCGGCCCGACGAGGTTGCGCAGGTCGATGCCGAAGACCTCGGCGAAGCCGATGGCGTCGTCGAGGTTGATGCGGCGCTTGCCGTTTTCGATCCGCCAGACCGCGGACGGGTTCATGTCGAAGCCGGCCTCGTTGAGCCGGTCGGACAGGGCATTGGTGCTCCAGCCGCGCGCCTCGCGCTCCACCCTGATGCGGGTTGCGACGTTCGCCTCGCCGCTGAGCAGGACACCCTCGGACGGTTCTTCCTCCGCCACCGCCACCTCCTTCGGTTCGTAGCGATGCACTGCGGTTTGCAGCCTCAACAGTAGCATCCTTACTGCGAGACGCAAAGCACTTCTGCGATCTGCAATTCATGTGGCATGATGGTGGCATCCCACCCCACCGACCTCAGGAGTCCGCACGACCGCGCGCCCACACGAAAGAAGCCCCCGGCGATGCCGGGGGCTCAAGCGCAAACCTCTCAACCGCCATCCCTAGCGATCGACCTGCGGAGACCGGGATTGCCGTCCCATATGGCCCGCAAGCAGAGGAGCTGATGCCCAGTATGACCGATGCCCAGCCGAATACGCCATCCCTTCCTGACGGCTCCAGCACGTCGTGGCCTCCAGTTGCCGTGCCCGGCCAACCGGCTGACTCCGCCGTGCCTCCGGCGGAGGAGGACCGCGACGACGCCATCTCCTCGCCGCCGCTGACCGAGGGGGCGCAGATCCTGGCTGATCTGCGGGCGCAGATCAAGCGCTACGTGGCGATGCCCAGCGAGGAAACCGTCACGGCGGTGGCCTTGTGGATCGCGGCGACGCATCTGCAGCGTGCGTGGCAGCACGCACCGCGCCTGGCGATCGTCGCTCCGGAGAAGCGGTGCGGAAAGTCCAGGCTGCTCGATGTGGTGACCGAGACGGTGCACAACCGTCTGATCACGGTCAACGCCAGTGCGGCGGCGATCTTCCGGTCGATCGACGGGGATGACCCGCCCACCCTCCTGGTCGACGAGGCCGACACCCTCTTCAGCAGCCCCAGGGCCGCGGAGAAGAACGAGGAGGTCCGCGGCCTGATCAACGCCGGGCACCAGCGTGGCCGACCGACCCTGCGAGTGTCCGGGCCCGAGCACCAGGTGCAGGAGTTCCCCACCTTCGCCATGGCCGCACTCGCCGGGATCGGTGACCTACCCGGCACGATCATGGACCGGGCAGTGGTCATCCGAATGCGCCGCCGCACAGGGGGCGAGAAGGTAGCGTCCTTCCGTACCGGCCGGGACACCCCCGCCCTGCACGCGATCCGCGACCGCCTCCACGCCTGGCTGCAGCCGCTGTACGAGCTGGCCATGGAGATGGAGCCGCCCATGCCGGTCGAGGACCGCGCGGCAGACACCTGGGAACCGCTGGTCGTCATCGCCGACCTCGCCGGGGGCAACTGGCCCGCGCTGGCCCGTACCGCGTGCCGCGCCATGACCGACTACGAGGCCGGCCAGGACGAGGAGGGCGGTCTGCGCACCCGTCTCCTGGTCGGCATCCGCCGCGCCTTCGCCGCCGTCGGTGACCCGGCCGTGCTGAGCACGAAGCACCTGCTGGAGGCGCTCAACGCGGACAAGGAAGCACCGTGGGCGGAGTACGGCGCCAACGGCCTGACCCCGCGCGGCCTGCAGCTGCTGCTCAAGCCGTACGGCATCAGCTCGGCCAACCGCCGCTTCCCCGACGGCGCCCAGGCCAAGGGGTTCGCGCGCAACCAATTCCTCGACACCTGGGCCCGCTACTGCCCCGAGCCCAAGGCGGCGAACACGCCCGCCTCGTCAGCCGACGGGCTCCTGTCCGGCACCGCAGCCTGACTCGACTCCACTCGCATCACTCGTCCCCGCGCAGGTCAGCGCGGGGACGAGTGAGTAGCCCGCAACGAGTCGTCTCGACATCACCACGCCACTCGTACCTGTGCTGACCAGGCACGCGACGAGTGGTACGAGTCCCAGCACCCCACGACGGTCACAGCACCATGCCCTCCCCCGCGCCGAGACCATCGTCATCAAGCCCAAATGGAGTACTCCGCTTGTTTGCCCGCATCACCACCCTGATCCGCCGTACCAAGCCTCATCGGCAGCGCCCCGCCGCCGATCTTGGAACTGCCCTCCGGACACGCGCCCGCGCCACCCTTGTCCTCGGCCTGGTGGCCGTCGTCCTCATGGCCTTCCGGGTCTCGTGGAACGCACTGTCCGACGTGGCCCGCGCCATCGGCGCCGATGTGACCGCCGCCTTGCTCTACCCGATCGTGGTCGACGGACTGATGGCCCTCGCTCTGGTCGCCACGCTCGTACTGACCGGCTCCGACCGGAAATTCGCACTGCGGGTCCTGGCGACCTACACACTCGCGAGCCTCCTGCTGAACTACGTTCACGGCCTCATACCGGCCCTGCACACCGAGTCGGCCCGGTGGGGCCGACTGGCCGATTGGGCCCCGGGGAATTACGCGCTGGTGCTGCTGGCGACCTCGCTCCCGGTCGGATCCATCTACTTCGGATCGGACCTCGTGGCCAAGGTGCTGCACCACAGCCCCGTGGCGGCCAGCCCCGCCATGAGGGCCTCTGATCCGGCGACCTCCCAGGCTGCCGTGGCGGCACCGTCCAGGAACGCTACCCCAGTCACCGGCGATGCCACCTTGGACGTCCACCAGCCCACGCGCCTCAAGGTGGCGGGCAGCTCGGCAGACGTGGCGAAAGAGGCTGCCGATGTGGCGGAGGCCAGTGCCACCTCCGTCGCGGACGCCGAAGCGGACATGGACGCCATCGATCCCGAGCTGCTCGCCCTCGCCCGCCGTGCGCCACGCGGGCGCGGAGGCAAAGCCTCGCGCCGCCACATCGAGGACGTGGTCCGCAGCACCGGCCGCACGATCGGCAAAGACGAGGCGGAACGCGTCAAGGACGCGCTCCAAGCCGAACTCGACGAAGCCGCAGCAGCCAAACCGGGCGAGACCGCGCCCACGACGATCGCCTCCTGACCACCGGCCGCTGCCAACCGCATCCCGCGTCTCTCGTCCCCGCGCACGTCAGCGAGGGGACGAGTCTTCCTTCGGCGGCAAGTCGATCCGACATCACCGCACTCCCCATCAACACCCCACCGAGTAGGTCGCCATGCCCGCACCACAGCACGAACTGCCCACCACACACCGCGAGATGACCACGACCACAGCACCCACGACCGCGTCAGCAAGGTATCCCGCTGGACCGTCCACAGGCCGGCCCCACGGGGAAGACTCCGCCCCGGGGGTAGCGGAGGCAGACGGGCACCAGGGGGTGCCCGCAGAGGAACAGCCCGCCGGCGCTGCCCCCGCTGCTGCTGTACCGCTGCCGCGCGCCGCCGAAGCAGCCGCCCTGCACCGCGTCGCCCGCCGCCGCAAGCCCGATCCCAACGGCCGACGCGAAGGGCGTGTCGACGCCCGCTACAGCAGCGAGGAGAAGGCAGCCATCCTCGCCAAGGCCGAGTCACTGAACGTCAGCGGCGCCCACTACGTCGCCGTCGTCGCCCTGGCCCACGTGCACGGTGACCTCACCGTGCCCGGCCAGCGCACCGAGCTGGACGACTACATCGACGAACTCAACGCCCTGCGCTGGCAGGTCGCCAGGATTGGCGACAACGTCAACCAGATCGCCAAGAAGCTCCACTCCGGCGGCCATCCACACCCTGGGGACAGCACCCTGCTGGCCCAGACCGACCGCACCCTGGACGCTGTCGGTACGGCCGTGCGCCACATCGCGGCAGCCGCCAACCAAGTCGTCAGCCACAAGGCGGCCCGGTGATCGCGAAGATCAGCAGCGGAAAGAGCACCGCCGGTCTGATCCGCTACCTGTACGACACCAAGAAGGCCAAGGACCACACCGACCCCCACCTGGTCGCCTCCTGGGACGGCTTCGCCCCCGACCCCGGCCGTGCCGACGGCTTCGACGCCACCAAGAAGCTCCTCGTCGCCGACCTCGACCTGCACGTCAAGCAGGCCGAGCGCCTCGGCCGCGCACCGAAACAGCATGTGTGGCACTGCTCGATCCGCGCCGCCAAGACAGACCGGCACCTCGGCGACGAGGAATGGGCCGACATCGCCCGCCGCGTCGTCGCCGCCACCGGCATCGCCCCCACCGGTGATCCGGACGGCTGCCGATGGGTCGCCGTACGGCATGCGCCGGACCACATCCACATCGCCGCGACCAAGGTCCGAGCCGATCTGCGTACCGCCCGCCACTGGAACGACTACCTCACTGCCGACCGCGAACTCGCCGTCATCGAGAAGGAGTACGGCCTGCACCAGGTCGCGCGTGGGGACCGCACCGCTGCCAAACGGCCCACGCGCGCCGAGCAGGAAAAGGCCAAGCGCGCTGGCCAGGCCCGCACCGCCCGCGAATGCCTGCGCGCCACGGTGCGTACCGCCGTGGCCGCCGCCACCAGCACCGAGGAGTTCACCTACCTGCTGGAGCACACCAACGGCATCCTCGTGGACGTCAAGCACTTCCCGTCCGGAGACGTACGCGGCTACACCGTCGCCCTCGAAGGCGACGTCAACGCTGTGCAGGAGCCGGTCTGGTACTCAGGCTCCGAGCTCTCTCCCGACCTGTCCTTTCCCAAGATCCGCAAGCGCCTCGACGCCACCGAACCGCAACAAGGCCCGCGCAAGACCAACCCGTGGCACCAGGCCACCGCCGCCGCGGAGCGCATCCCCCATCGCCTTGAGCACGGTGAGGACACAGCGGCCCAAGCCCACCTTGCCGCCTTCGGTGAAGCCCTCGACGCCCTACCCCTTCGCGCACCCCAGGCAATTCAGCCCCAACTTCGTCAGGCAGCTGAGGCGTTCGAGCGCGCCACTCGCTCCCGCATCCAGGCCGAGCACCGGCACGCCCGCGTCCTGCACGGCGCCGTGCGAGCCATGGTCCGCGAGCCCACCCCCAAGGACGGCGCCCTGCTGGCGATGTTCCTCGACGCCGCGATCCTCGCCGTCATCGCCGCCGTCCGCTGGCACCAGCTCCGCCACCACGACCAACAGGTGGCGGCAGCCCACCAGGCCCTGGTCCACCTCCAGGCCGCCTACGAACAAACTGCCATCGCGCCACTGACCGTGCTCGCCCAGCGCAGGCCACCCGCGCAGGTAGTGGAGCGGCACATCCTCCTCATCCGGCAGACAGTGCCCGATCACGCGGAACAGGTGTTGGAGGATCCGGCCTTCGACGCACTCGCTGCCGTGCTCGCGGACGCAGAGAAGGCCGGGCACGACCCGAAGCAGCTCCTGCAACAGGCCGCCGACCAGCGTGCGCTCGATGATGCCCGCCGGCCCGCGCGGGTGCTGACGTGGCGCGTCGAACGCCTCAGTACGAGGTCGGCGCCCAGCGCCCGCGCACGTGCGGCACAGGCGCAGAGTGCGGCACGGCGTTCGAGCACGCTGGTGCAGTCACCACCGGCTGCTCCGGCCGCTCAACCACAGCCGCCCCAGGCGCGGCGACGCTGACACACCCACCGCGAGCCGCACGTGGAATCGGCGCCACGCGGCTCGACTCCGCGTGCGGCGCCGGGTACGTCCGCCGCCTGCCCGCCGCTCGCAGCGGCACGGCCTCGTACGGGTCGTGCTGCTGACGGCCTCCGGGCCGTGACCCTGGCGGCCTTACCGCCCCCGGGCGGCGGTGAGTGCCGCCACCAGTACGTCCAGGTCGCCGGTGTAGACGATCACGTCTTCGTCCTCGGCCGGGGGGTCGAAGCGGGCGAAGAAGTCGTCCAATGCCTCAGGGGTGACGGTCAGCGCGTTGGCGTCCTCGCGTTCGTTGCGCTCGGCCAGGCGCCGCAACAGCTCGTCGCGGTCGGCGGGGAGGTAGACGACAACGGGCAGGCCGCCAGATTCGCGGGCGGCCTGCCGCCAGGCGTCGCGCTCGGCGCGGCGCCACAGGCCGTGGTCCAGGACGACGTCGTTGCCAGCCTCGATCTCCTTGATGAACCGGTCCCGGGTCGCTTCGACCACGGGCCGTTCCCGCTCGAAGTAGGTGTGCTCGGGGTAGTCAACGCCGTACCGGCCGTGGAGGCGGTGGACCTCTTCGTCCACGGACAGCCGGAGGTAGCCGCGGTCGGCCAGGGCCTGGGCGACGGTGGTCTTCCCGGAGCCGGTGAGGCCGGCCAAGAGTACGGCGAGGGGCACGTGGTCATCCTTCCGCGACATGGTGTCCGCGCGTGAGAGCGTCGTGTGTCAATCCTGGCCGCTGTGGGCATGCGGACGCCAGGTGGTGAAGATGCTGTGGGCTTCGGAGAGCCAGCCGGAGGGCATCCGGTCCAGGCTTACCCGGCGGAAGGCAAACCGCGGATCGCTGGTGTTGATCACACCACCGTGCTGGCCGACGTGGGCCAGCAGGCGTCCGGCCTCGTCGCGGACGGCTGGGGTGTGTTCCTGCCAGGTGCCGCTGGTGAAGCGTTGGACCCGGCGGCGGAGGTCGTCCAGGACGCCCGAGCGCCACTTGAAATGGTGAACCGCGCAGATGCGGTCGGCGCCCGGGTGGTGGCCCGGAGCGCGGTGATTGCCGGAGGAGACGGTGACGTCGTGGTGGGCAAGGACGATCTTCCTCGGGTCGCCGTACAGAAGCCGATGGGTGAGGTGACCGCCGAGGGGATAGGCGAGATCGAGTCCGCCTTCGGGCCGCCAGCTGGTCAAACGTCCGCTGGCGGCGACGCGGTCGAGCATCAAACCGCCCACCACAGGGTTTCCAGACTTCTCGGCCTGGGCGATCACCTCGCTCAGCGGGGCGGGGTACTGCTGGAACTCGTCAGCGTCGGCCAACAGGTGCCAGCCGGGACCGGCCCGATGCCGCAGGGCGTCACGGAGCTGGGTATTTGTGTGCTCATGCCAGGGGCCTGTGCTGGTGCCGGTGGGGATGATGCCCAGCTCCCGGCACGCGGCCTGCAGTTCGTGCCGTTGCCGGTCGGGGACGTGGTCGGGGAAGTGGAAGGCGATCAGGAACCGCTCGATGCCCAGCCACTGGTAGTGGTGGGCCCAGGCGGTCAGCAGCGGCGGCTCGACGGGGCCGACGACGGCGATCAGCGCGGGAGGTGTGCTCGGCATTCAGGACTCCTTCGTGCGCAAGGGGGCGAAGGTGCGGGTGAGAAAGTCGGCCTGCTCGGCGGCCGACCGCATCCCCAGCGGTCCCGGGGCCTCCGGTCCAGGCAACGGGGGCGGCTGGCGGATGACGGTGTGCAGGGCGTCTGCGAGGGCGTCCGGGTCGCCGGCGGGGAACGTCAGGGCCCAGGGCCGGCCGTGCAGGCGGGCGGTGAGGGCGTCGTCGTGTTCGGAGACGACGAGGGGGACGCCGAGGCGGGCAGCGTCCATGACGAGCCCGGATTCCTTGCCGGTCCCGGGCCGACGGGCGACGAGAGCGGCGTCAGCGGCGGCGTACACGAGCCGCAGCACCGACTCGCTGACCGGACCGGGCATGGTGTGCACCCGCAGGTCGGGCAGGGACCGCCACCGCTCAAGGACGGCCTCGTCGAGCGGGGAACCGGTGACCACCAGGTGCAGGGGCTCCTTGAGCCGGCCCAAGGCGGCGTCGACGACGGCGATGTCCTTGTAGGGCCACCAGCCGCCGACCATGCAGACCACGGCCTCAGAGGCGGGGATGTCAAACGCGGCCCGGCCGCCGTTGCGTTCGGCGTCGCTCAGGCGGCGGCCGTCGTCGACAGCGAAGGAACCCACGACCGCGGGCAGGTCGGCGAAGGCCGCGGCGAACTGATCGCCGACAGCCTGCGTCGGGTACACGGCGATCACCCGTTGCTCGCCCCGGCGGGCGAGCCGGCCCAGCAGCCGCACGACGGCGTCCTCGGCCGTGACCGCCTCGTGGACGAACCGCAGGTGCGGCTGCCCGCCGAGGAGGGCGGCGGCCCCGTGCATGGCCTCGCTCGCGGTCAGGATCACCACCGCGTCGGCGCCGGGGTCCAACCGGCGAGCAGACCGCAGCGCGGACGCCTCGGTCAGGCAGCGGGCAATGAGGGTGATCTGGTGCGGCACCCTCCGCAGGCGTCGGGGCCAGCGGCGCGAGCGGAACAGACGCTGTCCGGCCGAGGAGAGCCCGGCCGCCAGCCGGGAGACGGCCCCCAGCACGGTTGCCGCCTGCCCGGCCGGTGCGGTCACCAGCCGGGCATCCGCCTCGCGCAAGGCACGTACTGCCTCGGTGGCAATCCCGTGCGGGGCGATGACGAGGCTGCCGGGCCGAGCCTGGGCAAGCGCCACCAGCGTGCACTGGTGGTGCCCGCCCAGGCGGTTCGCGTACGGCTCGATGAGCACCAGCGGGCCGGTCATCCGGACACCGCCTGGTCCCCGTGGGCGGCGGTGAACCTCTCCCGCAGCCAGGTGGGGTCGTTGAGGTGGTCGAACTGCTGCGGGTCACGCGCGGCCTGGCTGGCGAAGGAGACGCCCTCGGTGGCCCCCGCGGCGGCGTAGGCGGCGAACTCGCCGCTGCGGCTGCGCATCCAGGCATCGACGCGCGGGTGGGCGTCGTCGTCGGCCATGCCGTACTCGCTGCCGCGGGCGAGCATCGCGCACTCGCGGAAACCGGCCTTCCAGGCGTGGAAGGGGCTCTGGTTGAACCGCGTGATCCCGGCGGTGTGCTCGGCGAATTCGATCCGTCCGGGCAGAGCGGCGAGCACATCCACGGCGTCGCCCATCTCCCGCAGGGCACTGCGGCAGATCAGTTTCAGGCCGCCGTAGCCGTAGGTCAGGCCGTTGACCGGGTTGACCGCCCGCCACACCCGCATGGAGACCCCCTCGTCCAGCGGTGCGACGGTGGCCGGATCGAAGTCGGTGTCGACGGCGAAGTCTCCGTCGGCGAGGAAGAACTGCTCGCGCTCGACGACCTCGGCGCACAGCCGGTAGGCCCGGCGCATCCCGTGGACCCCGTGCAGGCGCTTGACCGTGCCGCCGAGCGTCCGCTGGAGTCGGGAGTGCAGGGAGTTGGCCATCGGCTCGTCGTAGGAGAGGAACACGGCGTCGAAGCCGGTCACGAGATCGCCTCCAGGTAGCGGACGGCAACCAGGGCAGGAGTGAAGTCGGCGGTGGAGGCGTGCGCCCGCTTGGCGTGGACGGCGTGGAACTCGTCGTCTGCGGCAAGGCGTTCGGCCAGGGCGACGGCTTCGTCCGGGGTGGTGAAGCACAGCTCGGGGTCGATGTGTTCGGCGAGCCAACCCAGGCGGGGCGAGATGACAGGCAGGCCCATGCCCTGGCAGTCGATGACGCTCATCGACCAGGGGCAGCCGGGCCGGAACGGGGCGATGCCGAAGCGGGCGCCGGCCAGCAGGTTCTTGTAGCGAACGCGGTCGCCACGATCGGAGACGACCTGCACGTGCGGCAGCGCGGCGAGCTTCCCGCGCATCTTCTCCGGGCTGTCGTCCAGACCCTTGCGCTCGGCCCGGCGCTGGCCGAACAGGTCCATGACCCGCAGCCGCACGGCACCGGAGTCGCTGAGTCGACGGGCCAGGTCCACGAACTGCTCGGTGCCGTAGTGCGCGTACAGCCGGTGGTTGTAGACACCGATCGCGCTGCCCGTGCCGGAGGCGGCCCGGAGCGTGGCAGGGTCGCGGACCAGGCGCTCGTCACGCGGTGCGGGCACCACCCGCAGCCGGTCGCCGAGGTCCACCGTCATCCGGGCGGCGGCGGCCGACACCCACGAGGCGGCCGTGGAGGAGTGGACCATCACCCGGTCGCACGCAGCCAGGCCCGCAGCGAACGCCAGCAGCACCGGCCGCCCGAGCCCCGCGTCGTCCAGCGACGGGTCGAGCAGCATCTGTCCGCCGCCCGCGAACGAGAACGGCAGGTAGTGACAGTACCCGGCCAGCAGCGCATCCGAGCCGGCCTCCAGCAGAGCCGTGCGGACAGCCGGGGCCTCCTCGATCTGGTTGGCCACCACCACATCCGGCTTCTCCGAACCGATCAGGGCCACCAACTCGTCGATGTCTGCCGAGAAGCGGGCCCGGTACTTCGTCCCGGGCACCTTCGTCCGGTGGAATCCGCAGCGGGCATCCCCGGCCGCAGCTGGGGCCGCAACGGTCACTTCCGCCCCGGCGTCGACCAGGGACGGGGCCAGCAGATCCGCGAAGATCCACCCCGAATCCGCCGACAGCCGGTCGGGATTGGAGATGTTGAGCAGGTACAGCACGCGCATGGTTGCGTCGCCTCCCTAATCCGCCCGGGGGTCGATCCGGGCCACTGAGGGAAGGAAAACGGCGACGCACGTCGTGACGGGATGATGAACTTGGATCACTCACGGTTCATTCATGCTCACCAAGTGACGCGGAGCGGGGCTTCGATGGACGCGCACAGCGAGGAGATCACCGTCGAGCAGGCGGCCGAGGACTTCGCGGCCGAGGTAGCCAGATGGCGGGAAGTACGCGGCATGTCCAAGCGGGCATTAGCGCTGGCCATGGGCTTCGACCCGTCGTACGTCAGCCACGTCGAGTCCGGACGCCACAAGCCCACCGAGGAGTTCGCCAGGCTCGCCGACGAGCACCTGAACGCCGGAAAGGCGATCTGGCGGCGCTGGTGCGACTACGAGCAGGCCCGGACGAAGTCCCGGCGTCAGCCCACGGCCCCACTGACCCAGCGCAGGCCCGAGCAGCCGTACGCCACCGGGTCCGCCCTCGTCGTCGAACACGACGCCGCCCGCCTCCAGTACGACGGCCACTCATACCGGCTCACCATGAGGCGTTTGCTGCGGAACACCGGCGACGAACCGGTGACCCGCTACCTGATCCGCATCTCCGTCGACCGATACCCAGGCGACCCCGAGCAGTCCAACGCCCACTACCGAGCCCACCCGCTGACCTGGGACGAACTCGACCTCACCGCCACCTGCCGCGGCGAGACGATGCGCTGGCAGGCCAAGCACGACCGCGACGCCTTCAAGGAAGTCTGGCTGCTGTTCGACAACGAACACGGCCGCTTCCCGCTCTACCCTGGCGAGTCCGTGTGGATCGAGTACGCCTACACCGTCGGTGACGACAAATGGGGCAACTGGTTCCAGCGGGCCGTCCGCCTGCCCACCGAACAACTCGAAGTCCAACTCGCCTTCCCCGCAGTCCTCGACCCCGTCGTGTGGGGCACCGAGACCTCCATGACGGCCGAAGCCTCACCCCTGCGGACCCCACCCGTCCGCAGCGACGGCGGTGAACTGAGGCAATTCACCTGGATCACGACCACGCCCGCCCTCCACGCTCGGTACCGTCTTGAGTGGAGGTTCCGGGCCCGGCCCGAACACAACGCTGAACAAGGGGACTTCAGGTGATCGACGTGCGGCCCAGCCAGCAGATGCGCGACCTCGGAGTCGTCCAGCACAGCGCCGGCATCCTGGCCGAACCGGCCCGCGCCTTCACCCTGCCCGCCGAGCGCGACGAAGCCGAGCGCATCACCGACGAACTGTTCGCCGCGATGGAACGGATCGGCCAGGTCCACCCCTTCGCCAAGGGCATGGGCATCGCCGCCCCGCAGATCGGCATCGGCCGCTCCGCAGCCGTCGTCCAGCCGCCTGGCGACGCACCCGCCGTCATCCTGCTCAACCCGAAGATCACCGACCGCTCCGACGAGCTGGACGAGCAGTACGAGGGCTGCCTGAGCTTCTTCGACGTCCGCGGCCTCGTCCCCCGCCCCCTGAAGATCACCGTCCAGACCACGGCCCTGACCGGCGAGACCGTCACCACCGTGTACGAACGCGGCCTCGCCCGCCTCATCCACCACGAGATCGACCACCTCGACGGCCTGCTCTACACCGCCCGCATGCGCACCGGGGTCGAGCCGATTCCCGTCGAGGAGTACCGACAGACCGGCAGGGCCTGGGCATACGAGCAGTAGCCGTCAAGTTCACGGGGACCGAGATACAGGCTCGCGGCCTACCAGCGCCGCGGCGTGCCTGGCGCTGCCGAACCCGCCTGCCGGTCCCGCGAGGCGCTGTTATCGCAATCCGTAACGTTCCCCCTCGAGAAGATGCATCCGCAGATGCTGCACAGCAGCTCGATCCACAAACCGCTTCACGCAAGGCATCACGGTGGCACAACCACTGGTTTCGTATGGAGAGTCCGAGAACGCCCTATGCATATGAGATCGACCCTGATTGCGTCCTTCGCGAGAGTCAGTGGCCGAACTCGGCAAAGCCGCGGCCCCGTTGACGGTAAGCCACTGCCAGCGCTGCCCCTTACCCTCATCTGCACATACCCGACACACGCGAGAGGCCGCCAGGCATGACCAAGAACGACGGCATGTCCCCTGAGGTGCAGCGCATGATCCAAGAGGCGCAGGCCATGATGACCGACGAGCTCATGGAGGAGACCCTTCGCAGCCAGGTCGCGGTGGACCCTAGCCACCTGGCCTCGTTGCTGGACCTCGTGGCGATCGGCATCACCAACGGCGCCTGGCGGAACAGCTGCATCGAAAACTGGCACGCTGAAGGCCGGCTTTCGGACGGCGACATGATGCGCATCAACAGCTACACCACAGATGCCATACGGCGGCGCCTGAAGGGGTGGTGCGTCGAGTCCGGGATCACTTCGGCGAGCAGCACCGCGCTGGCAAGTGCCGACGTGGAGGATGTGGACGTCCTTGCCGGTCGCCTCTTCCGATGGCTGGCGAATGCCGAGCGCAGGCTTCCTACCGGCATGACGCTCGGCGAGTTGGCTCGCTCGCAGGAAGACCTTGAAGAGTACGAGGACCACGCAGATCGGGTCCTCGGCGGCTTTGCCGGACAGATGCAGGATAGGGGCGTCCGATTCGGCCTGCTCCGCACCGCCTGCCACGGTGCCCTGGCTTGCTCCCAGTGGTGGGCGCACCCCACATGGCCCGACCGCGTCGAACGCTTCATCCGCGTCCTTGACGATGCAACCAACGCTCATTGGGGTACTGACGGGGAACGGAGGGAGAAACTGGGCGCCGAGCCGCCCTCCGTTCAGGACCGCGACATTCTGCGCGCCACGCTGCTGGTCAACCCGTGGAAACTCGATCCCACGGCCGCCGAGTGGATCGTGGATGCCGGGATCGGTTACCTGAGGCCCGAAACCGGGGCCACGTCCGATTAGAAGTCACCTGACCTGGCCAGGGCCGACGCCTCAGTCGCCGTACCTGGCCGGATTCTGATCACTCAGTGCCGCGTGAGTCTTCGTGACCTCGGACTCGGCGCACTCGCGCGCATCGTGTGCACGTTCCGCCGCTCTTCTGCTCACGGCCAGGAAGCCGACGAGCGCCGCCACGACGCCGGCGAGCACTGCACTGTTGTGAGCCCAGCGGGCAACAATGCGGGCCTGTCGCAGGTTCAGCCGGGCGGCGGCACGTCGACCTTCCGTTCCTCGCCTGCGAGCCGAGCCGGCCGCATTGATCGCGCCAGCGGCGCAGACCTCGGCGAGCGCCGCGAACGCGAACGCCAGGACCACCAACCCGCCGAGGGCCAGACCTGCTGCCAGGGGTACCGAGGCAACACGCTCTACCGTCGGTGTCCTCGACGTGAACGCATCTTTCAGCCCGACACCAGCCATCCCGAAAAGCAGGACGGTGAACCAGCCGTAGCCGATCAGTGACCAGAGCGGGCCATCTTCTTCGTCCTCATCTTCTGCCGGTTCGCCGCTCTCAGGAGTCTCTTCACTGTTGCGAGCTCCCGCTTCTGTCGGGGACTCACCGGCACGCATACCAACTGGGGACCGAACATGATGATGGACGTCGCCGATGACATCACCCGCGATGAAGATCCCGGGACCGTGATTGTGCTGGTCTCCCTCTCTCCGGGGCTCAGATGTCTCTGCCATGCGCTGTGCCGTGATTGATCGTGAGACCACCCTCGACGTTGCCGTTGATGAAGGTGCCCGAGCCGTGGTTGTGCTGGTAGGTCACGGAGTCCAGCCTGTCCGTTCCGACCAGGGCACGCAGCTCCGCATAGGCGCCCGGGTCCGCCCGTACGAGCTGTTTCAGCGTGGGAGCCCACTCGGCTGCGGCACTGCGCGCCGCCTCACCGCGGTCCAGCGCGGAACGCTGCACCACCATCGCACGGTGCTGGTCGAGGCGCTCCAAGAGGGCTGTGGCATCCGATCGGCCTTCCCTGCGTATCAGACGCCGGAGGATGTCCCGAGCCCTCGCGTACGCGTCCTGCGATGCTTCGCTGAGCAGGGCCGCGACCACTGTCGTCACGGCGAAGGTCATTTCGTCCACTTGTGTCGTCTCCCCCACTGGTTGCTGCACTGTATCCGCGCACGCGTCGGAAGGCAGCCGAACCCTTCATCCCGTATCCGCGCTGCCCCTTATGCAGCCTCTAACGCATCAACTCAGCCATGCAGCAATAGCGTTGGCGAGAGCTTGGCCACCCTGCTGGACCACGGTTCCCGCCACCAGGGCGGGCAGTGCCTGGGCGATCCCCCGAAGTACGCCGGCCTGCGCGTCGGGCGCAGCCAACGAGGTGTCGACGGTGTCCGCCATGGCACGCAGCACCGTCGCGTTGGCCAAGCCCGCCTCATTGCGCTCCACATCAGCACGGAACGAGGTGAGGAGGTCTCGTACGGCCTCGATGTCGACTGCGCCCTGGGCTGACGCGGACTGGTAGACGTGGGAGATGTTCTGGCCCACGACGTTCTGATTCGGAGCGTTGTTGTTGCCGCCGATGCTGATACCCGAGCCGTGTCCCTGCTCCGGCTCGGGGCGACGCCGTCCCATCCTCATCACTTGCCTCCCTGATTGCCGTTGCTCTGGCCCACCCCGCGGATGTTGCTGCCCGCGACGTTCTGGATGGGCGCGTTGTTGTCGCCGTACACCTGGATGTTGGTGATGACCGCAGCCACCTGGCGCTCGTACGGGGCAGTGTCCACGCCCAGTTCGTCGAGGTACTCGGCGACGGTCCGAAAGATGCAGGTCTGCATCAACACGACATGCCTCTTGGCGTCGTCGCTCTGGTGCATGTCCGTAACTTCTTCGGTGGAGTATCGATCGCGCAGGCTGACCGGGTCCTTCTCTTCGGCGCGGCCGTCCTCCGCCTGTTCGCCGAGCCCAAGTCGCGCCACGAAGCGCCACAGCCAGATGGGGCCCGCAGCGGCGTCCAAGAGCGACTGCGTGACGACCCAGCCGAGCATCCGTGTCCCACACATGGCGACTGGCGCGTCGGTCATCCGCAGTTCGTTGTATAGGGGTGTCATCACGTGCGGACGCACGGTCAGCCGTAGCTCGCCAGCCTCCAGCGCGGCGTGCACGAACACAGTGACCACGACCTGGCCGTCCCAGCTGACACACTGCGCCCGCAGATACAATCGGTCCGGCACGCTGGACGGCGACCGGCGCCCCCGGCCGCGCAGGTCCGGCAGCTCCAGCTTCGCCGCCCGGGTGCGCCGGAGCCACAGCGCCGACGGCAGGCCCTTCACCTCGGTGACGGAGAAGCCGGGCAGTGGATCAGTGATCTCCCGGGCTCCGCGCCCCAGCTCGCGCAGCGCCCCGCCCATCCGCCGCAACAGTTCCGCCTCCCCGAACGACTTGACCGACTCCTCCGGATCCTTCGGCTTCAACGGGATGGCGATGTCGGCGGATCCCCACACATCGCGCCCGGCTCCCACGAAGTACTCGGGCTCGTCGTACGGCAGCTCCCGCCTCCCCTGTTCGTTGGCTATGCGCGTCATCCGATGGCCGCCCTTCGCGGCAACCCACGGCAGCCGCTCGGGCGACACGCCCTCACGGACGAGCCGGGCCAGCGCCACCCGCGCCGCGAGCCGGTCGCCAACACACACCAGCGCGGCTCCAATCACCAGCGCGAACGGCAAGAGGAGAAGCCCGACCCGCAGGGCGACGACCTCGTCACCAACCGGTTTGTACGGAACGATCGCGAGCACCCATGGGATGCACAGCACGAGATAAGCCACCCGGGGCGACCTGGCCAGCCGAGACTTCCTCCCTTTGCGTAACGCCCGGTGCGCGGCCCAGCGCATCAAGAGAGCCACCAGGACGACCACTCCCCACACGACGGCCGCCCGCGGTGCCGCGCACATCACGAGGGCAGCCAGGAACAGCACCGCCAAGCGTCGAGCCCACCGACGTCGACGCGCACGCAGGCTGTGCGCCACCACGGGTACGAGGTCGAATCCGTACGACGGAACAGGCACCGGCGGCCCGTGCAATACGTGGTCCACGGCCCACTGCGCCAGGGGCTCGCCCAGCGGCGGGCAGTCGTCACTCCCCTCCAGGTAGATGCGTCTACGGGTGCTGCGTCGTGGCTTGTTCGACTTCTTGCCCTTGCCTCGGAACTTCCGCCACCACGCCTTGACCTCCCCCACTCGGTCAGGACGCGCGTAAACGGCCTGACACAGCAGCCTGGTCACTTCCGATGAGGTCGGTTCCACCTCGCCGTGGCGGCCTGCACCGGAGGTCTCGGGGGCAACCTGAATCGGCACCTCCGGCCCCTCGGCCTCACCACTAGCCACCCGGCCCTGAGCCCGCAGCCCCCACCCCAAAGCCATGCGCCCCCGTTCGTCGATCCGGCGGGCATCTTCACGGTGAACTTGGAAAACCACCAGACCGCAAACGCGACAATCCGCGCAATCTGCCTGTAGAACACATCGATTGTCCGAATTCCGCTCCTTGCGTAGAACTCACCCCAAGCCTTGACCGCTGCTCGTCCGGTCGGATCCGGTACGCGCATGACGTGACAGCCGGGCCGGAATCGGGCCATCGCGCCTGCTGTATGCAACCCGCGGACCCTGCCTGAATGCGCGCTTGTCAGGCTGCCCCCAAAGGAACGTAGATTGATCCGAGTTGATCGTCAGGGGGAGCCATGGCAGGGCGGGATCTTCGAACGCTGTTCAGCTCAAACGACCGGAGTATCGCCGCCAGTGAGGCGTTCACGAACCGGCAGGCGCAGTGGCAGGCGGTGACAGCCGGCCTCGCTGATCACATACGGCGTCTGACCAGTTCTGACTTCGACGTGGAGGACTTGGAAAGCCCCCGCACCAACATCATCGTGTTCCACGGTGTGGGCGGGATCGGCAAGTCAACGCTCTCCCGCAAGATCGAGGCGTCGCTCGCCCACAGTGAGCACCGCCCAGTGCAGTGGGAAGCGTCATTCCACGAGGAAAGGATCCTGCCGGTCCGCATCGACCTTGCGCAGGCCGCGGGCATGGACTTCGAACGGGTCATCCTCACCATCCGCCTTGCAGTCGCCACGCTCGGTCGACCGATGCCCGCCTTCGACCTCGCCCTGCGCCGCTACTGGGAGCACAACCACCCAGGTGAACCGATCGAGGATTATCTGCGCAGGGGCGGGCTGCTGAGCCGCTTCAGCGCCGCTGCCGCTCTGCCGCAGCAGATGCAGTCCGCCCTCGGCGACGTCGCCCAGGCACTGCTCCTGCCCGGCACCGTCGGCAGCGCGCTCGGACACGGGGGCGGGGCACTCATCAAAGCGTTACGCGAGCGGCGCCAGTCCGTACGCGCGCTCGCCGGCTGCTCCCGCCTGGCCGACCTGCTGGAAGCCGAACCCGACCTGGAAACCCTCAGCTTCTACCCACACCTGCTCGCCTGGGACCTGGCCCAACTCCCAGCCGACAAGGGCGCACTACTTGTGGTCCTGATGGACACCTTCGAGGACACCGGCGACCGAACCCACCGTGACTTCGAGCGTCTTCTCCAGCGCATCGTGTGGCTGATGCCCAACGCGTTCTTCGTCGTCACCGGACGCAACCGCCTCCAGTGGGCAGAGAGCAGCTTGGAAGGGCAACTCGACTGGACTGGTCCGAATGCGTGGCCCGGGCTCGCCTCCGACACGCCCCATACCCGGTCAGGGGTATCCGGCGGCCACATCCTGATCGGCGACTTCTCCCCGGAAGACTGCGAGGACTACCTGTCCCGCAGGCTCAGCCGCAACGGGCAGCCGCTGATCGACGAACCGGTCCGCCGGATCATCGCCGAGCGCTCCCACGGGCTTCCTCTGTATCTGGACCTGTCGGTCATGCGGTACCTGGAGCTTCGGCGCAGCGGCAGACAGCCGCAGGTCGCGGATTTCGACCACGACTTTCCCGCCCTGATCGCCCGTACTCTCAGAGACCTGACCGCCGAGGAACGCCACGTACTCCGCTCGGTCAGCCTGCTCAGCGCGTTCTCCGTGCCCCTGGCCACCCAGGCCGCCGGTATGCAGCACGATGCCCCTGCCCTACGGTTGACCGAGCGCCCCTTCATCCGGAAGTCCCCCTCCGGTGTGTGGCCCTTCCATGTCCACGACCTCATCCGCGCTGCCATTCGCAATACGGACGACGCCAGTGACGACCGCTGGTCGGAGCACGACTGGCAGCGCGCGGCCCAACGCGCTTTCCAAGCGCTGGAATCGCAGTGGCGCCAGGACCTGCGACGCGACCGCGCCGTCCTGGTGGGATGCCTCCAGCAAGGGCTGCTCCTCGCACGGGACTTCCATCTCGATCTCGGCTGGCTCGGCGATGCGGCATTCCAGTACGTAGGGGACTCGATCTGGGAACCGCTGGTGCTCCCCGCCGCCGACGCCACGTCGTCGGGGGGCGTGCGGACTGCTGCGGATGCCTTGGTGGAAACGCTCAGTGCCATCGCCCGGCGCCAGCACGAACACCGTGAACGCACAGTCAGTCGGCTCTCCGCCGTCCTCGCATCGGGGTTGCTCCCTGATGAACTGGTCGAACTGGCCACGTATTACCAGGCGAAGGCCCAGCGGGACCTCGGGTTGACCGACGATTCCCGCCGCGGCATGCAGCGTGTCGCGTCCGCCGGCGGTCGGCTCGCTTCCGCCGCTCGACGGGGTCTGGCGCACCTGAGCCGAGTGTCCGGAGATTTCCCAGCAGCGGTGGAGGCCGCCGGGAGGCTGGGCTGGGCTGGGCGGCACCATCGGGTGCTGGGGGACGTCTGGTGGGTGCAGGGAGACATGGAGCGGGCGGCAGCCGCGTATCTGGCGGCCCGGAGTGAGGCCGAAGAACACGGTGTGGTCGGCGAGACCGCCGTGGCCCAGGCACATCTCGCCTTCGCCGTGTCCTTCGTCGACCCGCTTCGGGCCGATGACGAACTCGATCTCGCGGACCGTCTGCTGTCGCCCTTGAGTCTGCGCTCCAACGAGATGACCGCTCACATCGCCATGCTCGTGCGCGATGCAGGATTCGCCGTAGACCTGCCCGACCGGGCGGCCATCCAACTCGCAGAAATCGGCGTCTCCGGCATCTCCTACGCCGCAGCCAAACTGCAACTGGCCCTGTGCTTCCACCACGCGGTCCTTGACGCCCAGGACAGCCTCGCGGCTAACATCGACCGCTTGCGCGGGCTCACACAAAACGGCTACTACGCCTACTACGTCGAAATCGCGCACTTCATGGGCGACCTCCCACTCCCCCCGAACACCGAACGAGCACGGTGGATCGACGGGGAACGACAGACCCGGGAACGATGGCGCAACATAGTACTGGGACGCCGCGATCAGGTCGGTAGGGCTCGTTGAGCCGCAGTACACGATCTGCTGTTGCCAGGAGATTGCCCGGCTCTCCACAAGGCACCCGCGCACCACGCTTCCATCCATGGGCGGGGCGATCTGTATCCGTGATGGGACTTGCGGGCGGAACACCACCGAGGCGGCGGCACTGCCCGACTAGCCAAGCACAAATTCGCCGACGCAACGCGTCATGCGGACACGGCAGGATTGCCGCCACACCACCTCATTGGGAGAAATCTGGGAGATGATCTTCCCCCAGAGCCCACGCGAGCCCACTCCACACCAACCCAGACCAAGGCTCCGACCTGCACGTTTACCCACACACGCAGGTGTCGATCTTGCCCGAACCTCATTCGGGACGAAGAGGTCGTGGGTTCAAATCCCGCCACCCCGACAGCCAAAACAGCAGGTCAGGCAGGTACTGGATTCAGTACCTGCCTGACCTGTTTCTGCGTGCGTGTCTATCTGCGTGACTAACGCTTCCCGCGGGTCTACGACCGCCGCTCTTGCGTGCCGAAGATGCCGTCCATGACCACCGCGCCGGTCTGGATCACGGGCCGGATCTGCTTCCGGTAGACCTCCTCGGTCACGGCCGTCCCGGAGTGCCCGACAAGCCGGGAGATCTCCTCCAGCGGGACGCCCCGGTCGGACAGCAGGGGCACGCAGCTGTGCCGCAGCTCCCTCGGCGTCCACTCGTCCGCGTTGCGAGGCCGTGTTCCTCCCACTTGTCCTCAGCGGCGAGCGATCCCAGCCCTGATCCTCGAAATGCTGCCAGAGAGCTTCGACGCAGCGCGCCGGCAAAGCGAGGGTGCGCCAGGACTTCCGGGTCTTGGTGTCCCCGTCGCGCCGGACCGAGCGCCACACCGCGATGTGCGGAGGCTGTGGCGGGTCGGCGTCCGGCTCCCCCTTCAGCTGTACGCGTACATCGAGGTTCGAGGGACGCCCCGCTTGGCCCTGGGGGACCGAGCACAACTCGACGACGTTCCGCTTCACCTTGTCCCGAGCCATAGCCCGCTTGACCGAGCGATTCAGGCACGAGTGGATGGACCGGAGGGTGCGCGTGCTGAGCGTCTTCGCCCTGGCAGCAAGCCAGCGATCTACATCTTCCGCGCTCAGGTCGCGGAGCTTGCGAGCGCCTAGCAATCCCCTCGCAGCGTGGAGACAATCTGTGCGGCCAGTTCCTCGGCGAGGGTGGCTCGGTGAGTGGATGTCCTCGGCCGCCTTCCCCGGGTAGGTCACCAGGGTCTTGCGTTGTTTCCTACTTCCGCGGATCGCTGTTGGCGTCGCGCAGTGCGCGCATCGTCTCGGTGAGCTTGCGGAATCCGTCGGGTCCGAGGGGGGCGAGCACTCGGGTGCTCAGGATCTCCGTCGCTGCCTGGGAGATCGCCTGGGCGGTGTGCTGCCCCTCGTCGGTCAGTTCGAGATAGGTGACGCGTCGGTCGTCCTCGCATGCCACGCGCCGGGCCAGGGCGTCGGCACACAGGCGGTCGGCGAGTTTGGTGAATCCGCCGCTGGACATGCCGGCCTCGTGCGCCAGACGGGTCATCGGCATCCGGTGGCCGGGGGCGGTGAGCAGACGGAGCAGGACGCCGGCGGGTCCTCGGCCGACGTTGAAGCGCTCGGCCAGCTCGCTGACGAGCGCCTCGTTGGTGGCGTGGAAACCCTCCACCACGTCCCTCCACCCGTCGAGCAGGTCCTGATCGACGCTGCGGCCGTTGTCCCGGCCGTGGCCATCCTCGACCGGGGACGGCGGTGCCGCGCTCTGCGGGCCCGTCGCTTTGTTCTCCATGGGATGTGTCAACGTCCTGGCGGCGCGGATGTTCCCCCGGGGCTCAGCGTGCGGGTGGTCGTCCGAGGAGGACGCGGGTCATCAGCCCGCTTGACACGCCCAGGGCGACGGCTGCGGCTGTCCACCATGGTGCCCAGGGAAGCAGCCCGAGGGTTTGGTCGGCCGACCAACGGCCGGGTCCGGTGAGCGTCAGCGCGGCCGGCACGATCACCAGGACGAGCGGGTACTCGTAGCCGTTGTTCTGCACCCAGAGCCCGTTCCGCCACTTCACGGTGATCGCGACGGTCATGACCCCCGCGGCGATGATGGCCGCCAGGGGGGTGAACGCGCCCGCGCCCAGCAGCAGACCCGCGGCGATCTGCCCGAGGCCCGCGGCGGCGGCGGTGACCCGGCCGCCGCGGAACCCGTCTGCCCGGAACTCCGCCGCTCCGCCCTCGATCCCGTCTCCCCCGAGGCGGTGGCTGACCTTCTGGATGCCGTGTCCGGCGAACAGCAGGCCGATGACCAGTCGCAGGACGAGCAGTCCGGTGTCCATCATGTTCTCCTCGTCAATGGACCGGGGGAGCGGCGGTGAGTTCCGCGCCTCACAACACGAAGCAGGTGTCGAAGATCTCGGTCGGGGCTTCGGGGGTGAAGCCCCGTTGCGCGCGCCACTGCCGGTGCTGTTCGGACTCGGCGACGGCCTGGCCGAGCAGTTCGGCCTGCCGTGCGCCCGAGATGCTGGGCTTCACGGTGGCCTGGTAGCCCCCGTAGTGGGCGACCGGGCTCCATGCCGGGGTGATCGCCGGCATCGCCTCGTCCAGGCCCTCGTATTCGGCCGCGGCGTAGACGATGCGGCCGCCGGTGACGGTGAGGAGGGACTCGATGTGCGGGATGTCCTGCTCCGGGACGGTGAAGAAGTCGTCGGAGAGGATGGCGAGGTCGCCATAGAAACCGGGCTTGAGGATGCCCTTGACGTCCTGCTCTCCGGTCAGCTTGGCGCCGGCCTGGGTGTACATGGCCAGGGCGGTCTCCCGGCTGACGCGGTTTTCCGGCGGATAGATCGTCAGGTCGCCGACGGTCCGGCCGGTGACCAGCCAGTGCAGTGCGACCCACGGGTTGTAGGAGGACACCCGGGTGGCGTCCGTGCCGGCGCCGACGATCAGGCCGCGGTCCAGCATGGCGCGCACCGGCGGAGCCTCCGCGGCGGCTCCGGCGCCGTAGCGGCGTACGAATGCCTCGCCCTGGAAGGACATGCGGTTCTGGACCGACATGGCGCCGCCGAGCGCGGCGATGCGGTCGAGGCTGTCGCGGGAGACGGTCTCCGCGTGGTCGAACAGCCAGCGGTTGCCGGCGGGGAACAGGCCCTCGGCGGCGAGTTTCTCGAAGACGGCGAGGTCGCGGCGGATCGTCTCGTCGTAGGTGGCGTGGAGGCGGAAGCCCCAGCCGTTCTCCATCAGGAGCCGCACGGCCTTCTCGAAGCTTGCCTCGTAGTCCGCGGCCAGTTCGGGCCGGGGCTCGGTGAAGTTCTCGAAGTCGGCCGCCGCCCACGTCAGGTTCTCTCCGGCGCCGTTGAGGCGGAGCCATTCGTCGCCGTCTTCGGGGCGGACCATGTCGATCCAGCGTCGCAGGTCGTCGATCTCCTGTCCCGCGGTCTGCGGGAAGAGGTGGTAGGCGATACGCAGCGACAGCTGGCTGTCCTTGGCGAGGTCGATGACGGTGCTGTAGTTGTCGGGGAAGTTCTGGAACCCCCCGGCGGCGTCGATGGCCGAGGTGAGGCCGAACCGGTTCAGCTCGCGGAAGAAGTGGCGGGTGGAGGTCTTCAGTTCCTCACCGTGCAGGGTCGGTGCCGCGGCGAGGGTGGAGTAGAGGATCAGGGCGCTGGGCGCGGCCAGCAGCATGCCGGTCGGTTCCCCGTCTCGGCCTCGCACCAGCTGACCGCCCTGGGGGTCGGGGGTGTTCTTGGTGTAGCCGGCCGCCTTCAGTGCCGCTCGGTTCATCAGCGCGGACTGGTACAGGTGCAGCACGAAGACCGGGGTGTCCGGCGCGGCGGCATTCAGCTCGGCCACGGTGGGCAGCCGCTTCTCGGCGAACTGGTCCGCCGACCATCCGCCGACCACCCTGACCCATTGGCCCTTGGGGGTGCGGGCGGCCTGCTCGCGCAGCATCGCCAACGCCTGACGCAGCGTGGGAACACCGTCCCAGCGCAGCTCCAGGACGTAGTTCAAGCCGCCGCGGATCACGTGCACATGGGAGTCGTTGAGGCCGGGGATGACCCGGCGGCCCAACGCGTCGACCACTCGGGTCCGGGTGCTGATCAGTGGGGCGACGTCCGCGTCGTCACCGACCACGGTGACCTTGCCGTCTTTGATGGCGACGGCACTGGCCTGCGGGTTCGCCGGGTCACCGGTGTAGATCTTGGCGTTGCGGACCACGACGTCGGCGACGTGGTCGGCGTTGACGGGGGGAAGGCCTGCCACAGGCATGGTGGCCATGGGAATCATCTCCGGTAGGGAATTCCGGCAGGGAATGTGGAGAGAGGGGGTGAGGGGTGGGGCGGCCGGTGGGCACGCGGCGGGGAGGGACGTCCGCGCGGTCGGCTCAGTCGGAGGACGAGCCGCGCGGCACGGCCAGGGCGGCGACCGCGGTGCCCAGCGCGCCGGCCAGCAGGGGCCAGCCCAGTCCCGTGTGCCGCACGAGCAGAGCTCCGCCGAGCGCACCTGCCAGCATCGCCAGCACGGAGGCCAGCCGGCGGCCCACACGCGGATTGGTTCCGCCGGCCGGAGTCGAGTCGGATGCCAGTCCGGTCAGCGTGAGCGTCAGCACCGTCGTGGTCACATCCGGTACGGCGAGTTTGCGCACCGTCCCGTTGCGCAGGCCCATGGCCAGTGCGATCAGGGCGATGAGCGTGTAGACCGCATGGCTCGTGGTGAAGGCGACGACTGCGGACGTGGCCAGCAGCACCGTTTCAAGGGCCAGGATCGAGCGCAGCCGACTGCCCGGAGTCCGGGTGCGCATGACGGTTCCCAGCCGGCCGGCGATCACCGCTCCGGCCAGGAAGGCGGCCAGCGACACCAGCGAGCCGAGCACCGAGAAGCCGGGGGCGCCGGCGGCGGCGAAGCCGATGATGACGACGTTGCCGGTCATGTTCGCGGTGAAGACATGCCCCAGGCCCAGGTAGCTGATCGCGTCGATGAGGCCGCTCACCGCTGTCGCGGTCATGAGGGCCGCCAGGAGCGGCTCGCGAGGGGCCGGCGGATGGTTGAGGTTCACGGTCGTTTCCATGCTCGCGACCCGTATGCGGCCGCCTGCTCGGTCTTGAGCGCGGTCCGCCACCGGGTCAACCCTGGGTTGGCCGCGGTGAGGTGACGGACCGTGATGGGTGGTATTGCGAGATCTGCCTCCGCGCCGCCGGCGTCACCGGACGCCGTGGGCGGGAGGCCGGCGGTTGGCTGGGGCCGGCCCGGACGCGTTGGTCTCGGGCCGGCACCAGGTCGGTGGGTCAGCCTGCGGCGTGGGCGCCGATGACGGACTGGGCGTAGACGACTCCCAGGCCGTAGGCGCCGCCGTGCTCCTTGACGATGTCCATGACGGCGCCGTAGGTCTCACCGCGGGCCCAGTCGCGCTGCAGTTCGAGCAGGACCTGGATCCAGGTCACCGGCACGGCGCCGGCGCTGATCATGCGCTGGAGGGCGTGTTCATGGGCCTGCGGGGTGACACCGCCGGACGCGTCGGCGACCACGTAGACCTCGTAGCCCTGTCCGAGGGCGGACAGCACCGGAAGCACGAGGCACACCTCGGTCCACAGACCCGAGATGACGATCTTCCTGCGGCCGGTGGCCTTGATCGCCTCGACGAGAGCGTTGTCCTCCCAGGCGTTCATCGTGGTGCGGTCGATGATCTCCTGGCCCGGGAAGACCTCGGCCAGCTGCGGCAGGATCGGGCCGGAGAAGGATTCGGCGGCCACGGTGGTCAGGACCACCGGGACGTTGAACGCCTTGGCCGCCTTGGCCAGGCCCACGGTCGCGTTGATGATCGCGGTGCGGTCGCCGCTGCCGGTCCCGAAGAACATCTGCGGCTGGTGGTCGACGAACAGCATCACCGAGTTGTCCGGGGTCAGGAGGTCCGGGCTGGGCGCGGCCTTGACGTTGGCGATGTTGAACATGACGGGTTCCTTCTTGTCTTCAGTTGCAACCAGGGGGGCGGCCGTCGGTCGGCCGAACATACGTTCGATAAGCCGCTGGAAGCGACTCTTGGGTGCCGACATGGCGGCCTCCTTCGGGATGTCGTCCCGGGCGGTGGTCCGTCCGGTGGGGACGCCCGTATCAATTAATCTTGCTCGCAAGATATTTCCTGGAAAGAGATGCAGTTCGGAGTGGCGTCCGTCACACTGACGAAGGCCTGCCTCGGGGGGCTCCGGTGAGCGAGGCCGCGCGCCGTCGTGCACGGCAGAGCCGAGCGTGCGTTCGGGGTGGCGGGGCCGTCCGGACCGGCGCCGCCGGCATCCAAGAGCGGTCGACCGAGCGGGGCGCGGGGCGGGCACGGCGGGGTGGCGGCCTGGAAGCGGCGCACGAGGACGCGGTCACGGAACACCGGCACGCGAACGCTCCCCTTTTCGTGATCTCCAGTTTCCATGACCTTGATTACCGGAATTCCAATTCTCTCTTCCGGTCGGGGAGAAACGATCAATAAATCACTTTCCTCTCCCTCGACTCAGGACGCGCTGATACAATCCCGAGCATGTCGCTGCAACGGGGGCGTCTGGTCTGGGCGTTAGGTCTTTTCGGGGGCATGTTCCTCTTGATCTATTTCCCTGCGGACGATCATTTCTTTCGCTCGGTGATCGACTTATTCGTGCTGGCGGCCGCGGGGACGTTGTTCCTGGCGATACGCACGGTGGTATACGGGTCCCCGGGGCCATTGGGGCCCGAATCGGCCGGGGTTGCCGAGCCGGCCGAGGGTGGTGGCACAACGGCTGCGGCTGGGGCGGACGGGCTCCTCGTGGTGCGGCAGCCGAACCCCGTCAGCGCGTCCCCGCCCGCTCCCCGGGTCCCGGTCCCCACCTCCGTGCCGCGCTTCGGGGCCGGGTCGAAGGCGCAGCGCTTCCCGTGGTTGCTGCCCCGGCGCCCCGCCTCCTCCGGTGTCGCCGCCGACGAGGCACGGCTCGGCGACCTCGCCGTACGCGCCGCCTCGCTCGTCGGCCCGGGACACCGCTGCCAGGAGCCGGCCACCGCCCGCCAGGACGCGTACCGCCTGGCCAGGGACGCGAGCGGCGACCATCTCCTGCTGGCCGTCGCCGACGGCGTCTCCAGCAGCAGCCACGCCGAACTCGGAGCCGCCGTCGCGGCGAGCACGGCCATCAGCTACCTCAGACGCCGACTCGACGGCCCCGGGGCGCGGTTGTCGGCGGCCGAACTCTTCGAGGAGGCCGCCGTCGCGATGCGGCACGAGGCGGCACGCCGCGAAATCGCCCCCACCGACGTCTGCGCCGTCCTGTTCGTCGCCGTGATCCCCGCCCGCCCGACGGTCGCGACGGGTGAACGCACCCTGTGGGCCGCCTGGCTCGGGGACTGCTCCCTGTGGCGGCTCGACGAGCGGCGCTGGCGCCACACCCTCGGCGACCGCAAGAGCGCCGAGGGCGGCTACGACTCCAACGCCGTCGCCCACACCCTCCCCGCGGACCCGCACATGGCCCAGGAGAGCCGGCTCGCACTGCGGCCCGGCGATGTCGTGTCGGTGGTGTCCGACGGGGTCGGCGACGGACTCGCCGCCCTCGACGAACTCAACGCCTGCCTGGCGGACCGCTGGCAGCAGCCGATGCCCGTCACCTCATACCTCGACGACATCGGCTACGACACCGAACGCTTCCTGGACGACCGTACGTCGGTGACCGTCTGGGTCGCGCCCGACGCTCGCGCCTTGCCGGCCGCCCCGCACGCCGGCCACACCGGCGGGGAGCCGTCGTGACCGCCGGTCCGGCGCAGCGGCCCCTGCCCCCGGTCACCTCGTTGACCGCGCTGGGCGCCCTCGGCGAACAGATCGCGACGAACAACGGCCAGAGTTCCGCCGTGACCCGCGTGACCGGCCACGGCACCGGACCCGACCTGCTGTTCAAGCGCTACAAGAAGCCACTCGCCGACGCCGACGCCCGACGGCTGGACCGGCTCGTGGCGTTCGGCCGTTCCGAGGCCGCCGCCGGGCGTCCGGCCCGCGAGGTCCTGCTGCGCCACACCTCCTGGCCAGTCGCGCGCGTCGAGGACGACTCCTCCGCGACCGTCGGCTGCCTGATCCCGATGGCGCCGGACGGCTTCCGTACGCCCGTCGGCGGATTCCGTGAGATCGACACGCTGGCCCGCTCCGACGAGCGGTTCAAACGCAACGGCACCCCGCCGACCCCCGAGCAGCGGATCACCGCCTGCCGCTGTCTCGTCGGCATCGCCGCCGCCCTGGAGCAGCGCAGGTTCGTCTACTCCGACTGGAACTACGCCAACGCCTTCTGGAACCCGGCCGACTACTCCATCTACCTGATCGACATGGACGGCTGCGCCGAGGGCTCGGGCGCCGACATCTGCCAGCCCGGCTGGGAGGACCCGCTGGCCCGGCCCCCCAGTTCGGTGCTGCTCGCCGTGCTGAACGACGGTCCGGCGGTCCGGTTCCCCGTCGTCCGCTCCGAGCTGCCGAAGCGGCCCGCCACCCGGCAGGACCCCACGCCGCAGGCGCACAGCACCCCCGTGAGCAACGCGGTCCCCGGCCGTCCCGCGAGCAAGGCGAAGGCGGGTGGTCCCGCGCCCGATCCCAAAAAGCCGTCCTCGGACATGGGCTGGGCCGCCGTGGCGGTATTCGTCGCCTTCATCCTGGTCCTGCTCATTCTGGCGAGCGCCCGCCACTGAAGCCCGTTCCGACCGGACACGAACCGAGGCGGCCTCGCCGCCGCACATTCGAACAGCGGAAGAGGAACCACATGAACGACCACGAGGACGCCGTGCCCGGCCACGGCACCGGCGCCTACCACTTACGGCAGAAATGCCTGCCGACCTATCTCGTGATCGACGCCTCGGCTTCGATGCAGCCCCACCAGCACACGCTCAACCGGACCCTCACCCAGCTGCACGCCACCATTTCCGAAAGTCCGCGCGTCTCGGAATTCGCGCACATGTCGCTCATCGCCTTCTCCAGCGACGCGCATCTGATCATCGAGATGACCGACCTCGACCGCATTCAGGCCATGCCGGAGATCGTGTGCAACGGGCGCACGAACTATTCCGCCGCCTTCGATCTCGTCCGCAGCCGCATCGAAACGGACGTCGACGACCTGCGCGGCATGGGCATGGCCGTACTGCGCCCGGTGGTGTTCCTCCTCACCGACGGCGCCCCGACCGACGCGCGCTGGCACGACGCGTTCCGGCAGCTCGTCGACCGGTCCTGGCCGCGCCACCCGCACGTCATCAGCTACGGCTTCGGCGCCGCCAACCCCGACGTGCTCAGCAAGGTGGCGACCAAGGCGGCCTTCCTCGCGGACGCCGGTACCGACCAGGACCAGGCGCTGCTGGAGGCGCTGGGCAGCCTGCTCAACTCGCTGGTCGCCTCCTCCCGCGCGGGCGAGATGCAAATCCCCCGCTCCGCCCCCGGCTTCGTCGCGCAGCCGGTCAGCCCGGAGTACCTGACCGTCCCCACCGAGTACATGGACTGACCTCCGTGGCCCGCACGCCACGCCAGATGCCGGCCCCGCGGCGCCCGGCACCCCCTACCGCCCGGACCACAAGGAGCGACCGTGTCCGCCCGCCCCACCCTCCGGCAGCACGACCGGCTGCTGCTCACCGTCACGGGCCTGGTGGCGGCGGCCGTACTGCTGCGCCTGATGTCCCCGGACGGCGGCGCCGACGCGAAACCCACCTCGCCGATCACCCACTCCACGCACCGTCCCGCGCACTCCTCGTCGCCGACCGGCTCCACGCCTCCCCGGACGCACTCCCCCCTGCCCAGCAGCCCCACGCACCAGCCGACACCCGGCATGTCACCCACGCGTCAGCCGACATCCAGCACGCCACCCACCCTCCCGCCGGACCAGCGGACGCCGGGCGCACCGCGCTCACCGTCCGGGTTCCAGACGTCCGGCACCGGGCAGCAGTCCCCGGCTTCGTCGCCGCCCGGTCACCGGACACCCTCCTGGGGCTGACCCCACCCCAGCACCGCACCCCGCCCCAGCACCGCACGCCGTCCCGCGTCCCGAGCGGAGGCAGACAGCCATGACCCTCCAATGTCCCCAGTGCGCGGCCGTCAACGACCGCAACTACACCGCCTGCGCCAACTGCGGCGCCGTACGCGTCTTCGATCCGATGGCCGGTACGAAGACGACCCAGCCGGCCCCGCCCGTCGCCGCTCCCGTGCAACCCCACGGCACCCCGCACACCCCCGGACCGGCCGGCACCGTACCGGCACCGCCGAAGCCCACCGGGCTCCCGGCGGCGGCAGCGGCCCCCCGGTTCGCCCGGGACATCACCCGCTACCTGTGCACCGCCGTCTACACCGACAGCAGATTCGCCCGCAACGCCGTCGAGCGGATCATCGAGGAGCCCCGCCGCGCCGTCGCCTCCTCGCCCGGCGTCGACCTCGGCTGCGTCCTGCGCCACGCGCTCGCCGCCCGCCGCCGGCAGGCGCGACGCGACGCCGTGCTCACCCTGGTGTTCGTGCTCACGCTCGTGCTGCTCACCCAGCGCGGCATCTTCTCCACCCTGGTCCTCGGCTATCTCGCCGCCTGGGTCGTGGTCGCCGTCGAATCGTTCAGCGTGCACTACGGCGTGGTCGCAGCCCGGCTCAGCCGCCAGAACTTCGCGCCCGACCAGGCCCCGCAGCCGCTGAGCGCCGACAACCGGCGCCGCATCGCCGCCATCGAGAAACTCGACCGCGGCAACGTCGTCGTGTTCTCCCGCTACGCCCCCTTCGTCGGATACGGCCAGTCCCTCGCCACCTGGTCGTTCGCCGTCGACACCGCGCATCCCGAAGAGGGCAAGACGGTCATCCCCTTCACCGTCCACGAGCTGAACGACCACCTCGCGGCCCGCGTCGGAGACCTGAAACTGCCCGGCGTCCACGTCGAGAACCTGCTGTTCGTCAACGGCGCCGACCTGCTGTACGAGATCGACGACCGGACCCGCGCCGCGGTGCTGCCCGATACCGCAGGCCCGCCCAGGGAGCGGGTCGACCCCAGCCTCCTGCACGAACTCCGTGAGGACGGCAAGGGCCGCGCCCGCCCCTACCTGGCCATCCGGGTCACCGGCTGGAGCGGCGAACTGGCCACCACCCTCTTCCTGCGCTGTGCCCTGCTCTCCGACCGCAAGATGCTCTTCATCGAGGGCAGCAGTTCCCTCCTCGCCCCCGTGCGCGAGCGGTACCGCATCGCGGACCGGCTCCTCGGGTCCCCCACGCTCGGCCAGTTGCGGGACCTGGTCGTCACGGCGGGCGTCCGCGCGCCGGGCCTGCTGATCAACTCCCCGGTCTCCGTGCTGGCGGCCCTGTCCGGGCCCCTCGCCGAGCACCGCAAACAGGCCCGCCAGGCACGCGAGATCCGCAACCGGTCCTTCAACTACGGCGCGTCCTTCAGCCTCCGCGACGCGGCCAGCGACCAGCTCTTCTACCGCTACTTCCAGGAGCTGGACCGCGAGTTGTACTCCAAGACGGTCGAACACCGTGTGCTGGACGCCCTCGTGGAGTTCATGGAGGACCACAACATCGACACCAGTGACCTGGTGCAACGTCAGACGACCATCAACAACACCGGCCTGTACGCCGGCGGCAACGTGACCGTCAGCAACTCGGCCGTCGGCATCGGCCGAGGCGTCGCCGCGATGTTCCGGCGCGGCCCGGCCGCTCCCGGCGGCCCGGCCGGCAACGGGCCCGCCGGTGCTCCGCCCGCCCCCGCGAGGGCCAACGGAAGGTAGACGTCATGCCAGACACCGGAAACGACGGCAACAGCGGGATCCGGGCGGGCGGTGACATCCGCATCGACGGCAGCGCCGTCGCCCTCGGCGGTTCGACCGCCTCCCTCACCAACGGCCTGGCGACCGACACCGACCGCGAGGCCGCCCTGGCCGACCTGCGTGCCGCCGCCCGCCTGCTGCTCGACCAGCTCCGTCAGGGGCAGGACGGCTACGAGGACGGCGCGGACCTCGTCGACGCCGCCGAGCACGTCGAGGCGGAACTCGCCCAGGAGGCACCCCGCCGCAACGCCCTGCTGCGCTGGCTGGGATTCATCGCACCCGGGGTCCAGGCCACGGCGGCGATCGCGGCCGACGTGGCGGCCATCCAGCACGACATCGCCAGTCTGCTCTGACACGCCGAGCCGCTGGAACCCGGCGAGAGGGCCGGGCGGGGCGCACGTACCGGCTGAGGGCGTGCGCCCCGCCCGGGTCGGGGACGGGAGCGGTGGTCAGTGGGGGCGGCGGCGGGTGGCCCGGGTGGGGCTGAGGCGGGTGTGGGTGAGGCGGGTGTGGGTGAGGCGGGTGTGGGCGACCCGGGTGTGGGTGGCGGCCAGGGCGATGAAGAGGACCAGGATCGCGGCGGGCGCGGTGATCGTGGCCAGCCAGGCCGCCGGTGTGCCGGGGCCCTCGGCCAGCCGGAGGGTGCCGGTGACCGCGGCGGCGGCGAGGCCGGTGGTCAGGAGGACGGCGACCACGTGGCGGGTGCGGTCGGGGGGCGGCGGGGACTGGTCCGAGGTCAACTCCGTCCAGTGGGCGGCCGCTTCGCGGGTCTCCCGGTGGTGGCGGACGGCCGACCAGACGCGCAGGAACACGGCCGGCAACGTGCCGGTCGCGGCCGCCGCCACCGGCCACCGCCAGGCGTCCGTCGCGAGGAGGAGCCCGGCGACCACCGCCGCCGTCGCCCACGCCGTGACGCAGGCCGCGGCCCGCACGCGGCGGGACAGCGGGCGGTCGGCGCCGGCCCGGAGGTCGGCGAGGGCCGGGAGGTACCAGACGCAGCCGGCGGCGGTCACCGCGGCGGTCGCCAGGGCCGGTACGGGATGCGGCACCGTCAGCTCACCGCCTCTGCATCGAGGGCCGCGATCTCCGGGTGGTGCAGGTCGAAGGCCGGGGACTCGCTGCGGATGCGGGGCAGGGTGGCGAAGTTGTGCCGGGGCGGCGGGCAGGAGGTCGCCCACTCCAGTGAACGGCCGTAGCCCCAGGGGTCGTCCACGCCCACCGGCTCGGCGTACTTCGCGGTCTTCCAGACGTTGTAGAAGAACGGGAGGAGGGACAGGCCGAGGAGGAACGAGCCGATCGTGGACAGGGTGTTGAGGGCGGTGAAGCCGTCGGTGGCCAGGTAGTCGGCGTAACGGCGCGGCATGCCCTCGGCGCCCAGCCAGTGCTGCACGAGGAAGGTGAGGTGGAAGCCCACCGTCAGCGTCCAGAAGGTGATCTTGCCGAGCCGCTCGTCCAGCATCCTGCCCGTGAACTTCGGCCACCAGAAGTGGAATCCGGCGAACATCGCGTACACGACCGTGCCGAAGATCGTGTAGTGGAAGTGGGCGACGACGAAGTACGAGTCGGACACGTGGAAGTCCATCGGCGGGGAGGCCAGGATCACGCCCGTCAGGCCGCCGAAGACGAAGGTGACGAGGAAGCCGGTGGTCCAGAGCATCGGGGTCTCGAAGCTCAGGGAGCCCTTCCACATCGTGCCGATCCAGTTGAAGAACTTCACCCCCGTCGGCACCGCGATCAGGAAGGTCATGAAGGAGAAGAAGGGGAGCAGCACGCCGCCGGTGACGTACATGTGGTGCGCCCAGACGGTGACCGACAGGCCGGCGATGGCGATCGTCGCGCCGATCAGGCCCATGTAGCCGAACATCGGCTTGCGGGAGAAGACCGGGATGACCTCGGAGACGATGCCGAAGAAGGGCAACGCCAGGATGTAGACCTCCGGATGGCCGAAGAACCAGAAGAGGTGCTGCCACAGCAGGGCGCCGCCGTTGGCCGCGTCGAAGATGTGGCTGCCGAACTTGCGGTCGCACTCCAGCGCGAACAGGGCCGCGGCCAGCACCGGGAAGACGATCAGGACCAGGAGCGCGGTCAGCAGCACGTTCCACACGAAGATCGGCATGCGGAACATGGTCATGCCGGGCGCGCGCATGCAGATGATCGTGGTGATGAAGTTGACCGCGCCCGCGATCGAGCCGAAGCCGGACAGCGCCACGCCCATGATCCACAGGTCCGAGCCGATCCCCGGCGAGTGCACGGAGTCGGACAGCGGGGCGTACAGGAACCAGCCGAAGTCGGCCGGGCCGTCGGGGGCGAGGAAGCCGCCCGCCGCGATCAGCGAGCCGAACAGGAACAGCCAGAAGGCCAGCATGTTCAGCCGGGGGAACGCCACGTCCGGCGCGCCTATCTGGAGCGGCATGATCCAGTTCGCGAAGCCGGTGAACAGCGGCATCGCGAACAGCAGCAGCATGATCGAGCCGTGCATGGTGAAGGCCTGGTTGAACTGCTCGTTGGACATGATCTGCAGTCCGGGCCGGGCCAGTTCGGCGCGCATCAGCAGCGCAAGCACGCCTCCGACCAGGAAGAACACGAACGACGAGACCAGGTACATGGTCCCGATCCGCTTGTGGTCCGTGGTCGTCAGCCACTGGATCCAGGAGGGCCGCTCGCGTCGAACGGCCGGCGGTCGCTCGCCGGCCCCGATGACCTCGGCGCCCGGCCGCGCGGTCATCACCTTGTGTGTCTGTGCCTCGTCCACCGGACGGCGTCCCTCCCAGCTGTGCGTGTCGGAGCCGGGCCGGGAAGCGCCACGCGTGCGGGTGGTGGACCCGGCGCTTCCCGGCCCGCCACATGATCAGCCCGGCGGCACCCCTCGCCGATAGGGCCCAACAGGCCCGGGTACGGCCGCCGGCAGGGCCGGGTGGCCCCTCTTGCCCGGCGCTCCCCGCCCAGGTCAGCGGGCCCGGTCAGCGGCGGCGGTACAGCGGCGGCGGTACAGCGGCGGCGGTACAGGGGCGTCCCGAAGACCGCCCTGTCACCGGGTACGACCGCGAGGTCCAGGCCGCGGTCCAGGCGGATCCGCAGCAGGGGGTCCGCGGCCAGGCCGGCGGCCAGGTCGCGGACGGCCTGCGCCAAGTGCCGGTCGACCGAGGGCAGTTGGCCCTCCGATGCGGGCGACGCCTACGAACTCTCCGGCGCCGCCCTGCGCGCGGTCGCCGAACGCCGCCCCCACCTGCCCCCGCCGTGCGACCCCGAGATCGCCGACGCCCTGCGGACGATCCTGGCCCGCCACCCCGCCGTGGGCCGCGCCCACCTGCTGCCGGGCGCCGGCGACACCGACGCCCGGCTCGTCGTCGTACCGTGGCGACCGCCATGTCGCTCGTCTTCTCGCCCGCACGGCCGTCCGGACCGGTCTCCGTCTCGCCGAGGACGGCGACGATCGGCACCAGCAGGCGGGCGTCCGCGAGCAGGGCGAACAGGGCCGTCTCAGTCGTGACGGAGGGGCCTCGGACCAGGCGGCCAGGGCGGCGGCGAGGCGGGTTCCGGTGAGCCGTCGTCGCCCGCGAAGCCGGGATCGGGGATGTTCTTGCGCTGCATCGCGCGACGCCGACCGGGCCGGCGCGAGCGGCGGCAGGGCCGGTCGGCCCCGGCACCGCGCCGCCGGGTTCAGAGCAGCGAGACCCAGTAGTCCCACCAGCGCGTGGTGATGAGCATCACGATGCCCAGGCACCAGGTGAGCGGCACCGCCCAGTGGAATTCCAGCACGCCCGCCACCACCGCGCGCGGGGCGCGGATGACGCCGTGCGTCAGGTTGTGCGCGGTGGTGTACCAGAACATCGCGATGGTGGCCGCCCAGGCCAGGCAGCACCACAGGCACAGCGCGCCGATGTCGTACAGCGCCTGGCTCATCAGCCACATGCAGAAGCCCGCGCCGAACAACGTGCCCGCGTTCAGGCCGAGCCAGAACCAGCGCCGGAAGCGGGCCCCGGCCAGCAGCGCGCTGCCGATGGTGACCACCACGGGGTAGGCGGCGAGGCCCAGCAGGGGGTTGGGGAAGCCGAAGACGGAGGCCTGGGCGCTGCGCATCACCTCGGAGCAGGACAGCACCGGGCTGAGGTTGCAGGACGGGGTGAAGTGCGGGTTCTGGATCAGCCGGATCTTGTCGACCGTGATCACGAAGGAGGCCAGGACGCCGAGCGCTCCGGTCACGATCAGCAGCCAGGCATAGGCGCGGGAGGCGGTGGCGCCGGTGGTCGTGTCACTGGTCATCGGACGTGTTCCGCCTTGCCGCTGGTGGTCGGGGGCCGACGGACCAGTGAAGTCAGGGCAGGCGTGAGCGACAAGGGCCGAACGGCCCGGGAGCAGGTGTTCGAACCGCCCCCCGTACTCACCCCCCTCTCGCCCCCGTCTCGCCCCCTGTTACGCCAGCGACAGGAACAGCCGCTCCATCCGCGCCCGCATCGCCTCCGCGTCCTGCCCGTTCTTGCGGCCCGACTCGATGTCGGCCACGCACTGCTGAAGTCCGGTGGCGATGATCGCGAAACCGGCGCGGTCCAGCGCCCGCGAGGCGGCGGCAAGCTGCGTGACGACGTCCTCGCAGTCCCGGCCCTCCTCTATCATCCGGATCACACCGGAGATCTGGCCCTGCGCGCGCCGCAGCCGGTTCAGCACGGACTTCAGGGACTCGCCCTCAAGCTCCAGTTCCACACTCACTCCTCTGGAAATACCCCTAGGGGTACTGTACGTCCGGGTTCGGGGCAAAGGCGAGCACCCGCGTCCGCCCCGGAGCGGAAGTTCTAGGCTTCCCCCTGTGAACTTCTGGTCGATCTATCAGCATGGCTTCGCGCGCGTCGCCGCGTGCACCGGCCACACCGTCATCGCCGACCCGGGCGCCAACGCCGAAGCGGTCCTGCGCCAGGCGCGCCGGTGCGCCGAGGAGGGCGTCGCCGTCGCCGTCTTCCCCGAGATGGGGCTGTGCGGCTACTCGATCGAGGACCTGCTGCTCCAGGACCCCCTGCTGGACGCGGTCGAGACGGCCCTCCAGGAGGTGGTCGCCGGGTCGGCGGACCTGCTGCCGGTGCTGGTCGTCGGCGCCCCGCTGCGGCACCGCAACCGGGTCTACAACTGCGCGGTCGTCGTGCACCGCGGCCGGATCCTCGGCGTGGCCCCGAAGTCGTACCCGCCGAACTACCGGGAGTTCTACGAGCGCCGCCAGATCGCCGCGGGCGACGACGAGCGCGGCGGCACCATCCGGGTCGGCGGCTCGGACGTGCCGTTCGGCGTGGACCTGCTGTTCGCGGCGGACGACGTGCCCGGCCTGGTGCTGCACGCGGAGGTCTGCGAGGACATGTGGGTGCCGGTGCCGCCGAGCGCGGAGGCGGCGCTGGCCGGGGCGACCGTGTTCGCGAACCTCTCCGGCAGTCCGATCACCGTCGGCCGCGCCGAGGACCGCAAGCTGATGTGCCGCTCGGCCTCCTCCCGCTACCTCGGCGCGTACGTCTACGCGGCCGCCGGTCTCGGCGAGTCGACCACCGACCTGTCCTGGGACGGCCAGACGCTGATCTACGAGAACGGGGTGCTGCTGGCCGAGTCCGACCGCTTCCCGCTCGGCGAGCAGTTCGCGGCGGCCGACGTGGACCTCGACCTGCTGCGGCAGGAGCGGCACCGGATGGGCAGCTTCGACGACAACCGCCGTACCCACGCCACGCGCACCGACGACTTCCGGACGGTGTCCTTCCGGCTGGACCCGCCGGTCACCGCCGACCTGGGGCTGTGGCGCCGGGTCGAGCGCTTCCCGTTCGTGCCCGCCGACCCCGACCGGCTCGCCCTGGACTGCTACGAGGCGTACAACATCCAGGTCGAGGGCCTCCAGCAGCGGCTCGGGGCGATCGGCGGGCCCAAGGTGGTCATCGGCGTCTCCGGCGGACTGGACTCCACGCACGCGCTGATCGTCGCCGCCCGCGCGATGGACCGGGCCGGCCGGCCGCGCAGCGACATCCTGGGCTTCACCCTGCCCGGCTTCGCCACCAGCGACCACACCAAGGACAACGCCCACCGGCTGATGCGGGCGCTCGGCGTCACCGCGGCCGAGCTGGACATCACGCCGACCGCGCGGCTGATGCTGAAGGAGATGGACCACCCCTTCGCCGCCGGCGAGCCGGTGTACGACGTCACGTTCGAGAACGTCCAGGCGGGCCTGCGCACCGACTACCTGTTCCGGCTGGCCAACCAGCGCGGCGGCATCGTGCTCGGCACCGGCGACCTGTCGGAGCTGGCGCTCGGCTGGTCGACGTACGGCGTCGGCGACCAGATGAGCCACTACAACGTCAACTCCGGCGTGCCCAAGACGCTGATCCAGCACCTGATCCGCTGGGTGATCAGCAGCGAGCAGTTCGACGAGGAGACCGGCTCGATCCTGGCCGCGATCCTGGACACCGAGATCAGCCCGGAGCTGGTGCCGGGCGAGGAGATGCAGTCCACCGAGTCCAAGATCGGCCCTTACGCGCTGCACGACTTCACCCTCTTCCACGTGCTGCGCTACGGCTTCCGCCCCTCGAAGACCGCCTTCCTGGCCTGGCACGCCTGGCACGACACGGAGTCGGGCGCCTGGCCGCCGGGCTTCCCCGAGGCGAAGCGGACGGCGTACGACCTCACGGAGATCGTGCGCTGGCTGGACGTCTTCTGCCGCCGCTTCTTCGCGTTCGCCCAGTTCAAGCGCTCGGCCATGCCGAACGGGCCCAAGGTCTCGGCCGGCGGCTCCCTCTCCCCGCGCGGGGACTGGCGGGCACCGTCGGACGGCAACGCGCGGGTGTGGCTCGCGGATCTGGCGCGCTTCGACTTCGAGGCCGCGGCTCAGGGGCGCTGACCACCGGCCGGCTTCCCCGGACACCATGGAACCGGGCCTCTTCCTGAGGCAGTCTTTCCCTTCGTGGCGAGTGTTCCGTTTCAAGGGGGACCCGGCGCACCCCACATGGTGGTGTGCGGGGACGACGGGCTGGCGCACCGGCTGGCGGCCGAGTTGCGCGGGGTGTACGGCGAGCAGGTCACCCTCGTGGTGCCGCCGGCCGAGCGCACGGCGAGGCCCCCGGTGGTGGGCCGGGCGCGGGCCGCGTCGGCGGCGCTGCTCGACCGGGTGGTCAACGCGGCGGTCGGCGGGCGGCCCGCGGTGGCGTGGCCGCCCGGCCCGGCGGGCGCGGCCACCGGGGTTACCGGGGCGGTCGGCGAACAGGTCCTGGAGGCCGTCGAGTTGACCGAGGCGGTGCTCGACGAGGCCGGGGTGCGGCGGGCCACCGCGCTCGCGCTCGTGCACGACGACGACGAGACCAACATCCGGGCCGCGCTGACCGCCCGCCGGCTCAACCCCCGGCTGCGGCTCGTACTGCGGCTGTACAACCGGCGGTTGGGCCAGCACATCGAGGAACTCCTCGACCAGGCGGCCGCGTTGGCGTACGCCGGTGAGGGTGACGCGAACATGGAGGCGTCGACCACCGTGCTGTCCGACGCCGACACCGCCGCGCCGGCGCTGGCCGCGACCGCGCTCGCGGGCACCAGCAAGGTCGTCCAGACCGAGGGGCTGCTCCTGCGGGCGGTGGAACGGCCGCTGCCCGCCGACTCGGGGCTGCACACCCTGGCCCTGCTGTCGGTCAACGACCCCGCCGGCGTGGCCGGCGGGGACCAGGAGCCACGGCTGCTGCCGGCCGACGAGGAGGTGCGGGGGGCCGCCGGGCGGACCGCCGTCGTGCTGGAGCAGGTGTCGACGGCGGGCGGTCCGGAGTCGGCGGCGCCGGGGCGCGGGGCGGGGGTCGTGCCGTCGCTCGCCTCGCTGTTCTCGCGGCGGCTGCGGTGGTCGCTGGCCGGTCTGGTGGGGTGTGTGCTCGCGCTGGCGATCGCGCTGTGGGCGGTGACCCGGATCCATCCGGTACGGGCCTTCTACCTGACCCTGCTCGACATGTTCGCCATCGACGACCCGGCGCTCGGGGCGGGGCTCGGCCGTCAGCTGCTCCAGCTCCTGTCCGCGCTGGTGGGGTTGCTGCTGCTGCCGGTGCTGCTGGCCGCGGTGCTGGAGGCGCTGGGCACGTTCCGTACCGCCACCTCGCTGCGCAAGCCGCCGCGCGGGCTCGGCGGGCATGTGGTGCTGCTGGGGCTCGGCAAGATCGGCACCCGGGTGCTGACGCGGCTGCGGGAGCTGAACGTGCCCGTGGTGTGCGTCGAGTCCGACCCCGAGGCGCGGGGACTCGCGACGGCCCGGCGGCTGCGGGTGCCGGTGGTGCTCGGGGACGTCACCCAGGAGGGGGTCCTGGAGTCCGCGAAGATCCACCGGGCGCAGGCCCTGCTCGCGGTGACCAGCGCGGACACCACGAATCTGGAGGCGGCGCTGTACGCCCGGTCGGTGCGGCCGGACCTGCGGGTGGTGCTGCGGCTGTACGACGACGACTTCGCCACGGCGGTGTACCGGACCCTGCGCGCCGCGTATCCGCGGGCGCTGACCCGGAGCCGGAGCGTAACGCATCTGGCGGCGCCCGCGTTCGCCGGGGCGATGCTCGGCCGGCAGGTGCTCGGTGCGGTGTCGGTCGAGCGGAAGGTGCTGCTGTTCGCGGCGGTCGACGTGGACGGGCATCCGATGCTGGAGGGCCGGACGGTGAACCAGGCGTTCCGCCCCGGTTCCTGGCGGGTCCTGGCGCTCGCGGGCCGCACCGACACGCCTGCCGACCACGTGCTGGCGAAGGGGGATCGGGTGGTGGTCGCCGCCACCCGCAGGGGCCTGGCCGCCCTGCGCTGACCCCCTCCGGCGAGGCACCGGAGGGGGTCGGGAGGCGGTGCGGCTACGCCGGCAGGTGCCTGCGGGCGAATTCCAGCTCCAGGGCCACCTGCTTGATGCGTTCGTCGACGACCAGGGAGCCGTGGCCTGCGTCGTAGCGGTAGACCTCGTGGACGGAGCCGCGGGCCTGGAGGCGGTGGATGTAGTTGTCGATCTGCCGGATGGGACAGCGGGGGTCGTTGACGCCCGCGGAGATGTAGACGGGGGCCTTGACGCGGTCGACGTAGGTGAGGGGGGAGGAGGCCTCGAAGCGCTCCGGGACCTCCTCGGGGGTGCCGCCGAGGAGCGTGCGGTCCATGGCCTTCAGCGCCTCCATCTCGTCGTGGTACGCCGTGACGTAGTCCGCGACCGGGACGACCGCGATGCCCACCGTCCACGCGTCCGGCTGGGTGCCGAGGCCGAGGAGGGTGAGGTAGCCGCCCCAGGAGCCGCCGGTGAGGACCAGGCGGTCGGGGTCGGCGAGGCCCGAGGAGACGGCCCAGTCGCGGACCGCCGCCACGTCCTCCAGCTCGATCAGGCCGACCCGGTGCTTGAGGGCGTCGGTCCACGCGCGGCCGTACCCGGTGGAGCCGCGGTAGTTGACGCGGACCACCGCGTACCCGTGGTCGACCCAGGCGGCCGGGCCCGAGGCGAAGGAGTCGCTGTCGTGCCAGGTCGGGCCGCCGTGCAGGTCGAAGACGGTGGGCAGGGGGCCGCTGGCGCCCGCGGGCTTCTGGATCAGGGCGTGGATACGGCCGCCGGGGCCCTCCACCCACACGTCCTCCACGGGCACCGAGGGCGGGCACTTCATGCCGGGCGGGTCCAGCACCACACCGCCGGAGGTGGACCGCACCGCCGACGGCTCGGCGGCGGAGGACCACAGGTACTCCACGCTGCCGTCGGGACGCGCCGTCGCCCCGGAGACGGTGCCGGGCGGGGTGGGGACGCGGGTCAGCTCGCGGCTCGCCAGGTCGTACCGGAAAAGTTCACTGCGGGCCTCGAAGCCGTGCGCGATCAGCAGGCCCGAGCCGTCCGGGTACCACTCGGCGCTGACGTCGCCGGGCAGGTCCAGGGCGAGGTCCGTCTCCTCGCCCGAGGCCACGTCCCACACCAGCGGCTCCCAGCGGCCGCGGCGCTGGTGCCCGATGAGCAGCCGGGTGTCGCCGTCGACCGGGGCGAAGCCCAGCACCTCCAGGCCCAGCTCCTCGGTGCCGCCCTTGGTGTCGTCCAGCTCGGCGACCACCGAGCCGTCCGGGCGCAGCACGCGCAGGGCCGCGTGCATGGCGTCGCCGTGCTCGGTGTGCTCGATGGCGATCAGGGTGCCGTCGTGGGAGAGGTCGCCGACGCCCGCGGACTCGCGGTGCCGGTAGATCTCCACCGGGTCCGCGCCCGCGCGGGCCAGGTGGATCGTCGTGCCGTCCTCGTCCGTGGAGCGGCCGACGACCGCGGTGCGTCCGTCGCGGGCCAGGGCGAGGCCGGCCGGGTAGGAGGGGGCGAGGCCCGGGACGGCCGGCTCGTCCGCGCCGCCGGTGAAGGGCTGGCGGCGCCAGACGCCGAACTCGTCGCCGTCCTTGTCGTCGAACCACCAGATCCAGGCGCCGTCCGGGGAGAGCGTGCCGTCCGTCGTGCCGTTCGGCCGGTCGGTGGCCTGGCGCTGCTCGCCCGTCGCGCGGTTCCACGCGTACAGCTCGTACGTGCCCGTCGCGTTGGACACGAACAGCGAGTGGTCCGGTGCGTCCTCGGCCCAGTCGGGCAGGGACACGCGCGGCGCCCGGAACCGCTTCTCCCAGTCCGGCGTGTCCGCGCTGTGCGGCGCCTGCGGTGCGCTCGGCGTCGTGCTCTCAGTCTTGGCCCCAGTCATGCGCCCATATTGCCTGGCCGTGGCGACAATTGTGTGGCGAGCGGGCGCAGCCTGTGGATAACTTTCCCGCCAACCGGCCCACCGGGACTGGCGGTCCTCCTGCGCGAGCGAAGCCGAGCGCGGGGGTGCCCGTCCATGCGAAAGGTGAGCGACGTCACCGGGAAGGCACTGCTGCACCTCCAGTCCCATGTCACAAGCGACGTCTACGACGCGGCCGGGGCCGTACCCGAACAGTCGTACGACATCGTGTACACCGGGCTCGGCGCGCTGTGCTGGCTGCCGGACATCCGGCGCTGGGCCGAGACCGCGGCGGCGCTCGTGGCGCCGGGCGGCTTCCTCTATCTCGCCGAGTTCCATCCGATCACCGAGGCCCTCGACGACGCGACCGGCAGCAGGGTCGTACGCGACTACTTCGCGCGGGGCGCACAGGTGTACGACGAGCCCGGTACGTACGCCGACCGGGAGGCCGTCACCGCGCACAACCGCAGCGTGGAGTGGCAGCACACGCTCGGCGACGTCGTCTCCGCGCTCGCCGCGGCGGGGCTCCGCCTGGAGTTCCTGCATGAGCACGATGTCTCGCTCTTCCCGCGGTTCGAGAACTTCGAGGTGCGCGGCGGCTACCACCGCTTCCCGGCGGATCATCCGCGGATCCCCCTGATCTACTCGCTGAAGGCCCGCAAGGGCTGACCCGCGGGCGGGGTGGCGCGGCGGGCGCCGTACCGTGGAGGGCGTGTACCGCTTTCTGCTGACTCCGCGCTGGTGGGGCATCAACATCTTCGTGCTGCTCGCCATCCCCTTCTGCATCTTCATGGGGTCCTGGCAGCTGAGCCGGTTCGAGGGGCGGGTGCACGAGGAACACGCCGCGAACCGGCAGGCCGCGTCCGACGGCTCCGAGGCGGCGCGGCCGCTGGAGTCGATGCTGCCGGTGGACAAGGCGACGTCGGGGCGCCGGGTGTCGGCGCACGGCCGGTACGGGACCCAGCTCCTGGTGCCCGGCCGGGAACTGGACGACAAGAGCGGGTTCTACGTCCTGACGCTGCTGCGGACCGACTCCGGGAAGTCGCTCCCCGTGGTGCGCGGCTGGCTGCCCGGCAAGGCGTCCGCGGACAAGGCGCCCGCGGCGCCGCGCGGCGAGGTGACCGTCGTCGGTGCCTTGCAGGCGTCCGAGACGCCGGGCGACAACGGAGTCAGCGCCCAGGGCGGGCTGCCCGCGGGGCAGACGGCGGCGATCAGTTCGGCGGCGCTCGTCAACCTGGTGCCGGACCGGCTGTACGACGCCTGGGTGACGCTGGACCGGGCGGACCCCGGGATGAAGGCGGTGCCGGCGTCGGCGCCGGACGGTACGGGGCTGGATCTGAAGGCGTTCCAGAACCTCGGGTACACCGGAGAGTGGTTCGTCTTCGCCGGGTTCACGGTCTTCATGTGGTTCCGGCTGCTGCGCCGGGAGATCGAGGCGGCGCGGGACGCCGCCCTGGGCCTGGTCCCGGAGGAACCGGCGCCGGTCACCGTGTCCAACGGCTGAGCCGGCACCGGCCGGCCGGAAGCGGTCACGCTCACCGGCATCGGCCAGCGGCGGTCGCGCTCACCGGCACGGGCCAGAGGCGGTCGCGCCCACCGACGCGGGCCGGGGGCGGTCGCGTCCCGGCGCTACGAGGCCGCCAGCACCCCCGTGTAATACACCGTCCCCGCGCACTCCCCCGGCACCTTCGCGGACGCCGTGGGGCCGCCGGCCGCGGGCGTGTGGGTGACCAGGACGCTGCCGTCGGCCTGGGCGCCCGTGCCCAGCTGGGGGGTGGTGCCCGTGGAGCTGCCGAGGTCGGCCCCGCCGTCGCTCGGCGTGGGGCTCGGATCGGGGGTGGCGCCGCCGTCCGTGCCGCCGGACGGGCCGCCGCCGGTGGCGGGGCAGGTCTCGGAGGGGACGAAGGCGAACTGCTCCTGGTAGGCGGCGCCGGGCTGGAGCACCAGGCCGGCGACCTCCTGGGAGGGGTCGGGCAGGCCCGTCGCCGCGTCGCCCGCCGCGTGCCGCGCGACGGCGATCTTCGCGGGATCCGCCGCGCCCTGCGCACTCGCGCCCACCGTGCCCGCGCCGCTCACCGTGCAGGGGCCGGAGGAGACGTTGGTGACGCGGAACGTGCCGTACACGACCCCCGCCGAGTCCGGCGCGGTCGCGCTGCCCGTGACGGAGCCCAGCTGGGCCGGCGTACACACCGGGACGCCCGCGGTCGCGGTGGCCGAGGGGTCCGCGCCACCGGCGGCGCCGGTGGCTCCCGCGCTGTTCCTGTCCTTGTCCCCGAGCTTTCCGGGCCCCGTGCCGGGCTGGGCCGCGCCACCGGCGGCGCCGGTCCCGCCGCTCGCCCGGCCGCCCTTGTCCTTGCCGTGCCCCGCGCCGGAGTGCGCCTGCGAGGACTGGCCGGCCATCGCGGTGTCCGGGTCGGAGCCGCCGGAGCCGGAGACATGCACGAGGGCCGGGATGGCCATGCCGAAGAAGAGGGCCGCGGCGGCCATGCCCACGGCCGCCTGCCGCTTGCGGGCCCGCCGCGCGGGTACCGCTCGCCGCAGGTGCTCCAGCGTGCCCGCGCCCGGCTCGATGCCGTCGACCGCGGAGTGCAGCATCCGCCGCACCGCCGCCTCGTCCGAGCCGAGCCCGCCGAGCGCCGGGGCGAGCCACTCCCCGTCGGCTCCCGGACCGGGCCTCCCGGAGCCCTGGTCCAGGCCCTCCGAGCCGGACCCCCCTTCGTCGAGGGAGCCGCCGGAGCCGAGGAAACCGGCCCCGTCCCGGTCTCGTTCGGGTCCGAGCCCCCCGGTGCTCCTGTCGTCGGGGCCGTGGTTCACAGTTTCGTTCCCAGCGTGCGGTGAGGTGTGGTCGTGGCGGTGCGGTGCGGGTGTCCGGTCATGACGGTGCCTCCATGGCCACCCGCAGCGCGGCGATGCCGCGCGAACCGTACGCCTTCACCGAGCCCAGCGAGACACCGAGGGTCTCGGCGACCTGGGCCTCGGTCATGTCCGCGAAGTAGCGCAGGACCAGGACCTCCCGCTGGCGGCGCTGGAGACCCTTCATCGCCTTGATGAGGTCGCGGCGCTCCAACTGGTCGTACGCGCCCTCCTCCGCGCTCGCCATGTCCGGCATCGGCTTGGACAGCAGCTTGAGGCCGAGGATGCGGCGGCGCAGCGTGGAGCGGGAGAGGTTGACGACCGTCTGCCTGAGGTAGGCGAGGGTCTTCTGCGGGTCGCGGACGCGTTTGCGCGCCGAGTGGACCCGGATGAATGCCTCCTGGACGACGTCCTCGCAGGAGGCGGTGTCGTCGAGGAGGAGTGCCGCGAGGCCCAGCAGCGAGCGGTAGTGCGCCCGGTAGGTCTCGGTGAGATGGTCCACGGTGGTGCCGGTGACGGCATCCGTGGCCGCGGTCTCGTCGGCGCCGTCACGCTGACCGGGTATGCGGGCGGGCCGCGCGGCTGGCATGGGCGCGATCACCGGCATGCCGCCGGACGTGCGGGGGCGCCGCGCCGCGCGCGGCGGCCGTAGGGCCGCGGTGCCGCGCGCCCCGGTGAGTTCCAGTACCTCTGCCACGCCAGTTGGACACGTCTGCCCCCGCCAGGGTTGTACGCGCCGGGCGTCACATGTGCGACAGCCGGCGGTGCCTCAAGTGCCGTCATGCGTCCCGCTCTTCCCCTATGTCCGATGTGGACGGGCGTCCCCGCGCCCGGTCCGCTCACGGCGCCCCCACGCCCCGAAGAGTGACCGCAAAGACGCTCCCCGCCCTCCGCGCGGTTGCGGAGAGCGGGGAGGCACATCTTCTGTCGCCGAGAGGAACGGCTCAAGTGGTTTGGACCATGCCACCGGACACACTTCTCACACAGATCCTACAAAGCGGCAACACCGGTCAGCGGGCGGACTCCTGGGCGACCAGCTCGGCGATCTGGACGAGGTTCAATGCGGCGCCTTTGCGCAGATTGTCGCCGCAGACGAAGAGTTCGAGCGCGGTCGGGTCGTCCAGCGCCTGCCGCACCCGGCCCACCCAGGTGGGGTCGGTGCCCACCACGTCGGCCGGGGTCGGGAACTCGCCGGCCGCCGGGTCGTCGCACAGCACCACGCCGGGCGCGGTGGCGAGGATCTCGCGGGCGCCGTCCACTCCGGCCACCCCCTGGAAGCGGGCGTGGACCGTGAGGGAGTGGGTGGTGACCACCGGCACCCGGACACAGGTGACGGCGACCGGCAGGCCGGGCAGCGAGAGGATCCGCCGGGCCTCGTCGCGCACCCGCAGCTCCTCCGAGGACCAGCCGTCCTCGGCCGCGGTGCCGGCCCACGGTACGACGTTCAGCGCGACCGGCTCCGGGAACGGGCCGGTGGCGTCGCCCACGACCCGCCGTACGTCTCCCGGCGCGGTGCCCAGCTCGGTGCCGGCGACCTGGGAAAGCTGGGCCCGCAGCGTGTCCACCCCGGCCCGGCCCGCCCCGCTCACCGCCTGGTACGAGGAGACCACCAGCTCGCGCAGCCCGTACTCGGCGTGCAGCGCGCCGAGGGCGACGATCATCGTGAGGGTGGTGGCGCCGGGGTTGGCGATGATGCCGCGCGGGCGGTTGCGCGCCCGGTGGGCGTTGACCTCGGGCACCACCAGGGGCACGTCCGCGTCGGCGCGGAAGGCGCCGGAGTTGTCCACGACCACCGCGCCGGACGCGGCGGCGACCGGCGCCCACTCGGCGGCGACCTGCTCCGGCACGTCGAACAGGGCGATGTCGACCCCGTCGAAGGCGTCCTCGGTCAGGGCCGCCACCTCGACCTCCGCCCCGCGCACGGTCAGCTTGCGGCCGGCCGGGCGGGGGGAGGCGAACAGACGGATCTCGCCCCAGACGTCCGCGCGCTGGGACAGGATCTGGAGCATGACCCGGCCGACCACTCCGGTCGCTCCCACGACCGCGAGCGTCGGCTTGGCGGTCATCGGCCGGTGCCTCCGTACACGACGGCCTCGTCGGTGTCGGAGTCGAGCCCGAAGGCGGTGTGCACGGCGCGCACGGCCTCCGGCACGTCGTCCTTGCGGGTGACGACCGAGATGCGGATCTCGGAGGTCGAGATCAGCTCGATGTTCACGCCCGCGTCGGACAGCGCCTCGAAGAAGGCCGCGGTGACGCCCGGGTTGGTCTTCATACCCGCGCCGACCAGGGAGATCTTGCCGATCTGGTCGTCGTAGCGCAGCGAGTCGAAGCCGATGCCGGGGCGGTTGCGCTCCAGGGCGTCGATGGCCTTGCGGCCCTCGGTCTTCGGCAGGGTGAAGGAGATGTCCGTCAGGCCGGTGGCGGCGGCGGACACGTTCTGCACGACCATGTCGATGTTGATCTGCGCGTCGGCGATGGTCCGGAAGATCGAGGCGGCCTCACCCGGCTTGTCCGGCACGCCGACGACCGTGATCTTGGCCTCGGAGGTGTCGTGCGCGACACCGGAGATGATGGCCTGTTCCACCTTCTTGACCCCAATCGGCTCACTGCTGACCCACGTGCCCTGCAATCCGCTGAAGCTGGAGCGTACGTGGATCGGGATGTTGTAGCGGCGGGCGTACTCCACACAGCGGTGGAGGAGCACCTTGGAGCCGGAGGCCGCGAGCTCCAGCATGTCCTCGAAGGAGATCCAGTCGATCTTCTTCGCCTTCTTCACCACCCGCGGGTCGGCGGTGAACACGCCGTCCACGTCGGTGTAGATCTCGCAGACCTCGGCGTCGAGGGCGGCGGCGAGGGCCACGGCGGTGGTGTCGGAGCCACCGCGGCCGAGCGTGGTGATGTCCTTCTTGTCGGCGCTGACGCCCTGGAAACCGGCGACGATCGCGATGTTGCCCTCGTCCAGCGCGGTCCGGATGCGGCCCGGCGTGACGTCGATGATCCGGGCCTTGTTGTGGACCGAGTCGGTGATGACGCCGGCCTGGCTGCCGGTGAAGGACTGGGCCTCGTGGCCCAGGTTTTTGATCGCCATGGCCAGCAACGCCATGGAGATCCGCTCTCCGGCGGTCAGCAGCATGTCGAATTCACGTCCGGCAGGCATCGGAGAAACCTGCCCGGCGAGATCGATCAGCTCGTCCGTCGTGTCGCCCATCGCGGAAACGACGACGACAACCTGGTTGCCGTTCTTCTTCGCTTCCACGATCCGCTTGGCGACGCGCTTGATGCCCTCGGCATCGGCTACGGAGGAGCCTCCGTACTTCTGCACGACAAGGCCCACGTGCGCTCCTCGCTCGGTTCGTTTGTGTCGGCTCAGTTTAACGAGCGTCCGAAATCCACCGCCCTGCTCCCGCATGGTGAGACATCGGCCGGAGGGCCTCGGACGCCCGCTTCCGCAGGGCCTCCTGCCCGCCGGACGCCGGGCCACGCGGAACGTGCCCCGGGTCACACCCGGGGCCGCGCCCGTTCACGCCGTCACGAACCCGGCCTGATCCCCAGCGGCGCGCCGATCTCCTCGGCCATGACGCGGCCCGCCTCGAACTCCAGCGTCTCGTCGCCCATGGGCGTCTGGTCGGTGTCCAGGCCGTCGAGCTCTTCCAGGGGCTGGTTGAGGCGGACGTGGATGAGGACCGACTGGAGGGCGCGCAGCACGGCGGAGGCCATGGAGCCCCAGTTGGAGAAGTAGGAGAACTGCCACCACCACAGGGCCTCGGTGGTGCGGCCCGCGCGGTAGTGGGCCATGCCGTGGCGCAGGTCGGTGATGATGTCGGCGAGGTCGTCGGAGATCCGGGCCGGCACCGGGGCCTTGCGGGGCTCGTAGGGGTCGAAGACCTCGGAGTAGACGTCGACGGGCTCCAGCAGCCGGGCGAAGTTCTCCCGCAGCCCGTCCACGTCCGGCTCCGGGCCCGGATCGGGCTCGTAGCGCTCGTCCGGGACGAAGTCCTCGTGGGCGCCGAGGCGGCCGCCGGCCAGCAGCAGCTGGGAGATCTCCAGGAGGAGGAAGGGGACGGTCGAACCGGGCTCGTCGCCCCGCGCGACCTCGGTGACGGCCACCAGGAAGCTCTCGACCTGGTCCGCGACCTGTACCGCGAAGTCGTCGGGGTTCTGCGACGTGGCGTGCAACGTGGCGTCAGACATCTAGGAGTCGTCTCCCCTCGAAGGCGCGGCCGAGGGTGACCTCGTCCGCGTATTCCAGGTCGCCACCCACCGGGAGGCCGCTGGCCAGGCGGGTGACCTTCAGGCCCATGGGCTTGATCATGCGCGCGAGGTACGTCGCCGTCGCCTCGCCCTCGAGATTCGGATCGGTGGCCAGGATCAGCTCCGTGACCGTCCCGTCGGCGAGCCGCGCGAGGAGTTCCCGTATCCGCAGGTCGTCGGGGCCCACGCCCTCGATGGGGCTGATCGCCCCGCCGAGCACGTGGTAGCGGCCGCGGAACTCGCGGGTGCGCTCGACCGCGACGACGTCCTTCGGCTCCTCCACGACACAGATCACCGAGGGGTCGCGGCGCGGGTCACGGCAGATGTTGCACAGCTCCTCCTGCGCGACATTGCCGCACGTCACGCAGAAGCGGACCTTCGCCTTGACCTCCAGGAGCGCCTGCGCGAGCCGCTTCACGTCCGTCGGCTCGGCCTGAAGGACGTGGAAGGCGATCCGCTGCGCGCTCTTGGGACCGACGCCGGGCAGCCGCCCCAGCTCGTCGATGAGGTCCTGGACCACGCCTTCGTACAACGGACTGCCCTTCCTGGAGACCTTTCGGTACGTACGCTAGTTGGACCCGGGTCAGAACGGCAGACCGGGGATGCCCGAGCCGCCGCCCAGACCCTGCGCCAGCGGGCCGAGCTTCTGCCGCTGGAGCGCCTGCGCGTTCTCGTTGGCCGCCTGCACGGCGGCCACGATCAGGTCGGCGAGGGTCTCGGTGTCCTCCGGGTCCACCGCCTTCGGGTCGATCTTCAGGCCGCGCAGCTCACCCGAGCCGGTCACAGTGGCCCTGACCAGGCCGCCACCCGCCTGCCCGTCGACCTCCGTGTTCGCCAGTTCCTCCTGGGCGAGCTGAAGATCCTGCTGCATCTTCTGGGCCTGCTGGAGCAACTGCTGCATGTTGGGCTGGCCACCACCGGGGATCACGATCAGCTCCTCTACGTCTTTCTCCTTGGCACGAGCCTACGTGGTCCAGGCGGCCATCACACCGCCACTCTTTCGAGTGAGGGAGTTGCCGGACCGGTAGCTGATCAAGACCCTCTTCCGGGCGGAATAGCGGGGAAAGTCACGACCGGGCCACCCATTGGGCGGTAGGAAGGGTGGCGCACATCGGCAGGTGGTGTCACGCTACGTGACCGGTCGCGATCAGTTAGGGAGTGCCGGGTGGGTCAGCCGGAGATGCAGCCCGAGGGGCCGCCCCAGGACGGGCGGGGCGAGGGCTCGGCCGGACCCCGGCCGGGTGATCTGACCGGGCGGGCGCTGCCGCCCGGCGACTGGGGCGAGCCCGGCGAGCGGCTGGACGAGCTGTACCGGTGGGTGGAGCACGGCGCGCTGCGGACGGCGGACTGGTACCTGCGGGACCGGGTGTGGAAGCGGCGCGGGGCGCGGGTGCTGCGGGCGGGGGCGGCGGTGGGGGCGGCGACCGGGGCGGCGCTGCCGCTGCTGGACCTGACGGGGGTGGTGAGGGGCGTGGCCTCGTGGGGCTGCCTGGCCCTTCTCCTCGCGGCCGCGTTCGCCGGTGCGGACCGGTACTTCGGGGTGACGTCCGGCTGGATGCGGGACGTGGCCACGGCGCAGGCGGTGCAGCGCCGCTTGCAGGCGCTCCAGTTCGACTGGGCGGTGGAGGGGGTGCGGGAGGTGCTGGGCCCCACCGAGGGGACGGCGAGCGAGGCGGCGGAGCGGTGCGTGGTCCTGCTGCGCCGCTTCTCGGAGGATGTGACGGAACTGGTCCGGGCGGAGACGGCGGACTGGATGGTGGCGTTCCGGGCGGGCGCGGTGCCGATGGGGATGCAGGCGGTGGCGTACGTGCCACGGCAGGAGGCGGTGGGGCAGGGGGGCGGCAGGTTCCTGCTCCCGCCGGCGGGCGGGAGCCGCCCGAACATGCCCCGGCAGCGCCCACCGGAGCCGCGCTGACGCTCCCGCGCGCGGCGGGAGCCGGCCGCCGTCACCCTGTCACTGCCTGGTGTACGTCAGGTTCTCCCCGCCCCCCGGCTGCGCCCGCCGCAACCGCCCGTCCGGCAGCAGGCTGACCTCCGTCGGCTTGCCCGGCGTGCAGGCGGAGGCGGGTTCACCGCTGGTGACGGTGGACGGCCCGATCTCCAACGGCCCCTGGGCTCCCGGCGCTTGGCTGAGACTGGCCTCGAAGACGCAGCGGTACGACCCGCCGCCGTCCGCCGGCCCCTGCGCGACCAGCGTCAGCACGCCGTCCCCCACCGCGCCCTGGCGGATCGTCAGTTGACGGGTGTTGGTGCCGCTCGCGTTGTCGATGGTCGCCGTCCAGGTCCCGAGGTAGGCGTCCGGCACGGCACCGGCGGCCGGGGAGGAGGGCGACGCCGAGGGCGAGGACGAGGCGGGATCAGGACCGCGCTCCCCCGCGCCGGTGGGCGACGCGGACTCCGAGGCCGACGCGGGCCCGGCCGCGTCGCTCCCCTTCCCGTGGGCCCCGCTGTTGAGCAGCGCGTACACCGAGCCGCCCGCCCCCAGGGCGACGACCACCGCGATCACCACGAGCAGGGCCGTGGACCGCCCGCTGCGCCGCTCGGGCTCGGGTTCCGCGCCGTACGGCGGGTACGGCTGGTGCGGTTGGTACGGCGGGTCCGGCTGCCGGGGGTGCCCGTACCCGAAGGCGTCCGGAGGCGGCGCGGCGGCGGCGTCCTGCACGAAGTGCGGCGGCTGGACGCCCTGTTGGGGGTGCTGCTGGGGGTACTGCGGGGGGTACTGCGGGGGGTACTGCGGGGCCTGCCGCGGTGGCTGCCCGTACGCCCCGGGAACCGTCGCGGGCAGCCCCGCCGCCGACGGAGGCAGCCGCTCGGTCCCGGCCTCGGCACCGGCCGCCGGATCCGCCGCCGCGCCGTCGCGGACGGCGGCGTGCTCGGGCGAACCGCCGCCCTGGGCAACGGCGTTCCCGGCGCCCCGGCCCGCGGCCGGCCCCGGTTCCGCCGGGCCCGGGTCCGCCGTCCGGTCCTCACCCCGCGGCTCCTCGACCTCCAGCAACCCCACCGCGTGCCGCCCCAGTTGGGCCACCAGCGCGCCCGGCAGCCACGGGTCGCGGGAGCGGCCGTCGGACACGGTGTCCTCGGCCCCCGTGCGCTCCAGCAGCACGTCCAGCGCGGGGCGTGCCGCCGGGTCCTTGCGCAGGCACGCCCGTACCAGGTCGGCGATCCCTTCCGGCACCCCCGCCAGATCCGGTTCCTCCTGGGCGATCCGGAACATCAGCGCGTGCACCCCGCTGCCGGCGTTCCCGAACGGCATCCGCCCGGTCGACGCGTACACCAGCACCGACCCGAGCGAGAAGACGTCGCACGCCGGCGTGACCCGGTCGCCGCGCACCTGTTCCGGCGCCATGAACCCCGGCGAGCCGACCAGCGACCCGGTCACGGTGAGCCCCTCCACGGTGAGCCCCTCGCCGCCCGCCGCGGCCGTCTCCAGGGCGCGGGCGATGCCGAAGTCGATCACGCGCGGCCCGTCGATGGTCACCAGCACGTTGGACGGCTTCAGGTCCCGGTGCACGATCCCGGCCGCATGGATGTCCTTCAGCGCGTGCGCGAGCCCCGCCGCGAGGATCCGTACCGACCGCTCGGGCAGCGCGCCGTGATCGTGCCCGACGATCCTCTGCAGGCTGGGCCCGGCCACGTACCCCGTGGCCACCCACGGCACCGCCGCCTCGGTGTCCGCGTCCAGCACCGGCGCGGTCCAGTACCCGCCGACCCGCCGCGCGGCGCCCACCTCGCGCCGGAACCGCGCCCGGAACTCCTCCCGCGCGGCCAGTTCCCCGCGCACCAGCTTGACGGCGACCGTACGACCGCGGTCCGAGCGGGCCAGGTACACCCGGCCCATGCCGCCCGCGCCCAGCCGGGCCAGCAGCCGGTACCCCCCGATCTCCTGCGGGTCTCCAGGCCCGAGTTCCTCCATGACCGCCCGCCCTTCCCGCCCCGTCAGCCGTCACAATGGCCCGAGAATAATCCGGTCGTACCGAGTGCCGGAGGCCCAGCGGTCCACGGTTCCGTAACAGGCTTCACGCCTGTGCCCGACTTAGTGTCGACAACCTGTCGCGGATTCGGCCCGCTCACGGAACAGGACGCCGATACCCCTTCCGCATCGCGGACATTTACGCTCACCGGCATGACCCCTCAGCCCAATCCCGGAGCCGGCGCCGCCGTGAAGGCCGCGGACCGTGCGCACGTCTTCCACTCCTGGTCCGCCCAGGACCTCATCGACCCGCTCGCCGTCGCCGGCGCCGAGGGGTCGTACTTCTGGGACTACGACGGCACGCGCTACCTGGACTTCACCAGCGGGCTCGTCTACACCAACATCGGCTACCAGCACCCCAAGGTCGTCGCGGCCATCCAGGAGCAGGCGGCGAAGATGACCACGTTCGCCCCGGCGTTCGCCATAGAGGCGCGCTCGGAGGCGGCCCGGCTGATCGCCGAGCGGACGCCCGGCGACCTGGACAAGATCTTCTTCACCAACGGCGGCGCCGACGCCGTGGAGCACGCGGTGCGCATGGCCCGCGTGCACACGGGCCGCGCGAAGGTGCTCTCGGCGTACCGCTCTTACCACGGCGGTACCCAGCAGGCCGTGAACCTCACCGGTGACCCGCGCCGCTGGCCCTCCGACAGCGGCACCAGCGGTGTCGTGCACTTCTGGGCGCCCTTCCTCTACCGCTCCCGCTTCTACGCGGAGGCGGAGGAACAGGAGACCGCGCGGGCGCTGGAGCACCTGGAGACGACGATCGCCTTCGAGGGTCCCGGCACGATCGCCGCGATCATCCTGGAGACCATCCCCGGCACGGCCGGGATCATGGTGCCGCCGCCGGGCTACCTCGCCGGGGTGCGCGAGCTGTGCGACAAGTACGGGATCGTCTTCATCCTGGACGAGGTCATGGCCGGGTTCGGCCGTACCGGCGAGTGGTTCGCGGCCGATCTGTTCGGTGTCGTCCCGGACCTGATGACCTTCGCGAAGGGCGTGAACTCCGGCTACGTCCCGCTCGGCGGCGTCGCCATCTGCGGGGAGATCGCCGAGACCTTCGGCAAGCGCCCCTACCCGGGCGGCCTCACCTACTCCGGACACCCGCTGGCCTGCGCCGCGGCCGTCGCCACGATCAACGCGATGGCCGAGGAGGGCGTGGTGGAGAACGCCAGGCGGCTCGGCGAGACGGTGCTCGCGCCGGCGCTCGCGGAGCTGGCCGCGCGGCACCCGAGCGTGGGCGAGGTCCGCGGCGTGGGCATGTTCTGGGCGCTGGAGCTGGTCAAGAACCAGGAGACGCGCGAGCCCCTGGTGCCGTACAACGCGGCCGGCGAGGCGAACGCGCCGATGGCCGCCTTCGCCGCGGCGGCCAAGAAGCACGGCCTGTGGCCGTTCGTGAACATGAACCGCACCCATGTGGTGCCGCCGTGCAACACGAGCGAGGCCGAGCTGAAGGACGGCCTGGCCGCCCTCGACGCCGCGCTGACCGTCGCCGACGAGTACACGGCGTAACGGTTCGGCGCTGCCGTCGGCCGAGGCCGAACGCGTAAGGTGACGTGCTCGTAAGCCCCGAAGAGTTGGGCATACGTGCGAGCACGTCACCCATACGCGTGAGGAGAGACCGGCCATGTCCGGCAATGGCACCGTCACCCGCAGCACCCTGCGCCAGCAGATCGCGGACGCGCTCCGTGACGAGGTGCTGGCGGGGCGGCTGCGGCCGGGCCGGGCGTTCACCGTGAAGGAGATCGCCGACCAGTACGGCGTCTCCGCCACCCCGGTGCGCGAGGCACTGGTCGACCTGTCCGCGCAGGGCATCCTGGAGGCCGACCAGCACCGCGGCTTCCGCGTCCCGGAGTACTCGCTCGCCGACTACCGGCACATGATCGAGGCCCGCAGCCTGGTCACGGACGGCATGTTCCAGACCCTCGCCGCCGGTCACCCCGCCTTCTCCACCGCGCCCGAGGACCCGCGCACCCGCGCCCTCCTGGCGACGGTCCGCCGCCGCGGCGAGGAGGCCCAGCGCGCCGCCACCGCGGGCGACCTCACCATCCTGATCGGCTACGACCTGCGCTTCTGGCGCGAGTTGAGCGTCCTGTTCGGCAACCCCTATCTCGGCGACTTCCTGCACCGGCTGCGCGTGCAGTCCTGGGTCTGCGCGGTCCAGCACCTGCGCCGCCTCCCCGATCTGCGTGGCCGCCTGTGGGCCGGGCACACGGAGCTGGTCGAGGCCCTGGCCCGCCGCGACACCGAGGCGTCCCGCGCCCTGGTCGCCGCGGCCAACGCGCACTCGCTGGCACTGGTGGAGGATCTGTCCGATAGCTGAGCGGACGTGGGGGTATGGGAGCGCACGTGCACCGATTACGCTTCCTGGACCACATCTCCGTGTGAGGAGCCCTCTTTGGCCTGTGACCTGTGGCTGGTACCGCTCGTCGACGTGTTGTGCCACACGCCGGACAACCCGTTCGCCGAGGAACTCGCGCACTACAACCACGCGCTGGCCGCGGCGGGGCTGCCGCCGGTGCCGGTGTACCAGTACATGCCGGGCCTGTCCGGCGAGGTCGCACCGGTCGCCGGCTTCGACTACGACGCCCTGCACTTCCTGCGCCGCGCCTACCTTCTCCAGGTCTGCGGGCTGCCGGTGACCCCGGTGGACGAACTCGGCGGCGACTACGAGCAGTTGCTGGAGATGTTCGAGTCCACGGCCCAGCAGTCACACCTGGTCTGGCACTACGACCACGCGGGTGCGTACGTCCCGGTGGACTTCCCGCATCCGCTGTCGGACGAGCAACTCCTCGCCGGGGGCGGCCCGTTGGGCTCCTCCCAGGCGCTGCTCCGCGAGCTCCAGCACGTCGCCCCGGCCATCGGCATCGACCCGGCCAACCCCCCGGCGCCCCCCGCTCCCCCGGCGGCCCCCACCGAGCTGGAGGAACCGGCCGCCCCCACCCCCTACGACCCCAACCCCTTCGCCCGCGAGCGCCACGTCTGGCTGGGGCTGCACGCCGCCGCGACCCGTTCCCTGGCCCAGGGCTCGATGATCGTCTTCAGCTGAGGGCGGCCCTGGACACGTCCTCTCCGCAACCACCGTCTGGTCGGCGCGGCCGCCCGGGGACCCTCCGCCTCTCCGGCACCGCCGCCGTCACCGGCGACACGGCGACGACCGAACGGCCGCCCGCGCCCCCCACCGGGGCGCGGGCGCCGCCGTGTCCGGCAGGGCTCAGAACACCGGCGTCCCGTCCTGGGTCAGCTTCCAGTTGGTGACGGCGAAGTCCGCTGGGTCGAGGGACTTCGTCGCGGTGACGTAGTCGATCATCATGTCGCGGATCTCGTTGGGCGAGCTGTACGCGGTCTCCGCCGTGGCGATGTGCGGGTAACCCGAACCGCCGTTGGAGCGGTAGTTGTTGACGGCGACCACGAAGACCTGGTCGTCGGCGACGGGGGCGCCGTCGTAGCTGAGGTTCTTGATGCGGGAGCCCTCGGGCTGGGCGATGTCGATCTCGTAGTCGACGCCGGCCGCCGTGTCGTACATGTAGTCCCAGAAGCTGTTGGCGTTGGTCAGGGTCGCGGTGTCGACCTTCGTGCCCGCCGGCACCTGGTGGTAGTACTTGGCCGCGTACTCCAGGTAGTCCTTGAGCTGGGCGCCCGTGAGCTTCTTGGCGTAGAGGGTGTTGTCGTAGATGTAGAGGCCGGCGATGTCCTTGATGGTGACGTTGCCCTGCGGGATGTCGGCCGTGCGGCTGAAGGGCGCCGCGACCGAGATCAGCGGGAGGGCGGCGTCCGCCGCCGACAGGCCCGGCCTGACCGTCTCGATCTGGACCTTGTGGATGAAGTCCATGATCGGCACGTCCTTCCAGCAGGCCTCCGCGCCCGAGAGGTCCGCCGTGCAGGTGCCGACCGGGGTGTTGACGTACTTCACCACCAGCTCGTGGTCGGCCTCCAGGAGCTTCTTGATCTCCGGGTCCTCGTCCACCCCGTTGGGGTTGAGGGTCTGCGCCTTCTTGCCCGTCACCTTCCACTGGCCGCGGTGGAGTTCGAGCTCGAAGTCGAAGACGCTGAGCCGGTAGCCCCAGCAGTACGGCTCGGACAGCAGGACGTCCTCGCCGGTCTCCTCGTTCTTGACGGTGTACGACGGCACCTCGACGTGGGTGTGGCCCACGAGGATCGCGTCGATGCCCGGGACCTGCTCGGCGACCAGGTTGGACGCGTTCTCGACGTAGGGGAGCGAGTCGCCCCACGAGGAGGAGCCGTCCAGGCCGGAGTGGTCGGTCAGGAAGACGACGTCACAGCCGAGGGCGCGCAGCCGCGGCACGTACTTCTTCGCCTGCTCGACCAGGCCCGGGAAGACCAGCTTGCCGCCGACGTTGTCCTTGTCCCAGATCGCGATGCCGGGGTTGGTCAGGCCGAGGATGCCGACCTTGATGTCGGGGGCGCCGGGCACCTTGATGTGCTTGACGGTGTACGGCTGGAAGGCGGGCCGCAGCGAGTCCGCGTGCAGGGCGTTCGCGCCCAGCAGCGGGAAGTCGCACTGGTCCTCGAACTTGCGCAGGGTGTCGATGCCGTAGTTGAACTCGTGGTTGCCGAGGGCGGCGGCGTCGTAGCGCATCTGGTTCATGGCGGTGGCCATGGGGTGCTTGGGGCCGCCGGTGCCGGTGATCGGGTCGACCCGGGCGAAGTAGTAGGCGAGGGAGGTGCCCTGGATGATGTCGCCGGCGTCGACGAGCAGCACGCGGTGCTCGCCCTTGGCCTCGCGCTGCTGCTTGATGAGGGTGGCCACGCGGGCCACGCCGACCGAGTTGCCCGTCTTGTCGGTGTAGGGCGCGTCCGCGTAGTAGTCCCAGTCGAAGACGTGGCCGTGCAGGTCGGTGGTGCCCAGGATGGAGAACGACCAGGTGCGCGGCGCCTTCGCGGAGGGACCGTTCTCGGCCGCCTCGGCGGTGCCGGTGCCCACCGCGCCGGCCGCGGCCACGGCGGCGCCGGTGGCGGCCGACTTCTTCACGAACTCCCGGCGGTTCATGGGACTGTGGGTCATTCAAGGCTCCTGAGACTGGAGTTGGCGCGTGCTGAGGGTCGTTCCATGCGGAGGCTACCCGCGTAGATCGTGCTCGCGCCCCGCAGCGCCGCAAAACCAGGAAATGCCCATGTCCGGGTCAAGGATGAGTCATGGTGGCCGAAACGCGAAAGCGCCCGCCGGTGACGCCCGAAGGCGTGTCCGGCGGGCGCTGCCGCACGGTGAAGCGGAGCCGAACTCCGGCTTACAGGAAGGAGTTGACCTCGATGGTCTCGTCCCGGCCCGGGCCCACGCCGATCGCGGAGATCGGGGCGCCGGACATCTCCTCCAGCGCCTTGACGTAGTTCTGCGCGTTCTTCGGCAGATCGGAGAAGGACTTGGCCCTGGTGATGTCCTCGGACCAGCCCGGCAGGTTCTCGTAGACCGGCTTCGCGTGGTGGAAGTCGCTCTGCGAGTAGGGCAGTTCCTCGACGCGCTTGCCGTCGATCTCGTACGCCACGCAGACCGGGATCTGCTCCCAGCCGGTGAGGACGTCGAGCTTGGTGAGGAAGAAGTCGGTGAGGCCGTTCACCCGGGTCGCGTACCGCGCGATCACCGCGTCGAACCAGCCGCAGCGGCGGTCCCGGCCGGTGGTCACACCGCGCTCGCCGCCGATCCGGCGCAGCGCCTCGCCGTCCTCGTCGAACAGCTCGGTCGGGAACGGCCCCGCGCCGACCCGGGTGGTGTACGCCTTGAGGATGCCGATGACCCGGCTGATCTTCGTCGGACCCACGCCCGCGCCGGTGCAGGCGCCGCCGGCGGTCGGGTTGGAGGAGGTGACGAAGGGGTACGTGCCGTGGTCGATGTCGAGCAGCGTGCCCTGGCCGCCCTCGAACAGCACGACCTTGTCCTCCTCCAGGGCCTGGTTGAGGATCAGCACGGTGTCGGCGACGTACGGCCTGATCTGCTCGGCGTAGCCCAGCAGTTCCTCGACCACCTGCTCGGCGGCGATGGCGCGGCGGTTGTAGAGCTTGGTGAGGATCTGGTTCTTGACGTCGAGCGCCGCCTCCACCTTCTGGTGGAGGATCGACTCGTCGTACAGGTCCTGGACCCGGATGCCCACGCGGTTGATCTTGTCCGCGTAGGTGGGGCCGATGCCACGTCCGGTCGTGCCGATCTTCCGCTTGCCGAGGAAGCGTTCCGTCACCTTGTCGACGGTGACGTTGTACGGCGTGATGACGTGTGCGTTGCCGCTGATGAGGAGCTTGGAGGTGTCGACGCCACGCTCGTTCAGACCGCTCAGCTCGGAGAGCAGGACCGAGGGGTCGACGACGACACCATTGCCGATGACCGGCGTGCATCCGGGAGAGAGGATGCCGGAGGGCAGGAGGTGGAGGGCGTACTTCTGGTCGCCGACGACGACCGTGTGGCCGGCGTTGTTGCCGCCCTGGTATCGCACCACATAATCCACCGATCCACCGAGCAGGTCGGTGGCCTTCCCCTTGCCCTCGTCACCCCACTGAGCACCGAGCAGCACAAGTGCGGGCACGCGCGTACACCCCTTCCGGGCGGGGCATGTCCAAGGTCAGGGGCGTGGGCGTAAGGTTCACCGCCGCGTGCCACCGCGACCGTCGTTGGCCGCACAACCGTCGGACCGGATGCCCCGGAATAGACGAAGCCCCTGGCGCAATAGCGCAAGGGGCTCTTGCACAAAGATGCTACCCGAGGAAGCGAGGCAGGACCGAGGTGGCGACTTTCGCGACGTCCGATCAGCTGCTGGTGATCATCGATCCGGGGGCACGGCAGACGGACGGGGAGTCCGTACGGATCGCGAAAGACGTGCTCAGCGCGGGTGCGGCGGCCAAGGTGTGTCTCCCGGAAGGGCCGGCGGAATTCGCGCGGGCACTGGGCCGTAGGGGTGCTCGCCGTCCGGTGGTGGTGGGCGACGACGCCGCCCTGCTGCGGGCGGTGACCCTGCTCCACCGGGGGCGGGAACTGGACGGATGCGCGCTCTCGGTGGTGCCGGTGGGCGAGGCGGTCACCCTGGCGCGGTCCCTGGGGGTGCCGGCCGGCGCGGTGGCGGCGGCGCGGGCGGTGCTGGACGGCGAGGAGCGCCGGCTCGATCTGCTGGCCGACGACAGCGACGGGCTGGTCCTCGGCGGGCTCGCCATCCCCGCGGCCCCGGTGCGGGCGCCCGTCCCCGCGCCGATGGCGGCCGCCGCCCGGCCCTGGTACCGGTCCCTGGTGCGCACCCTGACCCCGCGTCCGACCCGGCTGACCGCGATACCCGCCCCCGGCCCCACCCGGCTGCGGGTGGAGGTCGACGGCGAGGCGCTGGTGGACCTCGACCAGCCGGTGGAGTCGGTCCGCCTGGCCCCGGCCACCGGCGGCCTGGCCGCGCTGGAGATCCGCCCCCTCTCCGTGGGCGCGGAGGCGACCCCCCTCAGGGCCTCGGGCCGCACCGTCACGGTGACCGGCCCCGACTTCCACTACCGCGCCGACACGGGGGTGCGGGGACCGGTGCGGCGCCGGACGTGGCGGGTGCTGGAGGAGGCGTGGACGCTGGTGCTGCCCGCCCGTACGTGACTCTCGGTGACAGCCGGCCTCAGCGGGCGTACTTCTCGTCCCGGTAGACCCGCCACCGTTCCATCATCTCCGCCACGTCCCGCTCGATGAACTCGAAGAAGTCCAGCGTCTCGGACAGGCGGCGGCCCGCGGGGGTGTCGGCGCCGAGGCTGGCGACCCCCTCGCGCAGGGCGTCCTCCCAGCGCTTGATGATGGCGTCGCGCCTGGTGAGGGCCTCGTACCACTGGTCGCTGCGGACGCGGTAGCGCTCGCGCCGGGAGCCGGGTTCGCGTTCGCGGGAGACCATGTGGACCTGGGCGAGGTAGCGCACCGCGCCGGAGACGGCGGCGGGGCTGATCCTGAGCTGTTCGCCGAGCTGGGCCGAGGTCAGGGTGCCGGTGTCGGAGGCGAGCAGCGCGGCGAAGACACGGGAGGGCATGCGGGTCATCCCGGCCTCGACCATCTGGGCCGCGAAGCGCTCCACGAACGTCGAGACCGCCTCGGGGTCCCGCCCCGCCGATTCCTCCCCCGTCGCTTCCGTCATGGCCTCACCGTACCCGAACTTTAGGGACCTTCGGTAACTTCACAAATTTCTGAAAGAAGCGTACGTTCTGGCCATGACGAAGGCAATCACGGTCGCCGGACTCCACAAGTCCTTCGGCCGTACCCACGCGCTGGACGGTCTCGACCTCGACGTCGAGACCGGCGAGGTGCACGGCTTCCTCGGGCCGAACGGCGCGGGCAAGTCGACCGCCATCCGGGTGCTGCTCGGGCTGCTGCGCGCCGACGCGGGCGCGGTGCGGGTGCTGGGCCGCGATCCGTGGCGGGACGCGGTGGAGGCGCACCGGCGGATCGCCTATGTGCCCGGCGATGTGACCCTGTGGCGCAACCTGTCCGGCGGCGAGGTCATCGACCTGCTCGGGCGGCTGCGCGGAGGCCTCGATCCCCGGCGGCGCGCCGAACTGGTCGAGCGCTTCGAGCTGGACCCGACGAAGAAGGGCCGCACCTACTCCAAGGGCAACCGGCAGAAGGTCGCCCTGGTCGCCGCCTTCGCCTCGGACGTGGACCTGCTGATCCTGGACGAGCCGACCTCGGGCCTCGACCCCCTGATGGAGGAGGTCTTCCGGCGCTGTGTGGAGGAGGAGCGGGCGCGCGGTCGTACGGTCCTGCTCTCCTCCCACATCCTCAGCGAGGTGGAGCAGCTGTGCGACCGGGTCAGCATCATCCGCAAGGGGCGGACGGTGGAGAGCGGTTCGCTGGCCGAGCTGCGGCATCTGACCCGGACCAGCGTGACCGCCGAACTCGCGGGCCCGCCCCGGGGACTTGCCGGGCTGCCGGGCGTGCACGACCTCGACGTCCAGGGCCGGCGGGTGCGGCTCCAGGTGGACACCGACCAGCTCGACGGGCTGTTGCGCGCGCTCGGCGAGTCCGGGGTGCGGACGCTGACGTCGACGCCGCCGACGCTGGAGGAGCTGTTCCTACGGCATTACGCGGACGGCGCCGACGACACCGACCCGCAGGCGGACCCGGACGGGGTGGCGGTGTGAGCGCGGTGGTGAGCGGCTCCGTACGGGCCGGTGGCGCGCGGCCGTTCGCGGGCACCGGCATCCTGGTGCGCCTCGCGCTGCGCCGGGACCGGGTGATGGTCCCGGTGTGGATCGCGGTGATCGCGCTGGTCGTGCTGTCCATGCCGGGCAGCCTCCAGTCGCTCTACGGCACCCCGGCCGCCCGCGCCCAGCTCATGCACCAGATGGCGGCGAACACCTCGCTGCGCGCCATGGTCGGGCCGGTCTTCGCCGACTCGCTGGGCGCGCTCACGGCCTGGCGCGTCGGGGTGTACGCCGGCGCGCTCGCCGCCGTGATGAGCCTGCTGGTCGTCGTGCGGCACACCCGGGACGAGGAGGAGAGCGGGCGGCAGGAGATGGTGTCGTCCGGGATGGTCGGGCGGCGGGCCCCGCTGACGGCCGCGCTGGTGACGGCGGCGGGCGCGAACGCGGTCCTCGTGGTGCTGATCGCGGCGGGCCTGGCCGCGTGGGGCGGCGCGGGGGCGGTGGCGTTCGCGCTCGGGGTCGGCGGGGTCGGGCTGGTGTTCGCGACCATGGCGGCGATCGTCGCCCAGCTGACGGAGAGCGCGCGGCTGGCCCGGGGGCTGACGTCGGCGGTGCTGGGCGCGGCGTTCGTGCTGCGCGCGGCGGGCGACTCGGCGTCCTCCGACGGTTCCTCGGTGCTCACCTGGCTGTCGCCGCTCGGCTGGCTGGAGGACCTGCGCCCGTTCGCGGGCGAACGCTGGTGGGTGCTCGCGCTGTTCGCGGGGGCGGCGCTGGCGCAGGGCGCGGTCGCCTACGGGCTGGCCGGGCGCCGGGACCTCGGGATGAGCTTCCTGCCCACGCGTCCGGGACCGGCGGCGGGGCGGCTCGGTACGGCGGGCGCGCTGGCCTGGCGGTTGCAGCGGGGCGGCGTGCTGGGCTGGGGACTGGGGTTCTTCGTCGCCGGGGTGGTGTACGGCGGGGTCGCGACCGGCGCGGCGGACCTGGTGCGCGGCAGCGACCAGGCGCGGGAGATCTTCGAGCGGATGGGCGGCCGATCGGGGCTCACGAACGCGCTGCTGGCGGCGCTGATCGGGATGCTGGGGCTGGTGGCCGCGCTGTACATCGTGCAGTCGGTGCTGCGCCTGAACGGCGAGGAGTCCACCGGCCGCGCCGAACCGGTCCTCGCGGGCGCGGTCGGCAGGCTGCGCTGGGCCGCCGGGCACCTGGTGATCGCCTTCGGCGGCGCGGCCCTGCTGATGCTGCTCACCGGCCTGGGCTTCGCCGCCGGTTACGGCGGGGACACCGGCCCCCTCGTGGCCGCCTGCCTCCTCCAGCTCCCCGCCATCTGGGTCATCGGCGGCATCGCCGTGCTGCTCTACGGCGTCCTGCCGCGCGGCGCCGGCGCCGCGTGGGGCGTCGCGGGCGCCGTCCTCCTCCTCGGCTGGATCGGCCCCGCCCTGAAGGCCCCCCAGCCCCTGCTGGACCTCTCCCCCTTCACCCACCTCCCGAAGCTGCCGGGCGGAACGGTGCACTGGCCACCGGTCCTGCTCCTGACGGGAATCGCGGCAGCACTGGTGGCGGCGGGACTGGCGGGACTGCGGAGGAGGGATGTGGCGGGGTGAGGGGGGTCAGTCGACGTACCGCTTCAGCCTCTCGGTGTCGAGTTCGATACCGAGAGGCTGGGGGATCGGCACCTTGGCGCCGAAGGCCTCCTTGTGGGTGTCGCGATAGCCGACGCCCGGGTTCGGGTTACTGAACAGGGTGACCGTGTGATCGTCGCGGTCGACCAGCAGGTAGAAGGGGATTCCGGCCGCGCCGTAGGCGGCGGGCTTCTCCTGGCGGTCACGCCGGTCGGTGTCGGAGTCGTAGGAGGTGACCTCGAGAACCAGGAGCGCACCGGTCGGATCGGCCCACTCGCCGTGTCCGGCGAAGTGGCGCCTGGGCACGAGAACCCCGTCCGGCCGCACCCGCCCCGCGCGGTACTCCTCCACCTTCAACCCTTGCCCCTGATACAGATCCAGCTCAGGCCGTGCCTGCATGCACTGCTTCATCAGCCACAGCACGATGCTGTTGCGGTCGCCGTCAGCCGCTTTCTTGATCCCGATCCGTCCGTTGATCAACTCGAACCTGACGGCGTCGTCGGTCTCCCTGGCCGCGAACTCGGCGATCCTCTCGAACTCCTCCACCGACATCTGGGCCGACCGCACGTCACGCTGTGCCATAACCGTCTTGGTGCCCTCCTCCTCAGGCAGGCACCAGCGTGCCGGGCGGGCGGGGCGCATATGCCGGAACGGTCGCGCGATCAGCCGAACGGGTGATCAGCGCACCTCCACGTCCAGTCCCTCCAGGCCGCGGATCACGAAGTTCGGTTTGCGGGTCGGTTCGGTGGTGAGGGCGAGGGTGGGGGCGCGGCGGAGCAGGGCGGTCATGGAGGCGGTCAGTTCGAGGCGGGCCAGGGGGGCGCCGATGCAGTAGTGGATGCCGGCGCTGAAGGAGATGTGGGGGTTGTCGGCGCGGGCGAGGTCCAGGCGGGCGGGGGCGGAAAAGACGGCCGGGTCGTGGTTGGCGGAGCCGAAGAGCATGGCGATCTCCGCGCCGCGCGGGATGGTGATGCCGTCGATCTCGATGTCGTCCAGGACCCAGCGTTCGAAGAGCTGGAGCGGGGTGTCGTAGCGCATCAGCTCCTCGATCGCGGTCGGGACCAGGCCGTGGTCGGCGCGCAGGGCGGCCAGCTGGCCGGGGTTACGGAAGAGGGCCCACCAGCCGTTCACGGTGGCGTTGACGGTGGCCTCGTGCCCGGCGTTGAGCAGCAGGACGGCGGTGGAGATCATCTCCTGCTCGGTCAGCCGCCCACCGTCCTCATCGTGCGCGGCGATCAGCCCGGAGATCAGGTCGTCCCCCGGCCGTCCGCGCCGCTCGGCGATCAGCTCCCGCAGATACCCGGAGAACTCCTGCGACGCCCGCACCGCCCGCGCGGCCGTCTCCTCGGACGGGTTCAGCTCGTACATCCCGCAGATCGCCGCCGACCAGGGCCGCAGCGGCCCCCGGTCCGCCGGCGGGATCCCCAGCAGCTCCGCGATCACCGCCACCGGCAGCGGTTCGGCGACGTCCGTCAGCAGGTCCCCGCCGCCGTCCCGGACCAGGCCCGCCACCAACTCGTCCGCCAAGCCGTGCACATACGGCCTCAGCCGCTCCACCGTGCGCGGCGTGAACGCCTTCGACACCAGCCGCCGGATCCGGGTGTGGTCCGGCGGTTCCAGGTCCAGCATCCCGTGGTCGTTGAGCGTGTGGAACGGCTCGTGCGCGGGCGGCGGCGCGGTCCTGCCGAACTCCTCGTGCGTGAACCGGTGCTGATACGTCCGCCCCAGCCGCCGGTCCCGCAGCAGCGCCGAGACGTCCGCGTGGTGCGGCACCAGCCACTGGTCCGTGGGCTCGTACCGGATCACCCGGCCGCGTGCGCGCAGCTCGGCGTAGGCCGGGTACGGGTCGGCCAGGAACGCCGGGTCCCAGGGGTCGAAAGCGAGGTCTGCAGGCCCTGACATGTGCCGACGCTAACGCGCGCGGCCGGATTCCCACCAGGCCACGGCGTCAGCCCGGGGTCACCAGGCGCGCCTCGTACGCGAACACCGCCGCCTGCGTCCGGTCGCGCAGGCCCAGCTTCACCAGGATGCGGCTGACGTGGGTCTTCGTGGTGGACTCGGCCACCACCAGGCGTTCGGCGATCTCCGCGTTGGACAGGCCCTGGGCGATGAGGACGAGGACCTCGGTCTCGCGGTCGGTGAGGTCGCCGTAGGCCGCCTGGGCGGTGCGCGGCGGGCGGCGGGCCTCCGGGAGGCGGGAGAACTCGGAGATCAGGCGCTTGGTGACAGAGGGCGCCAGCAGGGCCTCACCGGCCGCCACCACCCGTACCCCGTCGGCCAGTTCGCGGGCCGAGGCGTCCTTGAGGAGGAAGCCGGAGGCGCCCGCGCGCAGGGCCTGGTAGACGTACTCGTCCAGGTCGAAGGTGGTCAGCACCAGGACCTTCGCCGTGGCGTCGGCCGCGACGATCTCGCGGGTCGCCTCGATGCCGTTCAGCTCGGGCATGCGGATGTCCATCAGGACGACGTCCGGGGCGAGTTCACGCACCCGCTCCACCGCCTCGCGCCCGTTGACCGCCTCGCCGGCGACCTCGATGTCCGGCATCGCGTTCAGCAGGACGGAGAAGCCCTCGCGGACCATCATCTGGTCGTCGGCTATCAGGACGCGGATCGTCATGCGTCGCCCTCGGGTCCGGCCGCCGGGGCGGGCACGGGGAGGAAGACCGTCACCTCGTAGCCTCCCTCGGTCGTGCGGGCCGCCGTCATCTCGCCGTCCAGCATGGTGACACGCTCCCGCATGCCCGTGATGCCGTGCCCCGCGCCCGGCGACGGCTTCGCCGGACCCGGCGCGGGCGGCGGCCCGTTGACCACGCGCAGGCCGAGACCGCCGAGGACGTAGGCGACCTCCACACGGGCGCTCGCCCCCGGCGCGTGCCGCAGGGCGTTGCTCAGCGCCTCCTGGACGATCCGGTAGGCGGACAGCTCCACCCCCTGCGGCAGCGCGCGCACCGCGCCGGTCACCGCCTTGTCCACCGTGAGCCCGGCCTCGCGCACGTTGGCGAGCAGCCCGTCGAGGTCGGCCAGCGTGGGCTGCGGCGCGTCGGGCACCGCGTGCTCCTCGGCGCGGACGACCCCGAGGACCCGGCGCAGTTCGGTCAGGGCCGCCACCGCGTTCTCCCGGATGGTGACGAACGCCTTCTCCAGCTCCGGCGGCGGGTTCTCCACCCGGTACGGCGCCGCCTCCGCCTGGATGGCGACCACCGACATGTGGTGGGCGACCACGTCGTGCAGCTCGCGCGCGATGGTGGTGCGCTCCTCCAGCAGGGTGCGCCGCGAGCGCTCGTGCTCGGTGACCGTCTGCTGCGCGGTCACCTCCAGCGCGGCCTCGCGGCGGACGTGCCACACGGCGACCACCAGCAGGATCAGCGCGGACAGGAGCAGCATCCGGGCCACGTCGCCATGGTCGTCCGTCCGGCCCAGCAGGCCCCCGGCGACGAAGCCGTACACCCCGGTCAGCACCCACATCCAGGCCGCCGTGCGCGGGCGGGTGCGGATCGACACGACGGTGAGCACCACCAGGTGTGAGACGAATCCGCCCGGCACCCATGTCCCGCCCCAGTACCCGCCGCTGAGGACCCCGCTGACCAGGGACGCGGCGAGGGACGCCCAGAACGCGCCGACCGGCCGTACCAGGGTCAGCAGGACCGGTGTCAGGGCCAGCAGTCCGCAGATCAGGGCGGGCAGCTCGGAGGCGCCGTCGCCGCTCATGCCCAGCCACATCGCCACCAGGCCGAGGAAGACGACCACGGCGTGCGGGGTCCTGGCGGCGTACTCCCGCATCCGCCCCGACTGGCCGCGCACGAGCGGGCTGCCGGGGCCGAGGCGGGGCAGCGGGCGGTAGGCGAAGGCCCCGTGGAACAGGTCCTGCCGCAGCCCGCCGAGGGCGTCGGCGGCCAGCCGGAACTCCGGGCTGTGCGGCCGGCCGGCCCCGGCCGGCGGACTCGCGGGCGTGTGCGTCGTCTCGGTCACGAAACGAACGGTAGGCGGCGGACGGCCGCGCGTCGTCAGCTCGGAGAGGGGTTCCGCGAGGTCCCTCTCAAGTACTACTCCCCCGCCCGACCCCTACGGGACTCACCGCGTCCCCGGCCGGATCAGCCCCGACTCGTACGCGAAGATCGCCGCCTGCGTACGGTCCCGCAGCCCCAGCTTCACCAGGATCCGGCCCACATGCGTCTTCACCGTCTGCTCGGCCACCACCAGCCGGACCGCTATCTCCGCGTTGCTCAGCCCCTGCGCGATCAGCGCGAGCACCTCCGTCTCCCGTTCGGTGAGTTCGCCCACGCGCCGGCGCAGCGGGGAGCGGCGGCCGCCGTCCAGGCGGGAGAACTCGGCGATGAGGCGGCGGGTGACACCGGGGGCGAGCAGGGCATCGCCGCCGGCCACCACCCGTACCGCCTCGGCGAGTTTGTCGGCGGAGGCGTCCTTGAGCAGGAACCCGGAGGCGCCGGCACGCAGCGCGTCGTACACGTACTCGTCCAGGTCGAAGGTGGTCAACACCAGGACCTTCACCGCCGGTTGGGCGACCGTGATGTGTTCCGTGGCCTGGATGCCGCCGAGTCCGGGCATGCGGATGTCCATCAGGACGACGTCCGGCTCCAGTTCGGCGGACTTCGTGATCGCCTCCCGGCCGTCCACCGCCTGGCCGGCCACCTCGATGCCGGGCTGAGCGTTGAGCAGCACGGTGAAGCCCTGCCGGACCATCTCCTGGTCGTCGGCGATGAGTACGCGGATGGTGCCGGCGCCGCTGGTCATGGGGTCTGTTCTCCTGTCGTGGGCGAGGGGGCCGGCGACGGGCCGTCGGGCGGGGTGCCGTCGGGCCGCGCGCTGTCGCCGGGGAGGAAGGCCGTGACCGTGAAGCCGCCCCGCTCGGTCGGGGCCGCGGTGACCCGGCCGCCGAGCATCGCCGCGCGCTCGCGCATGCCGAGCAGCCCGTGCCCGGCCCCCGGCGAGGGCGGGACCGCCTGCCGGGGACGGGAGTTGGCGACCTCCAGGTGGACGCCGTCCGGGCGGTGGACGACCTCGACGCGCACCCGGGATCCCGGCGCGTGCCGCAGCGCGTTGCTCAGCGCCTCCTGCACGATCCGGTACGCCGACAGCTCCACGCCCGGGGTGTACGACCGCACCGCGCCCCGCACCTCGGCGCTCACGTCGAGACCCGCGGCGCGCGTGTTCTCGATGAGGGTGTCGAGCCGGGCCAGGGTGGGCTGGGGGGCGTCGGGGGCGGCTCCGGTGCCGGGCGCGCCGAGCCCGTAGGGGCCCTCGGGATCCTCGGGGTGCTCGGCGCGCAGCACCCCGAGGACCCGGCGCAGTTCGGTCAGGGCCTCCAGCGCGTTCTGCCGGATGCCCGCGAGGTTCTCGACCAGTTCGGGCGACGGCCGCTCCACGAGGTGGGGGGCGACCTGGGCCTGGATGGAGATGACCGACATGTGGTGAGCCACCACGTCGTGCAGCTCCCGGGCGATCCGGCTGCGCTCCTCCAGGAGGGTGCGGCGGGCCCGCTCCTCGGCGGTGAGGGTGGTCTGCTCCACGAGTTCGGCGCGCGCCTGCTGTCGGCCGCGCAGGGCGATGCCGACCACCGCGACCACCGCGGACAGGATCACCGCGGCGGCCCCGGTCGGCTGGTAGCCGGCCCCGCCCCAGCCGGACTCCAGGGCCCAGGTGAGCAGCGCGGTCAGGACCAGCGCCTCGACCGCCACCCGGGCGCGCACGCGCAGCGCGAGCAGCAGCATGACCAGCAGGTGGGCGATGATCCCGGCGGCGGTCCAGGGCCAGGAGAACACCACGCCGGGTATCCGGCCCAGGTGGCCGTGGACCGCGACGGCGCAGGCCAGGGTCGCCGCCATGGACAGCCACCAGGCCGTGATCGGCCGCCGCAGCGCGAGCACGGCCGCGCCCGCCTGCGGGAGGCCGATCGCGAAGGAGGCGCCCAGGTTCAGCCCCCCGTTGTTCGCGAGCTGCGCCACGCCGCCGAGCGCGACCCCGAGCGCGGCCAGCCACACCACTCCGTGCGGCAGCCAGCGCAGCCAGACGGAGACGGGCAGCGGATCGCGCCGCGCCGTCCACAGATCGTCGCGCAGCATCCGCAGCCACCGCCGCCCCTGGCCCGCGAGCAGCGCGAACTCCTGACGACCCCCCGTTTCCGTCACGCCGTCCACCTTAGACACGGGGACCTCGCGGAACACGGGGGACAGCCCCCGCCTCCTGGTCCCCCACGCCACCCCCGGCGCCCCGGTGCACCCGCACCACCCGGCCCCGGTGCACCCTGACCACCCGGCCCCGCCGCCCGCGCGAGCGCCGGCCGCCGCCCTGCTCGTACGACCGGAACGCGCCCCAGCACACCGTCAGGACCAGCGCGAACACCGGGAGCCAGACGAGCCGGGCGGCGATCCAGGCCGGGCCGTCGGGGCCGGTGTGCAGGCCGGGCAGGCGGCCGGCCGGGAGCAGCGCGGCCGTCGTGGCCATCAGGGCGGTCTGGTGCCACAGGAAGACCGTCATCGCGGAGAGGTTGACCGTGGCCACGGCCGCCCACGGCAGGGGGCGGCGCATCGCGCGGCGCAGCCGGTCGCGCAGCAGCAGCGCCAGGCCGCACTGGGCGAGGCCGAAGGTGACGGCGGCGAGGGTCGGCGGGTCCAGGTTGGAGATCGCCGCGCCGGGGACGCCGACCATGGCGGCCGGGTAGCCCGCCCAGCCGACGAGGGCCGCGGTGGCCGCCGTACCGCAGGCCAGCAGGGTCCAGCCCGCGCGGCGGGTGTCCAGTTCGCCGCGGGTCCAGGCGGCGCCGAGGGTGTAGGGGACCAGCCAGCCGGCGGGCAGGTTCGCCCAGCCGAGCCAGGAGGGGCCGAGGTGCAGGCCGAAGCGCAGCACGTCCACGTGCAGGACCACGGCGAGGGGCCACAGGGGGTGCAGCCGGGCGACGAGGGGGGTCGCGGCGGTCAGCGCGGCGAAGACCAGCAGGAACCACAGCGGGGACAGGGCGAGTTTGACGAGGGTGTGGACGGTGTCCGCCGGGGCGCCGGCGCACAGCAGGCCCGCGGTGACCACGGCCCACAGGGCGAGGAGGGCGAGGACCGGACGGACGAGGCGGGCGAGGCGGGCCCGCAGCCACTGGCCGTACGTCAGGCCGCGGGCGCGCGCGGAAGCGAGGCTTGTGGTGGCCACGTGCCCGCCCACCAGGAAGAACAGCGCCAGGGTCTGGAAGCCCCAGGAGATCGGGGCCAGCCACGGCATGCGCCCCAGGGGACTGGCGGTGTGCAGGCCGCCGTCGTGGGCGACCAGCGCGGTGACCAGCCAGTGGCCGAGGACGACACCGAGGATCCCGCAGGCCCGCAGGGCGTCCACGGCGCGGTCGCGGGAGGCGGGGGTGGCGGCGTCGACGCGGCGCGCGCCGTGCCGTATCGCCCGCCGGATGCCGTGCGCGGTACGTCCGTCGTCGTCAGGCACCGGTGACCTCCGAGGTCTCGCCGCGGATGATCCGGGCCAGGTTGGCGAGGGAGGCCGAGCCCGGGGTGAAGTAGCCGCTGTGGTCGGCCGTGCCCGCGTCGAAGACCCGGGCGCCGAAGGACCGGGAGACGGGGTCGGCGCCCAGGCCGACGGTGGCGAGGAGCAGGTCGACCCGCACATGCGGCACGTGGGCCACCCAGTCGCCGGTGCCGCGGGCCGCCCAGACGCGGGCGCGGGCGCCCAGGCCGGACACGTCGTCCGCGCCGGTGCCGGGGCTGCCGACCAGGGCGATGTCGGCCACGTCGAGACCGCGCGCGGCCCGGCCGCAGACGACGGAGCCGTAGGAGTGGCAGACGAGGGAGAGGTGCGCGCGGGCGGGGGCGAGGTCCCGCAACTGCCGTACGAGCGCGCGGAGTCGGGGCGCCGCCTCGTCGGCGCGGCCGGTGGTGGCGACCGTCGTGCTGACGGTGGCGGGGGTGGCGTAGCCGAGCCAGGCGACGACGGCGGTACGGGGGCCCCGGGCGCGGCCGGCGGCCGTGTACAGGGCCTTGGCCGCGCGGTGGAAGCGGGCGTAGGTGTCGAGGGAGGTGTCCGAGCCCGGGACCAGGACCGCGATGCGGTCGGCGGGGGCGAGGTCCCCGAACACCTCGGTGGCCAGGCCGTCGCCCCGCCCGTCGAAGGCCAGCAGCCGGCGCCGCGTCGAGGCCAGCGCCCGGTCGGCGGCGGCGCGGCGGGAGTCACCGTGGGCGGCGGCCATGCGGGCGGCACGGGCGGCGTCGGCACGGTTCGCGGCGTAGACGGTGGCGAGGGTGGCCGGGGTGAGCGCGGGAAGGGCCGCGGGGGCGGGCGCCGGGACGCGGGGGCGGGCGGCCGCGGAGAGGGGGACGGTGAGGGCCGCGGCGAGGAGCGCGGCGACGAGGGTACGGCGGGTGCGGTGCGATGGGCGCCCCATGACGGCTTCCTTCCAGCCGGCCCGGCCATCGGGCTTGGCTGCAAAGGAAGTTAGGAAGCGAGCGTGGTCGTCGGCGTCCCGCCGGGGAGCTGTCCCGCGAGGTAGCTCTCAGGTACTACGGGTATGACCGCGGCCTCCCTTCCGGGTTGCTCGGCGGTCGCCTCACCGAAGCGGCTCACTGCCCGGTGATCTGGGCGGTCAGGCGGGCCAGCAGGGGGACACACTCCCGGAGTTGCCGCTGCTCGTCGGGGCCGAGCGTGTCGCGGATGGCGGCGTTGAGCCAGTCGGCACGCTGCGCGCGCTCCCGCCGGAGGCGCGCGCGACCGGTGTCGGTGATGTGCAGCAGGAGCTTGCGGCCGTCGCTGGGGTGGGGCTCGGCGCGGACCAGGCCGTCGCCGAGGAGTTCCTTCACGGACTTGGCGGTCGCCTGGTGGGTCACGCGGCGCAGGTGCGCGAGGTCGGCCGTGGTCCGCGGGCCACCGCGGTCGAGATGGCCGAGGATGGCGGCCTCCCCCGAGGGCATGGTGTCCGCACCCCGTACGGCACGGACCAGCTCCCCGATCACCTGCCGCAGCTCTTCGGCCAGCGCGTCGTCGTCCATGGCCCCACCCTACCCAAACTATGTAACCTAGATGTACAACCTGGTTGTACATCTGCATCCACCGGAGAGGCCAAGCACACCACCATGCGTCTCACGAAGTTCGGCCACGCCTGCGTCCGCGTCGAGAAGGACGGCCGCCGCCTGGTCGTCGACCCGGGCGGACTGACCGACCCGCAGGCACTGGAGGGCGCGGACGCCGTCCTGGTCACCCACGAGCACTTCGACCACTTCTCCGAGGAGGCACTCCGCAGAGCCGCCCAGAGCAACCCGGCCCTGAGGATCTGGACCAACACCTCCGTCGCCGGCCGGCTGGACGGCCTCGGCACCCGGGTCACCGCCGTCGGCGAGGGGTCGGCCTTCACCGCGGCCGGCTTCGACGTGAAGGTCCACGGCACGTGGCACGCGCCCATCCACCCCGACATCCCCCGCATCGGGAACATCGGCTTCCTCGTCGACGACGCGCTGTTCCACCCCGGAGACGCGCTCACCGTCCCGGACACCACCGTCGACACCCTGCTGCTGCCGGTGCACGGCCCCTGGTCCACGACCGGCCAGCTCATCGACTACGTCCGCGCGGTGGCTCCGCGACAGTCCTACGCCATCCACGACGGCGCCCTCAACGAGACCGGCACCACAGTGATCGCCGGCCTCCTGGGCCCCAACGGCCCCGGCACCGGCGCCCCCCACCACCACCTGCCGCCAGGCGAGTCCGTCGACATCGGCTGAGCCCGCCCCTGCGGAGCATCGCGAGGAGGTACGGCGACGAGGCCGCGGCCTGCTCTTTATGCAATGACGCGCATAGTCGCGTTCTTGCATGGACGGTTCACCCACCCCGCTCGTACTGTCGTGGCGACCGGCCCGCAAGGGGCCTGTATCAGGGGGTCGCGGATATGACTCGTGAGGAACTGACCCGACTGACCGGCAACGGGAACGGCAGCTGCAACAACGACGACTGTCCGAACATCTACCGAACCTCGTCCGGCTCATTCGTGGTCCAGGGGGACGTGTCCAAGGCGTTCACCGCGCCGGATGGCGAAGGACTCGTCGAGATCCCCGAAGAGACCCTGCGGGAGGCATTCCGTGCTCTTGGATGGTGAAGCCTGGACAGCCAAGGTCCAGGGCTTCAAGCGTGAGGCGTGGCGACTCGAGACCCTTCCCGTCTACAGGGTGCCGAGCGAGGACGGAGATATCCAGGAATTCCTGTCCGGGCAACGACTGGACCCTGAGAACTACTCCTCCGGCTACACAGACGGCCTACGGAGGTTCAAGGCGGAGGGGAAGTCCAAAGGGCGGGTCCACATCGTCACGCAGCCGCTCACCGACTATCTCCGCTTTGAGTTCATGTACTACGACGTGCATTCACGGGCCGGGGATGAAATCCGCATTCTGGATGTGACCGACCGAACCAACCCGCTTGAGGGAGTTCAGGACTTCTGGCTCTTCGACCGGTCGGAAGTCGTCCTCATGAACTATGCGACAGACGGTACACAGGTCAGCCGGGAACTGTACGAAGGCGATCCGGCACCGTACATCGAATACCAGCGGATCGCCCTCACGGAATCCGTGCCGTTCAGGGAGTACATCAACGGTGGCCATCGAACCTGACGAGCTGGACCAGTCGGGGCGTGAACTCGCGGCCATGCTCAAGCATCTCCGCAAGCAAGCCGGACTCTCAGGAGTCCGGCTTGCTGCACGTTGCAACATGTCGCAGTCCAAGATCAGCCGCATCGAGAGCAACAAAGGCCGCCCGTCCCTCCTGGACGTCGAACAACTCCTTCGGGGGCTCAACGCATCCCCAGCCGTTTCAGCCGAAGTGATGGCTGTAGCTCGAATCGCACAGACGGAATGGCAGGACGGGAGGACACTCCGAAGGAAAGGAATCGACAAGAAGCAGTTGCAGCTAGCCGGACTTGAGGCATCGTCCACAACCTTCCGCTACTTCCTTCTATCCATGATCACAGGACTCCTGGCCACCCCCGAATACGTTCGCGCCAGCCTGAGCCAGGCACCCCCGGAACAACAGGCCAAAGCCATAGCTATGAAACTGGAAAGGCAAAGGGTCCTGTTCGATCGATCCAAACAGTTCACGTTCATCCTGACTGAACAGGCCGTCAGGTATCCCCTCATTCCACCCACTGCACTAGCCATGCAGATTGACCGTCTTGCATCCTTCACGCACCAGCCGAACATCCGGCTCGGAATTATCCCCATGGGAGTTCGCTTCACTTCCGGGGCTCTGAACACATTTACGATCTACGACGACACCCTGGCAACCGCTGAACTGGACCTAGGCGCAGTCGTATTCCGCGACAGCCGAGACGTGCATGACCTGCTCCATCGTTTCACCGCCTACGCGGAGTATGCGGTCTTCGGTGAGCAGGCCAGAGAGCGTCTAGCAGCATGGGCAGAACACTGCCGCCGGTGATCTTTAACCAACATCGCGCATATCAAGCCATTCCACACCGTAACTAGTGCAACGTATTCCCGCAGCTAGCTTCGGGAGGCACGACGGCGTGGCAAGCGGACCGGAAAAGGTGGCGAAGCTGGCCAGGGCGGGTTTCCAACTCCCGAACACGACAAGCGAAGGGAACCTCCGATGGCAACTGCGGTACAGGCCCGAGACCCCCGAACCTGTGTCCCCGCCCAGGTGTGGGACCGGGAGGTCCGACTCATCATGCGGGATCACGCCACGGGCCGTGACCTGGCAGAGCGCATCTTCGGTCAGGCCGTCGCCTACCTGGTGACCTCCGCCGAGTGCTCCGAGGTCCGCATGGGGCCGTCCCAGGCCGTGGACCTGGGCGTTCACTCGTTCGTGCTCGACTCGATCAACTACATGGCGTTCTGCGACCAGCACGCGGGGCGCTACATCCATCACGTTCCGCACCTGCCCGGGGAGGGCATGCAGGAGCCGCCCGCTCTGCGGGGCACCGTCAAGGCCATCCGGGCTTCCGGCTTCGAGATCGACGCGGAGTTGTGGACCACGAAGAACACGGCCGACTGCTCCCAGTGCCACGCTGGGTGCACGGACAGCCCCAACAGCGGGAAGTAGCGACACAGCGCATGCAGTGCCACCTCCCCTCTGGTCCGAGGGGAGGTGACCTCATGAGGAAGGGTTCCGTATGGATGTCGTTGACGCTTGGGAGCGATACGCCCAGGGGCGGACACCACGGAGGGAGACCAACGTTTCCGGTGCGCGCACGTGGTTGAACTGGACGCAGTACCCCGACCACGGCCCCGATGAATCAACCCTCGGGGATCTCCAGGGCCGTACCGTCCTGGAACTTGGCTGCGGCACGGGATGCAACCTGGCCCACCTGTCCACCCTTGGTGCCACCTGTTCGGGGGTGGATATCGCCCCCAGCCAGATCAAGAAGGCCGGGGCCCGATGGGGCCACCTCCCCGGCCTCACCTTCCACACGGCAGAGGTGACCGACTATCTGTCCCGTAAGGTCGGGCCGTTCGATGTGGTGCTGTCCATCTTCGGGCCTGTCTGGTTCACGGACCCTGCACAGCTTCTTCCTCTGATCCGTAAGAGGCTGTCGCCTGGTGGCGTACTGGCTTTCTCCCACAAGCCCCCGACGGCCGGCACTCAGCCGGTGGAGACTCTGAGGGATGACAGGGTGGTAACCAGGTGGGACTACACACAGGAGGAGTGGTCTGCCTCTCTGACTTCTTCCGGATTCTCGGACATCAAAGTCGAGACCATCTCTCCCCCGGAAGGAAAGGGCACCGGAACCCTCCTGGTTCGGGCCCGCGCGTGAGGGCGCCGCTCCCACACCTGGTCGGACGTGCAGAAGGAGCCCGCGGACGGCATCGTGACCGCCATGGTCGCCCTGGACACCATCGCACCGGACGGCAGTCAGGCGCTGGCGGCCCGCCTCGATGCCCTGGTAGCCCGAGCGCTGCCGCCCGAGTGACGGTGGCCGCCCTGACTCCTCGTCCTCCTCAGCCGCATTCGCTCAGCGAGTACTGGAGCGGCCGGGGCCGGGGCCCCTGACGCCGGCGATGAATGCCGTGAAAGCGGAGGCGGGGAAGGTGAGGACCGCGCGAGTGGGCGCCTTGGAGTCGCGGACGGCGACGCGGGTCGGGAGGGGGGCTATCTCGACGCAGGTGTCGCCGTCGCCTCCGCCCGAATACGTGGACTTCCGCCAGCACAGGTCAGCGGTCACGCTCGCCTCACAGTTCCTTGGTCAAGCTATGGATGAAGGCCGCACGTGCAGCGAGGTCAGCGGACGGCGCCGGGGCACCTGACGCTGGCGATGAACGCCGTGAAGGAGGAGGCGGGGAACGTGAGGACCGCCCGAGTGGGCGCCTTGGAGTCGCGGACGGCGACGCGGGTCGGGAGGGGGGCTATCTCGACGCAGGTGTTGCCGTCGCCTCCGCCCGAGTACGTGGACTTTCGCCAGCGCAGGGCATCCGTCACGATCGCCTCACAGTTCCTTGGTCATACGGTGGATGAAGTCCCGCGATGCCGCCGTGTCCAGCGACGCACTCTCCACCTTACGAAGCAGCGCGCGGAGCTGGTCGAGCTGGGCCGCCGCATCGATGAAGGCGGTGCCGGTAGGAGAGTCACGCAGCCCGGTATCCAACTGCGGCACCGGGCCGCCCGCATACATCATGGAAGACTCCGCACCGGCAAAACCGTCCTGGTCGACGGGGATGACCCGCACGGTCACGTTGTCCTGCTCGATCCGCTCCAGAATCTGCCGCAGTTGAGCGTGGTGGACGCGCCGGTCCGCGACACGGACACGCAGGGCGAACTCGTGGATGATCGTCTCGTACGGTGTCGGATTGTCGCCCTCGATGAGGATGCGGCGCCGCATCCGGTGTTCCACCCGGGCCCGCAGGTCACTCTCCGGCAGACCGGGAACCATGTACGCGAACACCGCACGCGCGTAGTCCGCGGTCTGCAACAGCCCGGGAACGTGCGTGATCACGATCTCGCGCAGAAATTTCGCGTGGTGTTCGACTTCGGCGGTGTCCAAGAACACCGGTGGAAGCACGCCCCGGTACTCCTCCCACCAGCCGCGGGTACGGTCGGCCGCCATGACGACCAGAGCATCGATCAACGCCTCGTCCCTGCACGCGTAGTACGCACAGAGACGCCGGACGCGCTCCTCACTGACGGCCGCGATACCCAGTTCCACATGGCTCATCTGGCCTGACGTCGAGCTCAGGAACGCCGCCGCCTCCTTGGCCTTCAGCCCCGCGGCCTCACGCAGCCTGCGCAATTCGGTCCCCAGGCGCATCTGTCGCGCAGTGGGATTACTCCTCGGCGGCATGGACCTCACGCTCCCAACGGCCTTGCACACGCAACACGTTCGGGTGTCAGGGTACGACAGCCGGTTGCACTGGCACGAATTCATGCCATACCGTCAGTGACGCGACGACCACGCTGCGGAAGTGCACCGCTCCGTCCTGCCACGGCGGCTGCGGCACCGCCACCGAGACGCCAGTCGCATCAACTCCCCCTCGTCAAAGCGGAGATAGCACATGCCCGAAACCGCAAGCTGTGCCACCGAACCCTGGGAGTACTCCCTCACCATCCCCAACGATCTGCGCGCCGTCCCCATCAGCCGTCGCACCCTGCGCCTGGTACTCACCGCGTACGACCTGGTCCACCTCGTGGAGGTGGCCGAGCTTCTCGGAACGGAGTTGGTGGGCAACGCCGTACGGCACACCGAGGGTCCCGCCGCGCTGCGTATTCTCTGGTCGGCCGGAATGCTGCGGGTCGGTGCGTGGGACACGGACCCGCGGCCGCCCGAGCCGACCGGCCCGCCAACGGCCCTTGATCTGGAGGGCGGCCGCGGTCTCGCGATCGTCCGGGCCTGCGCCGATCAGTGGGGCTGGCAGCCGCTGGCCAGGGACGGATACCGCGGCAAGCTCGTGTGGTTCGAGATCGCCGCGGCCACGGCCACGAGCGACGCTAAAACCCCCTGTCACCAAGCCAGTTGGGCTATCTCCTCCACCACGACCGCGCACGCGTCCGCCGCCGGGTCGATCAGGGGGAAGTGACCCACGCCCGCCAGGAGGGTCAGGCCCGCCGTCTCGCCCGCCTTTGCCGACGCGTCCGCGTACGACTCGGCCACGGCCTGGGGTACGACGAGGTCCGCGCGGCCCTGGACGAGGGTGGTGGCGATGCCCGTCGGGAGGAGGAGGGCGGGGTCGGCGTACGGCCGTCTTTCCGTGAAGTGGTCGTCGCCGCCGAGGAGTTGGAGGGAGGCGTGCTCGCACACGGCCAGCTTCTCCGCCACCGCGAAGTCGGCGATCGGGGCGAGGGCGACGACGCCGCGCAAGGGGGCGGCCTCGGGGAGGCGCCAGGGGGAGTCCGCGGGCAGGACGTGCCGGGCCGCGGCCCACAGGGCGAGGTGGCCGCCGGCGGAGTGGCCGGTGAGGACGGTACGGCGGAGGTCGGCCTGCGGAAGCGCCTCGCGGGCCAGACCGGGGAGGGCGTCCAGGGCGGCGGCGACGTCGTCGAAGGTGTCGGGCCAGCGCCCGGCGGGCGGGGTGGCGCCCTCGGGCTCGGTGTCGCCGCCGCGCCGGTACTCGACGTTGGCCACGGCGAAACCCCTGCGGGCCAGGAAGCCGGCGAAGGGGGTGATGTGCCGGCGGTCGTAGCGGGCCCGCCAGGCGCCGCCGTGCAGGACGACCACCAGGGGGGCCGGGGCGTCCTGTTCCGTGCGGGGGGCGTAGAAGTCGATCACCTGGTCGGGGTGGGTGCCGTAGGAGGCGGTGGCATCGGGGTCGACCGGGTCGTGCGAGAAGGCCGACTCCTCTTCGGCGGCGGCGCGGGCTGCGGCGGCGTCGTCCGGCATGCTCCAACCTCTCAACGACGGAACGGGTTTGGGGCGGCGGACCAGGTGGGGGTCTTCGTCGGCCGTTGGCGGGGAACGGTATCAGGCCGGTGACGTGCGCCGACGTGGGGCGGGGCGGCGGGTGCGGGTGCGGTGCGGTGGACGACGGCGCCGCGACTCACCAGGGTCGCGCCGCGACCCACCGGGGGCACGGAGAAACCGCGCCCCCGGCGGGACCGGGGCTACCTCAGCAGCGAACCCAGGGTCCGGGCCGCCCGCTCCGCCTCCGCGAAGCTCGTGTACAGCGGCGTGAAACCGAAGCGGAGGATGTCCGGCGGGCGGAAGTCGCCCACGACGCCCGCCGCGATGAGGTTCTTCATGACCTCACCCGCGGTGGGGGCACCTCCCGCTCGAACGGAGCCGAGAGTGGGGGAGCAGCGCAGCGAGACCTGGCTGCCGCGCTCATCGTGCGCCGAGGGCGTCACGCACTCCACGCGGTCCCCGGCGTACTCCGTCACGCACGACACGAAGAAGTCCGTCAGCGCGAGCGACTTCGCGCGGACCGCGTCGATGCCCACGCCCTCCCAGACCTCCAGCGCGGCCTCCAGCGACAGCATGGAGAGGATGTCCGGCGTACCGACCCGGCCGCGCACCGCACCCGGGGCCGGGGCGTAGGACGGGCTCATGCCGAAGGGCTCGGCGTGGGAGTTCCAGCCGGGCAGCGGGGAGTCGAAGCGGGGCTGGAGTTCACGGCGGACGTAGAGGAACGCCGGTGAACCGGGGCCGCCGTTCAGGTACTTGTACGTGCAGCCGACGGCGAGGTCGACCCCGTGCTCGTCCAGCCCCACCGGCAGCGCGCCCGCGCTGTGGCACAGGTCCCACACCGCGAGGGCGCCCGCGGCGTGGACCGCCGCCGTGAGCGAGGGCAGGTCGTGCAGCCGGCCGGTGCGGTAGTCGACATGGTTGAGCAGCACCGCCGCCGTACGGGGCCCGAGCGCGTCCGGCACCTGCGCGGGCGTCACCGGGCGCAGGGTACGGCCGGTCAGCCGCGCCGCCGACTCGGCGATGTAGCCGTCGGTGGGGAACGTGGTCGCGTCCACCAGGATCTCGGTGCGGTCCTCCCCGGCCATCCGCGCCGCGGCCACGACGGCCTTGAACACGTTGACACTTGTGGAGTCGCCGACCACGACCTGACCCGGCGCCGCCCCGACCAGCGGAGCGATCCGGTCGCCGATCCGCTCCGGCGCGGTCCACCAGCCGCTCTCCTCCCAGGAGCGGATGCGCAGCTCGCCCCACTCCCGGCGCACGACGTCCGCGAGCCGGTCGGGGACGTGCGCGGGCAGCGCGCCGAGGGAGTTTCCGTCGAGATAGACCACGTCGTCGAGGACGAACCGGGAACGCAGCGGCGCCAGTTCGTCCGCCGCGTCCAACTCCTTGGCCCTCAGGATGGGTTCAGACATGAGACCTCGCCGTCCACAGCTCGGGGAACACGTTCTTGCGGGCCCGCTTCTCCAGCCAGGCCACCCCGGCGGAGCCGCCGGTGCCGGCCTTGGCACCCATCGCGCGGCGGGTGGCGACGAGATGGTCGTTGCGCCAGCGCCACACCAGCTCGGCCACGTCGGTCAACGCCTCGCCGAGCCGGACGAGTTCGCCGTCCTGGTCGCCGGAGTAGATCGTGGCCCAGACCTGTTCGACGGCCGCCACGGGCTCGTGGCGCTGGGAGACGTCGCGGTGCAGGACCTCGTCCGGGATCGCGTGGCCCCGGCGGGCCAGCAGCCGCAGCGCCTCGTCGTAGAGGCTGGGTTCGTGCAGCGCCTTCTCCAGTTCCGCGTAGGCACGGGGGGCGCCGCGGTGCGGTACGAGCATGGACGCGGACTTCTCGCCGAGCAGGAACTCCAGGCGCCGGTACATCGCCGACTGGAAGCCGGAGCCCTCGCCGAGCGCGGAGCGGTAGGAGTTGAACTGGGCGGGGGTGAGTCCGGCGAGCGGGGTCCAGGAGGCGTTCAGGGCCTCCAGTTCGCGCACGGAACGCTTCAGCGCGGCGATCGCCGTGGGCACGTCGTCCGAGCGCAGCGCCTGCGCGGCGGTCTCCCACTCGTGCACGAGCACCGTGAACCACAGCTCCATCACCTGGGTGGTGACCAGGAAGACCATCTCGCCGGGGTCGTCCGAGAGGGTCTGCTGGAGGTGGGTGAGCAGGTCCGCCCGTACGTAGTCCTCGTACGGCGTCGTACCCGCGAAGTCGAGATGCGGGGTCTCGGGCTCAGCGGCCTCGTGGGGGTGAGCCTGTTGGGACATCGCTGTCTCCTGTTGTTACTCCGGGTAGCGGTCCGCCCCTGCCGATGCCGGCACGGGGGCCCCGGTCCCCACCTCGCATCCTCCGCAATCACGCCAGGTACGGCAAGGCCCGCCTGTTGCCAGACGGGCCACACAGGTGACGCACCGTGTGTCAGCCGAGGGTCGCCGCCGCGGTCGGCGAGGAGTCCTTCAGGAACTGGGCGCAGCGCTCGTACTCCTCCTGCTCCCCGATGGCCTGGGCGGCGCGGGCGAGGGCGTGCAGCGCGCGCAGGAAGCCGCGGTTGGGCTCGTGCTCCCAGGGCACGGGACCGTGGCCCTTCCAGCCGCTGCGGCGCAGGGCGTCGAGACCGCGGTGGTAGCCGGTACGGGCGTAGGCGTACGACTCCACGACGGCGCCGCGCTCGAAGGCGTCGTCGGCGAGCTGCGCCCACGCGAGGGAGGAGGTGGGGTGCTGCGCGGCGACGTCCGCCGGCGCGGTGCCCTCGGCCAGCTGCTCACGGGGTTCCGGGTCATCGGGAAGGTGGGTCGGGGGCGGCCCGCCGAGCAGGTTCTCGTGAATGGTCATGGGTTCAGTCTCGCGTATGCGGCCACGGTGCCGCCGCCCACGCCCCGGCCCGCCCACGCCCAGGCCGCCCCCGGCCCCACACCCCGGCCGCCCCCGGCCCCCACGCCCGAGCCGCCCGCCGCTACGGACCGCTCCGCTCCCCCTCCAGCGGCGGCGTCGTGAGCGAGCAGTGCGTATGCCGTTCCGGGTGCCGGCACTCCGCTGTCGGACGCCCCTTGACCAGGAAGAACGCCAGAGCCGCCGCCAGCACCAGCACCCCCGCGCAGATCGGCATCGCCCGGTCGAACGCGGCGTCGAAGGCCGGCGCGGAGCGGTACGCGTCCGCCCCCATCCCCGTCAGCAGCGGCAGCGCCGCCACCGCCACCAGCCCCGCCGCCCGTGCCGCCGCGTTGTTGATGCCGCTGGCGACGCCCGCGCGGGCGGTGTCGACGGAGGCGAGGACCGTCGCGGTGAGCGGGGCGACGAGGGTGACCATGCCGGCGCCCATCACCAGCAGCGCGGGCAGCACATCGGTCAGATAGCTCGCTCCCGGTCCGACGCGCAGCATCAGCAGCATCGCGGCCGCGCACAGCAGCGGCCCGACCGTGAGCGGCAACCGCGGCCCCGTCCGGTCGGACAGCGCGCCCGACGCGGAGGAGAACAGCAGCATCAGGATGGTGGTCGGCAGCAGCGCCGTACCCGCGGCCAGCGGCGACCAGCCGACCGCCACCTGCAACTGGAGCGCGGTGAGGAAGAAGAAGCCGCCGAAGGCCGCGTACACGCACAGCGTGACCAGGTTGACCGCCGTGAACTGCCGGGAGGCGAAGACGTCGGGCGGCAGCATCGGGTTGGGCCGGTGCCGTTCGACGTACCAGAACGCGACCGCCGCGGCGAGGCCGAGCACCGCGCTCACCACCACCGCCGCCGTGCCCCCCTGCGCCTCGATGAGCGCGTACGTCAGCAGCGCGAGCGACAGCGCGCCCAGCAGTGCGCCGAGGACGTCGAAACGGCCGTGGGCGCCCTCGTCGGCCGACTCCGGCACATGCCGCAGGGCCACCGGCACGCACAGCAGGGCGAGCGGCACGTTCAGCAGGAAGACCCAGCGCCAGCCGGGCCCGGAGACCAGCCAGCCGCCCAGGAAGGGGCCGACGGCCGCGCCGATCCCGCCGAAGCCGGACCACAGGCCGACGGCCCGGCTGCGGTCGTCGGGGTGGAAGGAGGCCTGGATCAGGGCGAGCGAGCCGGGGGTGAGCAGCGCCCCGCCGACCCCCTGGAGAGCGCGCGCCGCGATCAGCAGCCCGGCGGTCGGCGCGAGGCCGCACAGCAGGGAGGCGGTGGCGAACCAGACCACCCCGAGGACGAAGATCTTCCGGCGGCCGTAGCGGTCGCCGAGCGAGCCGCCGAGCAGGATCAGCCCGGCCAGCGTGACCATGTACGCGTTGACGGTCCACTGGAGCGCGCCGAGGCTCGCGTTCAGGTCGCGGCCGATGCGGGGCAGCGCCACGTTGACGACGGTCGAGTCCAGCATGGCCATGCTGGAGCCGAGCACCGTGGTGAGCAGGATCCACGTACCCCGGGACGAGCCGAGCCGGACTTCGGGCATGCCCCACATATAACCCGCTCGCGGCAGGAGCGCGCCCGGGTACGGCGACACGGCGGGCCCGGCGTCGTCACGACCGCCGGGCCCGCCGTGATCGGCGTACGACCGATTACTTGATCTTGTTGCCCGCCGAGCGCAGGTGCTGCGTGGCCTCCAGGACGCGCGCGGCCATGCTCGCCTCGGCCAGCTTGCCCCAGGTGCGCGGGTCGTAGGCCTTCTTGTCGCCGACCTCGCCGTCGACCTTCAGGACGCCGTCGTAGTTCGCGAACATGTGACCGGCGACCGGGCGCGTGAACGCGTACTGGGTGTCGGTGTCCAGGTTCATCTTCACCACGCCGTTCTCCAGCGCGGTCTGGATCTCCTGCTCGGTGGAGCCGGAGCCGCCGTGGAAGACGAAGTCGAACGGGGACTCCTTGCCGAACCGCGCGGCGACACCCTCGCTGAGCTCCTTGAGCAGCTCGGGACGGAGCACGACGTTGCCCGGCTTGTACACGCCGTGCACGTTGCCGAACGAGGCGGCCAGCAGGTAGCGGCCCTTCTCGCCGAGGCCCAGCGCCTCCGCCGTACGGATCGCGTCGTCGACCGTGGTGTACAGCGAGTCGTTGATCTCGTGCGAGACGCCGTCCTCCTCACCGCCGGTCGGGGTGATCTCCACCTCCAGGATGATCTTGGCGGCGCGGGTGCGCTCCAGCAGCTCCTGGGCGATGGCGAGGTTGTCCGCGAGGGTCTCGGCGGAGCCGTCCCACATGTGCGACTGGAACAGCGGGTTGCGGCCCGCCTTCACGCGCTCCTCGGAGACCGCGATCAGCGGACGCACGTACCCGTCGAGCTTGTCCTTCGGGCAGTGGTCGGTGTGCAGCGCGATGTTGACCGGGTACTTCTCGGCGACGATGTGCGCGAACTCGGCGAGCGCGACCGCGCCGGTCACCATGTCCTTGCTGTACTGGCCGCCGAGGAACTCGGCGCCACCGGTCGAGATCTGGACGATGCCGTCGCTCTCCGCCTCGGCGAAGCCGCGCAGCGCCGCGTGGAGGGTCTGGCTTGAGGTCACGTTGATGGCCGGGTAGGCGAACTTGCCTGCCTTCGCCCGGTCGAGCATCTCGGTGTAGACCTCGGGGGTTGCGATGGGCATCTGTCCGCTCCTTGTGGTTCGGGTTCTGCGTACGGCCCTGACCTAGACCTTGGTGGGTGACGTCATCGTCGGCCCCCATCTTTCCAGACAGCCTTCCAGACAGGGGGCAACGGACGGCGCCCCCAAGTCCAGGTCAAAGGGGCGTGTCAGTCCAGACCCAGTTCATCCTTCGAGAAGGCGAAGAGGTACGGCACGTCCGCCTGCTCGGCGATGGCCTCGGCGGCGCCCGTGGCCCGGTCCACGATCGTGGCGACGGCGACGACCTCCGCGCCGGCCTCGCGCAGCGCCTCCACCGCGGTCAGCACGGAGCCGCCGGTGGTGGAGGTGTCCTCGACGGCCAGGACGCGGCGGCCCTTGACCTCGGCGCCCTCGATACGACGCTGGAGGCCGTGCGCCTTGCCCGCCTTGCGCACCACGAAGGCGTCCAGGACCTTCCCGCGCGCGGCGGAGGCGTGCAGCATCGCGGTGGCCACCGGGTCGGCGCCCAGGGTGAGGCCGCCGACCGCCTCGAAGTCCAGGTCGGCGGTCAGGTCGAGCATGACCTGACCGACCAGCGGCGCGGCCGTGCCGTCCAGCGTGATCCGGCGAAGGTCGATGTAGTAGTCGGCTTCCTTGCCCGAGGAAAGGGTCACCTTGCCGTGCACCACGGCCTTGTCCTTGATCTGCTGAAGCAGCTCAGCACGTACGTCCGTCATGCGGCCAGCTTAGGGCCTGCGTGGAGGCCCTAAAGGCGCCGCCAGCTCCAGGTCGTGGTCGCCTCCAGCGGCTCCAGGGGTGTGACCAGGCGCGGCTGGGTGTTCAGCCCGTTGGGCGGACCGGTCTGCGGCTCCACGCAGACCGCCTCGGCCTGCTCGTCGTAGACCACCACCCACTCCTCGCGGCTGGCCACCTTCAGCTCCAGCCGCCCCGGCCAGGTGAGCGTGACGTCGACGCCCCCGGGCATGCCGAAGCAGTCGTCCCACGGGCCCGGCTTCGGGTCGACGCGGTGGCCGGTGGGCAGGTGGTCGGCGCCGCGTTCCTCCTGCCAGGCGGGCTTGAAGTCCAGGTCCACGTCCACGCCGTCGAGGGTCCGGCAGAACCAGGGGTGCCAGCCGATCTGCGCCGGGAACGAGTCGTCGTACGTCTCCACGGCCATCGTCAGCGTCAGGCTGTCCTCGGCGAGCGTGACGATCTGGGTGACGCGGCCGGAGTGCGGCCAGGGGTCGGTCAGCTCGTGCGTGATCACCGCCTCGTGCTCCGTGACGCGCGCGGTGCGCCAGGCGCCGTCGCGTGCGGTGCCGTGGATGGCGTGCGGCGGGGAGTTGAGGGGCATCTGCCGGACGATGCCGCCGTCGAGGAAACGGCCGTCACGGATGCGGCCGGCCCAGGGCACCATCGGGAAGCAGCCGAAGCGCTCGCCCTGGCGCAGCAGTTGCGTGCCGCCGATACTCAGTCCGCCGATGCGGCCGCCGTTCCCGGGCCGCACGATCACCTCCGCGTCGCCCGCGGTCAGCGTGATGTCTTCGTTACTCACGACACGACAGTACTTGGGGTGGCCGCGCCGGGCGTACCGCTTCGGGCCGTGGATGGCCGGTCGCGCCCCCGGGAGGCGCCGTGTTCAGCGCCGTCGGCGCAGGGCCCGCCCGACCACGATCGCCGAAGCCACCGCCAACGCGGCCGCCGGGGCCGCCCACTTCAGCGCCTGGTTGGCCGAAACGGTCTGGGGGGCCGGTACCGGGGCATAGCGACCGCGCGGCGGGGCGTGGTCGACCTCCTCCGCGCTGCGGCCGATCATCGTGCGGCGCGCGTGGGCGGCCTCGGCGGGCGGGACGCCGGTGTCGGTGAAGTCGTCCGCGGGGCCCTCCGCGCCCTCGCCGGACTCCTCCGCGTCGTCCGCGTCGTCCGCGTCGGGGCCGAGCGAGGATGGCGGAATCTCGGTGTCGAAAACGGACGTGTGCCCGTCCTCCGGCGCCGTTTCGGCCACCTCCGCCGCTTCCTCCCGCTCCCCCACGTCCTCCCCGAGTCCCTCCAGGAACCGGGTCAGCAGCCGGGCCGCCGCCGAGGAGACCGCGTCGGCGGGAAGCTCCGCGATACGGCCGGACGCCTCCGCGCCGCCCTCGGCCGTGACCGCCGTACCGCCCTCGGCGTCCGCGAGGCGCAGGGTGAGGGCGAGCTTGACCACGCCGGAGCCACGCGCCTCGGTGGCGTCCCCCTCGACGGTGTAGCTGCCGTCGCCCTGGGGGAGTACCCGGGCCGTGCCCCGGTAGGTGACGGAGTGTCCGCCGACGCGCAGCTTGAGGCGTCCGGCGACGGGTGGGGCGCCGGCGTCCTGCTGGAGCCCGGGGACGGCCCGGGCGACGCGCGCGGGGTCGGCGAGTGCCGTGGCGAGACGCCCGGCCGGGACCGGGACGAAGACCTGGTGCTCCATGTCGGCTCAGCCTACCCAGCCATGGCCGGGTCGTACCCTCCCCGGAACGGGCACGTGTGAGGGCGCCCGGTCAGTAGCGCGGATGGATCAGCGTGGAGGGGGGCAGCCCCCTGATCCGGGTCCGCTCGGCCGCCCGCCGGTCCGCCGCGAGGGCGGCCGGGGTGAGGGTGCCGGCTGGGGCCGCCGGGTCCAGGCGCAGCGGCGGGGCGGTGCGGCCGGGGGCGGCGAGCAGGAAGCCCCAGTCGTGCGGGGCCGTGGGCGCGGCCGCCGCGTGGTCGGGGCCCGCCGGGACGCCGGGGTCGTGGCCCGGGACCCGGTAGGGGGTGGCGGCGAGACCGGCCGAGCGCAGGGTCGCGGCGACCGTCCAGAAGACGCGGGGGCGGGCGGCGACGGGGCCCGCGTGGACGACGAGACGCCCGCCGGGGGCGAGCACGCGGCGGGTGAGGCCGTAGAACTCCTCGGAGTACAGCTTGGTGCCGGCGGTGATGCCGGGGTCGGGGAGGTCGGCGATCACGGTGTCGTACGACGCGGCGGGCGCGGTGCGCAGCCAGCCGAGGGCGTCGGCGGTGACGAGGTGGACGCGAGGGTCGGCGTAGGCGTGGCCGTTGGCGGCGGTCAGGCCGGGGTCGTGGCGAGCCAACTCGGCGAGCGCGGGGTCCAGTTCGACGATGTCGACGCGGCGCACTCCGGGGTGGCGCAGCACCTCGCGGGCGGCGAGGCCGTCGCCGCCGCCGAGGATCAGGACGCGTGCGTGCGTTCCGGCGAGGGCGGGGCGCACCAGGGCCTCGTGGTAGCGGCGGGCGTCCCGGCCGCCGACGCCCAGCCGGCCGTCGAGGTAGAGGTCGAGGGGGCGGCCGTCGGTGCCGCCCGCGAGGACGATCTCCTGCACCCCGGTGCGCTCGGCGACCCGGACGTCCGTGCCGTACACCGCCCGGCGCGCGGCGCGTTCGAATTCGGCGGAGAGCGCCGCGGCCGAGGCGAGGACGCCGAGGACGGTGAGGCCGGCGAGGAGCAGGGTCCAGCGGGCGCGGCGGGTCAGGTCGCGCCGGAAGAGGCCGAGGACGAGGGCGCCGCCCGCCACGAGGTTGACCGTTCCGGTGAGCAGCGCGCCGGTCAACTGGCCGAAGAACGGCAGGAGTACGAAGGGGAAGGCGAGGCCGCCGACGAGGGCGCCGACGTAGTCCGCGGCGAACAGGTCGGCCACGGCGGCGGGCGCGTCCTGTCGGCGGATGCGCTGTATCAGCTCCATCAGCAGCGGGACCTCGGCGCCGATGAGCAGGCCGATGGCGAGCGAGAAGGCGACCAGGAGACAGCGCGGGCCCTCGGCCCACAGGCCGCCCCGGTCGCCGGTCCAGGCGTACACGGCGTACAGGGCCATCGCGCTGCACCCGCCGACCAGGGCGAGCAGAGTCTCGACCGCGCCGAAGCCGACGGCCGTGTGCCGGTGCAGCCGCTTGGCGCCGAGGGAGCCGATGCCCATCGCGAACACCATCACGGACAGTACGACGGAGGCCTGGGTGACGGTGTCGCCGATCAAGTACGAGGCGAACGCGACGAGTTCGAGCTCGTACACGAGTCCGCAGGCCGCGCAGACGAAGCCGCACACGAGGACCGGTAACCGCCCCGTGCGGGGCCGGACGGGCGGCCGTGCGGGGCCGGTCCGGGAGGGCGGGGCGCCCGGGGGTGCGAGGGTCTGCGTTTCGATCATATGGCGACGTTACGTCACATCGCGGGCACGCTTCGTCACCCGCACGAGTGGTTTCGCGAGCGGTTGACCTCGTTCGGGTTTATGCCGGTGGATGCCTTCCGGGGCTGTCGGGCCTGTCTGGGCTATGCGGCGTGGGCGTCCTGGGCGTGCCGCCCGCCGCACGCTCGTGCGCCCACGCGGGTGCGGGTGGCGACGAGTTGGCGGTCCTGGGGGTAGGCGTGCCAGGTGCGCCAGTGCACATGGTCGTCGTGCCGCTGGGCCAGCATCGCGGTGAACGCGTGCGGGCTGCCGGGGAAGACGCCGGCGAGGCCGTGCGGGTGCTCCGATACGAGGGCGAGCAGTTCCTGGGCGCGGCCCGCGAAGGAGCCGGGGGTGAGCATCTCGACGCGCGCCGCGAACTCGTACTCCCAGTCCCCGACGCGCTTGGCGACGCCGAGCGGCAGTGGGGTGCTGGAGCCGGGGATACAGGCCACCGTCTCGGAGCACAGGCCGCGCTCCTCCTCCAGGAGGACCTGGTGGGAAGCGCCGAGCAGTCTCAACTGGAGTTTCGTGCCGGTGAGTTCGAGGTCGAGGGTGGCCAGGGCGGGAAGCGGTTCGCGCCCGAGGGCCCAGGCGAGGTCGGCAGCGCGCGTATCGCTGTAACTGGTGTTCAGGGTCGTGAGCATGGATCGGCTCCGCTAACACGCAAATGAGGGGAGATGGCCGTGTCAGCCCGGCCGGCCCGGCCGGTACGAGGCGTCTGCGAGACGTCCTGGGGGCTGCGTTGGCTGCGTTGGCGTTTTAGAGGGAATCATGAACACAGGCGCCGCCACAGCGTTTTTACCCAACTTCGGGGGCATTCCATCCCTGGGGGGGCTCACAGCTCAACTGTTCCACCACGGCGCACGCCGGGCGCGGCCACGGAGGCCCGCAACCCTCGCCCCGACGCCCTCCCCAGCCCCCTCCCCTCACCCCGGCGACCCCCTCGGCCGCCCCCGCTCACCCCTCCCTCAGCTGCTCCCGCACCCCCCGCCGCCCCCGCACGACGAACCCCCGCCACACGACGAACCCCCACCGCACGAGGAGCTCCCCCCGCACGAGTGGCCGCCCCCACAGGAGTGCCCGCCGTGCCCGCCATGGCTCCCGTGGTGCCCACCGTCCGACGACGAGGACGACGAGGACGACGACCCGGAGTCCCCGGCCCACCAGCTCCCACCGGCAGCCCCGGCCGCCCCGCGCCTCCCCCTGCCCCCCGTCCTCTTCCTGCTCCCGCTCCTGCCGGTCACCGCCCTGACGACCACCAGCAGAACGACCACACCCGCCAGCACGACGAAGAACATGACGTCACCCCTCCCGGTCCCCCGAAGCGATCCCCCGTCGGACGCCTCGTCCCATCCCGCGCCACGCGCGGTGCCCCTGGAATGCCCACCCGGGACGACCGCGAAAGCGGAGTTGAGGAACTTCTGAGGGACCTGGACAGCGACGCGCGCACAACCTCAGCGTGACTACTCTTCGTAACTGCTTCAATGCGTGCGGTAGGCGGTCGGAAACGCACGACCGCCGCCCCGAAACGAGGAGAGAACCCCATGCGACGCATGTTCACCAAGGCGGCCGGCATGGCCGCCGTCGGCGTGCTGGCCTTGGCCACGGCGCAGCCCTCCCAGGCCAGCACCCCCGCCCACCAGCGGCTCCGCGCCGCCGCCGAGACCCCCGCGTACTTCGTGATGACCGACATCACGCGGGAGGAGTTCGTCGTCAAGCTCACGAAGCCCGAGGACATCGAGCACGCCCGGGAGCTCGTCAGCGGCGAGACCACCGACCGGCCCCACGTGCTCACGCGGATCGTCAAGCGGACGGCCGGCTACAACCCGCGCTGGAGCTTCCACGCCAACCCGGACACCACCCAGTTCTTCGACTTCGCCATCGAGGTCTGCGACGCGAGCATCCCGTACGTCGAGGACCACCTCGACGAAGCGGGCGGCGCCTTCCTTCCCGGCCTGGTCTGGTGCGACTGGTCCTCGCGCCTCGTCAGGGAGATCCCCGCCCCATAGATGACCGGGCCGGTTGAGGAACTCCGGACCTTGGGCGCAGGATGGCCGCCATGACCTCCACCGCGCGTCCCCTCCTCAACCGCAGGCTCGCCGAGTTCGGTACGACGATCTTCGCGGAGATGTCCGCTCTCGCCCTGGCCACCGGGGCGATCAACCTGGGCCAGGGCTTCCCCGACACCGACGGTCCCGAGGAGGTCAGGGAGGCGGCCGTGCGGGCGCTGCGCGACGGGCGCGGCAACCAGTACCCGCCGGGCCCCGGCGTCCCCGAGCTGCGCACCGCGATCGCCGCGCACCAGCAGCGCCGGTACGGGCTGTCGTACGACCCCGACACCGAGGTGCTGGTGACCGCGGGCGCCACCGAGGCCATCGCGGCGGCGCTGCTCGCGCTGCTGGAGCCGGGTGACGAGGTGGTGGCCCTGGAGCCGTACTACGACTCCTACGCGGCGAGCATCGCGCTGGCCGGTGGCCGCCGGGTGCCGGTGACCCTGCGCCCGCACGAGGGGAGTTTCCGGCTCGACCTGGACGAGCTGCGCGCCGCCGTCACCGACCGGACCCGCCTCCTGCTCGTCAACACCCCGCACAACCCGACCGGTACGGTCCTCACCCGCGCCGAACTGGCCGCGATCGCCGACCTCGCGGTGGAGCGGGACCTGCTGGTGGTGACCGACGAGGTGTACGAGCACCTGGTGTTCGACGACGCCGAGCACCTCCCCCTCGCCGGCTTCCCGGGGATGCGCGAGCGCACGGTGACCATCGGCTCGGCCGGCAAGACCTACTCCTTCACCGGCTGGAAGGTCGGCTGGGTGACCGCCGCGCCCGCCCTGGTCAGCGCGGTCCGCTCGGCCAAGCAGTTCCTCACCTACGTCTCCTCGGGCCCCTTCCAGTACGCCGTGGCCGAGGCGCTCGCGCTGCCGGACTCCTACTACGACGACTTCCGCCGCTCCATGCGGGAGCGCCGGGACATCCTGGCGGCCGGGCTCGCGGAGGCGGGATTCGAGGTCTTCCGCCCGGCCGGCACCTACTTCATCACCACCGACATCCGCCCCCTCGGCGAGAAGGACGGCTTCGCCTTCTGCCGCGCCCTGCCCGAACGCGCCGGCGTGGTGGCCATCCCCAACGCGGTCTTCTACGACGACCGCGAGGCGGGCGCCCCGTTCGTGCGCTTCGCCTTCTGCAAGCGCGTGGACGTGCTGCGCGAGGCGGCGGAGCGCTTGCGGGCCATGTGAGGGACGGTTCACCGCCGGTTGGCCGTGCCCTGCTCGCATCCGGGGCCGGACCCTTGCACAGTGCGGAAGTGTGACCCAAGCCGGAACCGTTCTCGCTCCGCCCGTCACCGCACCCGGACCCGCGCCCGGGGAGCGCGCCCGCGCCTCCCCGCTGAGGGCGGGCGGCGTCGCCGTAGGACTGTTCCTCGGCGCGCGGCTCGCCGGTGCCCTCGTCCTCGCCCTGCTCGCCGGCGCCGCGGGCCGGCCGGTCCTGGCCCTGCTGGGCCGCTCCTGGGACTCGGTCTGGTACCTGGGCATCGCGGCGCACGGGTACGGCCGTGCCCTGGGCCCGCACGGCTACAGCGACCTGGCGTTCTTCCCGCTGTACCCGGCGCTGGTGCGGGCGGTGACCGAGGTCGGCGCGCTCGGCGGGGGCGCGGCCGGGCTGCTGGTGTCCTGGACGGCCGCGCTGGTGGCCGCGGCGGGCCTGTACGCGGTGGGGACGCTGCTGTACGGGCGGTCCGTCGGGATCGCGCTGGTGCTGCTGTGGGGGCTGCTGCCGCACTCCGTGGTGCTGTCGATGGCGTACACCGAGCCGGTGCTCGCCGCGTGCGCGGCCTGGTCGCTGTACGCGGTGCTGACGGGGCGCTGGCTGTGGGCGGGCGCGCTGGCGGCGCTGGCGGGGCTCGCGCGGCCGAACGGGTTCGCGGTGGCCGCCGCCGTGCTCGCCGCGGCCGCCCGGGAGGTGTGGCGGCGGCGCGGCCGGGTTTCCCACAGGCTGTGGACGGGCGCGGCGCTCGCCCCGCTGGGCTGGACCGGCTTCGTGCTGTGGGCCGGGCACCGCCGGGGCGATCCGCTGGGCGGCTACTTCGCCGTCCAGGCGCGCTGGGGCTCGCGGTTCGACCTCGGGCGCGGCTCGCTGCGCTTCGTGCACACCCTGCTGCTGCACGGCGGCCGGGTGGTCTTCCCGGTCGCGTTGCTGCTGGTGGCCGTGGGTGTGCTGCTGTTCGTGCTGCTGGTCCTCGACCGGCCGCCGCTGCCGCTGCTGGTCTACAGCGGGGTGCTGCTGCTGGTCGTGCTCGGCGGGTCGGGCATCTTCGAGTCCAAGCCGCGCTTCCTGCTGCCGGCCTTCCCGCTGCTGCTGCCGCCGGCCCGCGCGCTGGTCCGCACGGCGAAAGCCCGGCCGTGGCACGCGGCCGTGGTGGTCGCGGCCCTGGCCGGGCTGTCGTACCTCTACGGCGCGTACCTGCTGGTGCTGGGGCGCGCGCCGCTGTAGCGATCGGTGGTGGGGACTACTCCGCGGAGCCGGAGCCGGAGTCGGCCTCGCCGTCCTCCGGCTTCTCCGCCCCGTCGACCTCCTGCTCCAGGCCCAGCTGCTCGACCAGCCACTTGTCGAACTCGATCGCGGCGCGCACCCAGCTCACCGTGGAGGAGACGAAGTGGTTGATGTCGACGCCGGTGCCGATCAGCATCTGGGCCTCGCCGATGAGGCGGACCGTGCCGTCGTCGTGCGTGTGGGTGTAGACCTTGGGCCACAGGGTGCGGCGGTTCCAGTCGTCCACCGACTCGAGGAGCTGGGCCTTGTCCTCGATCTGGTGCGGGCGGTCGTAGAAGGTCCGCACCGAGAAGACCGCGTGCTCGGCCTCCCCGCGGAACATGAAGTAGGTGCGGAACTGCTCCCACGGCGCCGCGAGGTCGCCCTCCTCGTCGATGACGTACTTCAGCTCCATCTGCTCCAGGAGCTGCTTCACGAGGTCCTGATCCGGGAGGACGGGGCCGGCCGGTCCCTGGGGCTGCGGCTCGGGCTGGCCCCCGAAGTTCGGAATCGAGGACGGGTCGATGCTCACCGTGTTTTTCCCTTCGTACGGATCCCGCCATCCTCCCCCATGCGGGGAGGGGGGTGGCAACCCCTGACGGGGCCTGTCAGTCTTTGGCTGACATGATCCAGTGCCCGGACGGCGGGCCGGTGAACGACCGGGGGGTCGGTGTGGCGGGGCGGGGACGGACCCGGTGGGGACTGCCGGCGGCGATCCTGGTGGTCCCCGCGCTGGTGCTGGTCTGGGTGGTGGTCGCGGTCGTCGGATTCGCGACGTCGGACTACCCGCTGGGCGGGGCGCCGGAGAAGGTGCCGTGCGCGGAGGCGCTGGACTTCGGCGGCGGGAAGCTGCCGAAGGGCGCGTACGACACCCGGTGCACCGTGCAGACCTGGCTGGACACCTCGTACCACGCCGAGTTCCGGATGCCCCGCGCGCGGGTGCGCGCGTGGCTGTCGGACACCTATCCGTACGGCCCCCAGCCCGGTACCGACCTGTGCGACGAGGCCGCCCACCTCTGCCTGAACATGGACTCGGCCGCGGCACCGCCGCCACCCGGGGCGGCGCCGACGCGGTGACGGTGGACGTGACGTACGAGGGCCCGGACCGGGCCCTCGTACGGTTCGACGCGTTCACCGTGTGAGCGTCACAGCGTCTTTCCGGTCGCCGGGCCGACCAGCAGCCCCTCGCCGAAGCGGTCCACGCGGACCGTGTCGCCGTCCTTGATCTCGCCGGAGAGGATCTCCTTGGCGAGCCGGTCGCCGATCGCGGTCTGCACCAGGCGGCGCAGCGGCCGGGCGCCGTACGCCGGGTCCAGGCCCTCCTCCGCGAGCCAGGCCAGCGCCTCGGGGGTGACGTCCAGGCTGAGCCGGCGCTCGGCGAGCCGCTTGCCGAGCCGCGCGATCTGCAGGCCCGCGATCCGCTCCAGCTCCGGCTTGGTCAGCGCGGAGAAGACCACCAGGTCGTCCAGGCGGTTGAGGAACTCCGGCTTGAAGGACGCCCGTACGACCTCCAGCACCTGCTCCTTCTTCTCCTCCTCGCTCGCGACCGGGTCGACCAGGTACTGGCTGCCCAGGTTGGAGGTGAGCACCAGGATGGTGTTGCGGAAGTCGACCGTGCGGCCCTGGCCGTCCGTCAGGCGGCCGTCGTCCAGCACCTGGAGCAGGACGTCGAAGACCTCCGGGTGGGCCTTCTCCACCTCGTCCAGGAGCACCACGCTGTACGGGCGCCTGCGCACCGCTTCGGTCAGCTGGCCGCCCTCCTCGTAGCCCACGTATCCGGGGGGCGCGCCGACCAGCCGGGCCACGCTGTGCTTCTCGCCGTACTCCGACATGTCGATGCGGACCATGGCCCGCTCGTCGTCGAAGAGGAAGTCGGCGAGCGCCTTGGCGAGTTCGGTCTTGCCGACGCCGGTCGGGCCGAGGAAGAGGAACGAACCGGTGGGCCGGTCGGGGTCGGCGATGCCGGCCCGGGAGCGCCGTACCGCGTCGCTGACCGCGCGCACGGCCTCGCCCTGGCCGATGAGCCGCTTGCCCAGCTCCTCCTCCATGCGCAGCAGCTTCTGGGTCTCGCCCTCCAGCAGCCGGCCGGCCGGGATGCCGGTCCAGGCCCCGACGACGTCGGCGATGTCGTCGGCGCCGACCTCCTCCTTGACCATGGTGTCCCTGGCGGCCTCCTCCTCGGCCTCGGAGGCGGCCTCCAGCTCCTTCTCAAGCTGCGGGATCTCGCCGTAGAGCAGCTTGGCGGCCTTGTCGAAGTCGCCGTCGCGCTGGGCGCGTTCGGCCTGCCCGCGCAGGTCGTCCAGCCGTTCCTTCAGCTCGCCGACCCGGTTGAGGGACTGCTTCTCCTTCTCCCAGCGGGCGGTCAGGCCCCGCAACTCCTCCTCGCGGTCGGCGAGATCACGGCGCAGCTTCTCCAGACGGGCGAGCGAGGCGGGGTCGGTCTCCTTGCCGATCGCCAGCTCCTCCATCTTCAGCCGGTCGACGGAGCGCTGGAGTTCGTCGATCTCCACGGGCGAGGAGTCGATCTCCATGCGCAGCCGGGAGGCCGCCTCGTCCACCAGGTCGATGGCCTTGTCCGGCAGGAAGCGGGAGGTGATGTAGCGGTCGGAGAGGGTGGCCGCGGCGACGAGGGCGCTGTCCGCGATCTGCACCTTGTGGTGGGCCTCGTACCGGCCCTTGAGGCCGCGCAGGATCGCGATGGTGTCCTCGACGGTCGGCTCGGCGACCAGCACCTGCTGGAAGCGGCGCTCCAGGGCGGGGTCCTTCTCGATCCGCTCCCGGTACTCGTCCAGGGTGGTGGCGCCGACCATGCGCAGCTCGCCGCGGGCGAGCATGGGCTTGAGCATGTTGCCCGCGTCCATGGCGGAGTCGCCGCCGGCGCCCGTGCCGACGACCGTGTGCAGCTCGTCGATGAAGGTGATGATCTGCCCGTCGGAGTCCTTGATCTCGGCGAGGACGGCCTTGAGGCGTTCCTCGAACTCGCCGCGGTACTTGGCGCCGGCGACCATCGCACCGAGGTCCAGCGCGACCAGCCGCTTGTCCTTCAGCGACTCGGGCACGTCGCCCTTGACGATCCGCTGGGCGAGCCCCTCCACGACGGCGGTCTTGCCGACGCCCGGCTCGCCGATGAGGACGGGGTTGTTCTTCGTACGGCGGCTCAGCACCTGCACGACCCGCCGGATCTCCTGGTCCCGCCCGATGACCGGGTCGAGCCGGCCCTCGCGGGCGGCGGCGGTGAAGTCGGTGCCGAACTTCTCCAGGGCCTTGTACTGGCCCTCCGGATCGGCGGTGGTCACGCGGCGTCCTCCCCTGGCCTTCTTGAAGGCCTCCAGCAGCTTCTTCGCCTCGGCGCCCTGGCGCCTGAGCAACTCGGCGGCGGCCCCGCCCTTGGCGGCGATGCCGATGAGCAGGTGTTCGGTCGACAGGTACTCGTCGCCGAGGTCCTTCGCGCGCTCGCCCGCGTCCGCGATCGCGGCCAGCAGGTCGCGGTTGGGCTGCGGGGGCGCGACGGTGGATCCGGTCACGCTGGGCAGCGAGGCGAGGAGCTTCTCGGTGCCCGCGCGCACGGCGGCCTGGTCCGCGTCGACGGCGGCGAGCAGGTCGGTGATGTTCTCGTTCTCCTGACCCTGGAGCAGCGCGAGCAGCAGGTGCGCGGGGGTCAGGTCCGGGTGTCCCTCGGTCACGGCCCGGTTGCTGGCCGCGTTGATCGCGTCCCGGCTCTTGTTGGTCAGCTCGGCGTCCACCTTCGCGTTCTCCTCCTCGACGTGCCTCTACAGCCGGGCGTGCGTCCACGGCTGTGCCTGCGCATCCCTCGGCTGACTTAACCAGCGTACATAAAGTTGAGTCTATTCCACTCAAGGCAGCCCGCGCACCGCCCTCGGGCTAGGTTTCCGGGCATGGCGACCTATTCCGTGGATCCGGGTTCCCCGGACGACGCGTACCTCGGCTTCTGGCGCGAGCGGCATCTGTGCACCCTGACGACCATCCGTCCGGACGGCAGTCCGCACGTGGTGCCGGTCGGGGTGACGTACGACCCCGAGGCGCGCCTCGCCCGGGTGATCTGCAACGGCTCCAGCGCGAAGGCCGCCCATGTCCGCGCCGCCGGCCCGGACGGCGCGCTCACCGCCGTCTGCCAGGTGGACGGCCGCCGCTGGGCCACCCTGGAGGGCCGGGCGCGCGTCTTCACGGACCCGGCCCGGATCAGGGAGGCGGAACGCCGCTACGCCGAGCGCTACACGCGCGAGCCCGCGCCGAACCCGTCCCGCGTGGTGATCGAGATCTCGCTGGAGAGAGCGCTGGGACGGGGGTGAAGGGAGTGCTGAACGCGAACGACTCCCTGAGGGCCTTGTTCGATTCGTTTCGGCCACTGCGGGAGATGGCGCATATTCCGATATGTCGCCACGAACAACAGCGGCGTCACCGTGTTCAGGTCACGGTGACGCCGCTGCGGGGGGAAGCACCTGAGGCGATCTTTTACGACGGGGGAATCGCGTCAGGCACTGCGGGGGGTGGCCGAGATTGTTCTCAGGTCGGACTCCACCGGCTCGGTGAGCCGGTGGTCCCGCTGGTCCAGGTTCACAAAGATCATTCCGTACCGTATGGCACACCGCACCGGCTGAGGCGCCCCACGCGGCTTGCGCAGGCACCGGTAGGCCCGGACGTCCTCCTCGTCGTCGCGCGTGACGACGACCGGCTCACCGAAGACGGTCACCATCAGCGAGTCTCCCGGGTGGGGGATCGCGGTCACCAGGTCGATGAAGTGCCAGCCGGAGCGGTAGGCGGTGGCCATCTCACGGCGGAAGGAGCGGTCGTCGGGTGGCGTGGTCACATCAGCTCCCTGAGCCGTCTGCCGTGTCCACCGCCGTCGTGGACGTCGCAGCCGTGGACTCGGCCGCCGTGGGCCACTTGCTGTCCGAAGGCCACTTGCTGTCCGCGCGCACCTCGGTCTTCACGTCGAGCGTGGCCACCGACGGCCACTTGCTGTCCGCCTGAGTGTCACTCTTCGCACCGAAGGGGCCACTCAGCACTCCAAGGGCCACAACGGCGGAGAAGGTGGCGACCAGCACCGAGCGAATCATCTTCTTGCCCATGGTCGACTTCGTCCTCACTTGAAGGTCCCCTTCTTCCCCCGTCAGATAAGACGATGGCTCATTCAGGCACATCATGACCACACAATCAGTGCATCATGTTCCTGCATGTTCAGGACCCTGGGGGGTGGAGATTTGACTTCAAATCGGAACAACACGGCACATCCCCATGCGGTCACCGAACTCTGCGAGGAAGGGGGCCGACTTTACGCCAACGCCCTGCGTACCGGGCGTGTCTCCCGCGCTGACGTGGCATCGGCTCCCTGCCTGATGGAGTTCGCCCTGCTCCACCCCGACCCGGACGACCCCGACTGGCTGCGCCCGGTGCCGCCCGCGGTGGCGCTGGCCCAGCGGCTGTCGCCCATCGAACACGAGATAGCCGACCGCAGGCGCTGGGCGGTCCAACTCTCCGACGTATTCGAGCCGTTCCTCGCGATGAGTACCCAGACCGGGTCCGCGACCCACTCGATCACGGTCCTGGAGGGCAGCGACCGCATCAACGCCGCCCTCGACCTGGCCACCGCCCAGTGCCAGACCGCGATGCTCACCGTGCAGCCGAGCAACCGCTTCACCGAACGCAACGTGCGCCAGGGCCTGGAGCGGGACACCGCCCTGGTGGACCGGGGCGTGCACATCCGCACCCTCTACCAGCACACGGTCCGCTACAACCTCAAGCAACTCGGCTACGTCGCCCAGCTGGCCAGCGGCAAGGTGGAGTACCGCACCATCGACGAACTGGTCGAACGGCTCATCATCTGCGACGAGTCCGTCGCCTTCATCCCCACCCGCGACGACCAGCAGGTGGCCCTCGAACTGCGCAACCCGGGGCTCATCCGCTATCTCATCAAGGTGTTCGAGTTCATGTGGAACCGCGCCGTCCCGCTGACCGCCGGCGCCCCCTACGAGACCGCGCCCGACGGCATCACCGAGATCCAGCACTCCATCGCCAAACTCCTGGTGGAGGGGCACGTGGACGAGGCCATCGCGCGCCGGCTCGGCATGAACGTGCGCACCTGCCGCGCCCACATCGCCAAGCTGGCCCAGGCGCTGGGCAGCGGCAGCCGCGCCCAGCTCGGCTACCTCATCGCCCAGTCCGGCATGCTGGAGCGCGACCAGTGAGCCGGCCGCACCGGCCCCGAGAAGGCCCCTGCGCGGCCCGCTGAGGGCCCGTCACCGCGAGCCGTCCCGGGCGGCCGGCAGACCCCGTTCGCTGCCGTCCAGGCCCGCCTGGGCGATGCGCACCCCGAGCTGGGTACGGCTCGCCGCGCCCAGGGTCTCCGAGAGGCGGGCGATGTGCGCGCGGCAGGTGCGCACGCTGATGCCGAGCCGCTCGGCGATCACCGCGTCCTGGTGGCCCTCGGCCAGCAGCGCCGCGATGGACTGCTCGCGGTGCGAGATGCCCTCGATGCCGGTGTCCGGCAGCGGCGCGGTGAGCGGGATGGCGAGCCGCCACAGCCGCTCGAAGACGGTCACCAGGTACTCCACCAGCGCCGGGTGGCGCAGCTCAAGGGCCATGGTGCGGTCCGCGTTCGCGGGGATGAAGGCCACGGTGCGGTCGAAGAGGATGAGCCGGTCGATGACCTCGTCCAGCGTGCGGGCCTCCACCGTGTCGCCCATCAGCTCCAGGTAGTTGAGCAGCCCCTGCCCGTGCCGGGCCACATGCGTGTACAGGTCCCGCATGCGCACGCCCCGCCCGCGCAGGGCCAGCGCCCGGTGCAGGCCCTCGGTCAGCTCGGCCTCCCGCCGGATGCCGCCCGGCTGCACGGTGAGCACCTCGGTGGTGCACGCCTCGGTCGCCTCGTCCATCGCGGCCTGGATCCGGGACAGTCCGTCCAGCACCCGCACCGCGCTGCCCCCGGCCGGCGCCGCGAGCGCCTGCAACTGGCCGAGCCCGGCGTACCACTCGAAGGCGGCCACCGCCGAGCCCACCCGGCGCTGGCTCTCACTGACCTCGTCGTGGACCCCGCGCAGCAGCCGGGTCATGACCTCCTGCGGGGAGGTGGGCACCAGCCAGTCCATGTCGTCCGGGTCCGGGTGCAGCAGCGCCAGTTCCAGCAGACAGGGCACCGCCTCGGCGTCGGTGCGCGGCACCCGGCCCCCGCGCACCGCCCGCGAGTACACGCGGTCCCCGGCCTCGCACAGCCGGTCGGCACCGTGAGGATGCTGCTCCGCCCTCCGCCCGGCCATCGCGCATTCCACCCCCGGTGTGCTGCCACTTCCGCAGCGCAACTATGCGTGGCCCCGACCTGGTCCGCAACACGGCTCCCCACGCCCCGGCAGCCGGTAACCACCGCCTTGCGGCGGTATCTCCCAGGCTCCGCCCCTCGCATTGCAGCAAGATGACGGCGCGGCACCGGGCACATGTCGGGGGCATCGGCCGCCGCGCGCAGGGCCTTCCTTCCGGATCAGGAGAGTTACTTCAGGCCGATCGCGTTGCACTCCGCCTTGAACTTGGGGGTGCAGATGTCGCCGACGGTGTAGATGCCGTCCACGATGACCGTGTCCTTGATGGTCTTGCGGGTCAGGGCGGTCACCTGGACCAGGTGGGCCGGGATGTTCTTGGTGGTGGGGCTGTCCACCTTGTCCTCGGTGAGGGCGTCGAACTGGATGTCCTTGCCCTGAAGCCTGGCGACGGCCATCTGTGCCGCGGCCTCGGCCTCGTCCGGGTAGGGCTTGTAGACGGTCATGTACTGGTCGCCCGCCACCACCCGCTGCACGGCGTCCAGGTCGGCGTCCTGGCCGGTGACCGGGGGCAGGCTGGTGACGCCCGCGGCCTTCAGGGCCTTGATGATGCCGCCCGCCATGCCGTCGTTCGCGGAGTAGACGCCCGCTATGTTGCCCGCGCCGACCCGGCTGATCGCCTTCGCCATGTTGGCCTGGGCGTTCTCCGGCTTCCAGTCCGTGGTGTCGTAGCTGGCCGCGATGGTCACCTTGCCGGTCAGCTCGGAGAGCGCGCCCTCCTTGAACTGCTTGGCGTTCGGGTCGGTGGGCGAGCCGTTGATCATGACGATCTTCGTCGTGGAGCCGGCGTTCGGGCCCAGCCCCTCCAGCAGCGTGCGGGCCTGCACCTCGCCGACGAGTTCGTTGTCGAAGGAGACGTAGGCGGTGATCGGGCCCTCGGCCAGGCGGTCGTAGGCGATGACCGGGATGCCCGCGTCCTTGGCCTTCTTCACCTCGCCCGCGATGGCGTGCGAGTCGACGGCGTCGAGCAGGATCGCGTCGACCTTGTCGTCGATCATCTTCTGCATCTGGCGGGACTGCTTGGCGGCGTCCGCGTCCGCGTTGGCGTAGGTGACCTTGCCCTGCTTCGCGGTCAGCTCGGCGACCTTGCTCTTGATGATGGGGTAGTCGAACTTGTCGTAGCGGGCGATGCTGGCGGCGTTCTCCGGGAGCAGCAGGCCCACCGTGATGTCGTTGCCCTTGGCCGGGCTCGCGCTCGTGCTGTCCCCTGTCGCGTCGAGTACGCCGCAACCGGCCAGCGAGAGGGTCACCGCGGACGCGGCCACGGACAGGGCGATACGACGCATACGAGGGCTCACTTCACGTGTGTTTCGGACGTGGGCACTGCTAATAGGACCCAGGTGTCTGAAAGCCAACGCGCAGCGGACAGCCGACGTCAAGAACGCTTGCTTAACGAGTGCGCAACACTACGCGCCGTCGAACCTGTGAAAGCGGTGCGGGAACCTCTCCGGCCTCCCTTTACGAGCCGTCCACCCAGGGGGAGTTCACGCGACGCGGCGAACCGGCCGGGCCGCCGCCGGGCCGGGCACGGCGGAGGGCCCCCGGACGGGACGCGTCCGGGGGCCCTCGCCGCGCGGGGTGGTACGGGCGGTCAGTCGCCCTGCTGCGGAGAGCGCTTGGGCCGCCAGACGACCAGCGCGCTGGTCTGCTGGACCTCCTGATAGGGGACCAGGTCCCGCCGGTAGGAGGCGTGCACGGCGGCCTCGCGCTGGCGCATGGCGGCCGCGGCGCCGTCCAGGGCCGCCTCCAGCTCCGCGACGCGGGACTGGAGCGCGGCGACCTGGTTCTCCAGTTCGATGATGCGCTTGATGCCGGCCAGGTTGATGCCCTCGTCCTGCGACAACTGCTGCACCTGGCGGAGCAGTTCGATGTCCCGGGCCGAGTAGCGCCGGCCCCGGCCCGCGGTGCGGTCCGGGGAGACCAGGCCAAGGCGGTCGTACTGGCGCAGCGTCTGCGGGTGGAGTCCGGAGAGCTGGGCCGCCACCGAGATGACGTAGACCGGGGTCTCCTCGGTCAGTTCGTACGGGTTGCGCCGGCGGCCTTCCATCACTCTCAAGCTCCCTTCGCGGCCTCGAACAGCTCCGCCCGCGGGTCCTCGCCCGCGGTCGCCTCGCGATACGCCTCCAGTGCGTCACGAGCCTTCCCCGACAGGTCCTCCGGAACACTCACCTCGACGGTGACCAGAAGGTCGCCGCGGGTGCCGTCCTTGCGGACCGCGCCCTTGCCGCGGGCCCGCATGGTCCTGCCGTTCGGAGTGCCCGGGGGCAGCTTCAGGGTGACCGGCGGGCCGCCGAGGGTCGGCACCCGCACCTCGCCGCCGAGAGCGGCCTCGGCGAAGGTGACCGGGACGGTCACCGTGAGGTTGTCGCCCTTGCGGCCGAACACCGGGTGCTCGCCCACGTGCACGGTGACGTACAGATCGCCCGCCGGACCGCCCCGCTCGCCGGGGGCGCCCTTGCCGCGCAGCCGGATCCGCTGGCCGTCGGTGACGCCCGCCGGGATGCGGACCTGCATGGTGCGCGAGGACTTGGCGCGCCCGCTGCCCTTGCAGTCCGGGCAGGGGTTCTCCGCGATCAGGCCGCGGCCCTTGCAGTCGGGGCAGGGGTCGGTGAGCGAGAAGCCGCCGCCCGAGCCCCGGGCGATCTGGCCGGTGCCGACGCAGGTCGGGCACACCCTGGGCGTGCCGTTCTTGTCGCCGGTGCCGGAACATGCCTTGCAGGGCTGCTGGGAGGTCATCCGCAGCGGCACCGTGGCCCCCTCGATCGCCTCGGTGAAGCTGAGGGTGACCTCGGTGTCGACGTCCTGGCCCCGGCGCGGCTGGGTACGGGTCGCCCCGCCCGCGCCGCCCCGGTTGAACAGACCGCCGAAGACGTCTCCGAGTCCGCCGCCGAAGCCCCCGCCCTGGGCATTGCCGCCGCCTCCGAAGAGGTCGCCCAGGTCGAAGTTGAAGTTGCCGCCGCCGGCGCCCGGCCCGGGGCGGAAGCCGCCGTTGCCGAACAGGGCGCGCGCCTCGTCGTACTCCTTGCGCTTCTTGGGGTCGCCGAGGATGTCGTTCGCCTCGGAGATCTCCTTGAAGCGCTCCTCGGCCTTGGCGTTGCCCTTGTTGGCGTCCGGGTGGAACTCGCGCGCGAGCTTGCGGTACGCCTTCTTGATCTCGGCCTCGGTGGCGTCCTTGGGGACGCCGAGGACCTTGTAGAAGTCCTTCTCGATGAAGTCCTTGGTGCTCATCCCCGACGTCCCTCCTTTCCGTCCGCTGTGATGACGTCAGCCCTCGTCCGGGCCACCGCTCTCCTTGTCGTCGGCCGCCTCGGACTTCTCCTCGGCACCCTCGGCCTTGCCCGCCTTGTCAGCCTTCGCGGCCTGCGCGCCCGGCTGCGGCTCGGCCACGGCCACCCGCGCGGGGCGGATGGTGCGCTCGCCGATGCGATACCCGGGCTGCAGGATCGCCACGCAGGTCGTCTCGGTGACGTCCGGCGCGTAGCTGTGCATCAGGGCCTCGTGGATGGTCGGGTCGAAGGGCTCGCCCTCCTTGCCGAACTGCTGGAGGCCCAGCTTGGCCGCGACGGTCTCCGTCGACTCGGCCACCGACTTGAAGCCGCCGACCAGTTCGCCGTGCTCCCGCGCGCGGCCGATGTCGTCGAGCACGGGCAGCAGCTCGGTCAGGAGGTTCGCGACGGCGATCTCCTTGACCGTGACCCGGTCCCGCTCGACCCGGCGGCGGTAGTTCTGGTACTCGGCCTGGAGCCGCTGGAGGTCCGCCGTGCGCTCGTTCAGCGCCGTGCGTACCTGGTCCAGCTGGGCGACCAGACCGGCGTCCGCGTTCGCGTCCCCGGCCGGGGCCGCCCCCTCCTTGGGGGCGGCCTTCGGCTCGGCGTCGTCAGGGGTGGCGCCGGAGGGGACGTCGGGCTTCTCGTCAAAGCCCGGGGTCTCCTCCGTCACGCGGCACCGTCCTTGCGCTCGTCGTCCACGATCTCGGCGTCCACGACGTCGTCGTCGGCCTTGGCCTGGCCGGCACCGGCGTCACCGGCACCCGCGGCCTGCGCGTCGGCGTACATGGCCTGGCCGAGCTTCTGCGAGACGGCCGCGACCTTCTCGGTGGCGGTGCGGATCTCGGCGGTGTCCTCGCCCTTGAGCTTCTCCTTCAGCTCGGCGATGGCGGACTCCACCTCGGTCTTGACCTCGCCCGGGACCTTGTCCTCGTTGTCCTTGAGGAACTTCTCGGTCTGGTAGACGAGCTGCTCGCCCTGGTTGCGGGTCTCGGCGGCCTCGCGGCGCTTGTGGTCCTCCTCCGCGTAGCGCTCGGCCTCCTCGCGCATGCGGTCGACCTCGTCCTTCGGGAGGGAAGAGCCGCCGGTGACGGTCATCTTCTGCTCCTTGCCGGTGCCGAGGTCCTTCGCCGTGACGTGCATGATGCCGTTGGCGTCGATGTCGAAGGAGACCTCGATCTGCGGGACGCCGCGGGGCGCCGGGGGCAGACCGGTCAGCTCGAACATGCCGAGCTTCTTGTTGTAGGCCGCGATCTCGCGCTCGCCCTGGTAGACCTGGATCTGCACGGACGGCTGGTTGTCCTCGGCCGTGGTGAAGATCTCGGAGCGCTTGGTCGGGATCGTGGTGTTGCGCTCGATCAGCTTGGTCATGATGCCGCCCTTGGTCTCGATACCGAGGGACAGCGGGGTGACGTCGAGCAGCAGGACGTCCTTGACCTCGCCCTTGAGGACACCGGCCTGGAGCGAGGCGCCGATGGCGACGACCTCGTCCGGGTTGACGCCCTTGTTGGCCTCCTTGCCGCCGGTCAGGCCCTTGACGAGCTCGGCCACGGCGGGCATACGGGTGGAGCCACCGACGAGGACGACGTGGTCGATCTCGTTGATGGAGATGCCGGCGTCCTTGATGACGTTGTGGAACGGCGTCTTGCAGCGCTCCAGCAGGTCGGCCGTCAGCTGCTGGAACTGGGCGCGGGTGAGCTTCTCGTCCAGGTGCAGCGGGCCCTCGGCGGACGCCGTGATGTAGGGCAGGTTGATCGAGGTCTCGGTGGAGGAGGACAGCTCGATCTTGGCCTTCTCGGCGGCCTCGCGGAGGCGCTGGAGGGCCATCTTGTCCTTGGACAGGTCCACGCCGTGACCCGACTGGAACTGCTTGACCAGGTAGTCGACGACGCGCTGGTCCCAGTCGTCGCCACCGAGGTGGTTGTCACCGTTGGTGGCCTTCACCTCGACGACGCCGTCGCCGATCTCCAGCAGGGACACGTCGAAGGTGCCGCCACCGAGGTCGAAGACGAGGATCGTCTGGTCGTCCTTGTCGAGGCCGTAGGCCAGCGCGGCGGCCGTCGGCTCGTTGACGATGCGCAGGACGTTCAGGCCCGCGATCTCGCCGGCCTCCTTGGTGGCCTGGCGCTCGGAGTCGTTGAAGTACGCCGGGACGGTGATGACCGCGTCGGTCACCTTCTCGCCCAGGTAGGCCTCGGCGTCCCGCTTCAGCTTCTGCAGGATGAAGGCGGAGATCTGCTGGGGGTTGAAGTCCTTCCCGTCCAGCTGGATCTTCCAGTCGGTGCCCATGTGGCGCTTCACGGACCGGATGGTCCGGTCCACGTTGGTGACGGCCTGCCGCTTGGCTACCTCACCGACGAGCACCTCACCGTTCTTCGCGAAGGCGACGACGGACGGCGTGGTCCGGGCACCCTCGGCGTTGGTGATGACGGTGGGCTCGCCGCCCTCCAGAACGCTGACGACGGAGTTAGTCGTGCCCAGGTCGATGCCGACCGCACGTGCCATGGTTGATTCCTCCAGCTGACTTGAGTGGAACGGACTCAAGTGTGCACGACTGGGCCGCTGGGGTCAACAGACCTGAGTCAGACAGACTCAAGACTTATCCGTTCCTTACACGCAACCGCTCGCTGACCTGCGAAGACGCCAGGCGCCGAGGCCGTTGCACCGGGATCCGGACCGGCGCTCTCAGCAACATGAGCACCACGACCGCCGCTCCTCCCCCCACCCACAGCACGGTTTCCTCCCCCGCCCACCCGGTGTGCACGAGCACCCCGGCGAGCACCGCGGCGAAGGTGCCCACCCCGAGCAGCACCACGGCCCCCGGCTGGGTGAGCCCGAACCGCCGCAGCCGGTGCACCAGGTGGTCCGGGCCGCGGCGCAGCAGCGGGCGGCGCCCGAGCAGCCGCACGAGGACCACCAGGGCGGCGTCCGCGAGGGCGACGGCGCCGAGGCAGCACAGCACCGCCGCGCTCGGTCCGATCGCGTACCCCGCACGCGTGAAGACGACCGAGGAGGACAGCAGGAATCCGGTGAAGAGCGAGCCGCAGGCGCCGAGCCCGACCCGCGCGGGATGCCAGTTGTGCATCAGGAAGCCGGTGAGGGCGGCGGCGAAGACGCTGAGCAGGACGGCGAGCCCGTCCATCACCTCGACGGCGGCACAGACGCCGGCACCGAAGGCGGTGACCACCCCGACGGTCCCGGCCAGCCCGTCCGCGTGGTCGAGCCCCCTGAAGGCGAGCGAGACGACGACGATGCCGGCCACGGCGAGCACGCCCCCGGCCACGCCCGTCTCGTCGTACGGCACCACACAGGCCGCCGCCACCGCCGTACCGGTGGCGATCACGCGGCCGCGCAGCCGCCAGACGTCGGCGACCAGGCCGAGCACAGCGACCCCGACGGCGGCCAGGAGCAGTCCGCCGACCCCGTCCCCGAGTGGGGCGACCCGGGTCCATTCACCCGTCCAGGCGACCAACGAGGTGACGGTGACGACGGCCAGACCGCCGAGCAGCGGAAGGGGACGCTGTCGGCGCCGGTCGACGACTCCGGCCCGCAGGGCGGGCAGCCGGAGCACCGCCGCGAGGACGGCGGTGAGCAGCAGGGCGGCGGAGGCCGCGGCGATCCCGTAGAGCACGGCTCTAAGGTAGGGGTGAAAGTAGCAATTCGGGATGAATAACACGATCGGATTGCCCTGGAGGTGATCAGCACGCCACCATGGGCGACCCCTCAGCGACCCATATCACCCCGCGCTCCCCTGCAACGCGGCGGAAGATAGGGGTAGTCTCAGAGGACTGCATAAGTTACCGCTTAGTAATGTCGCTCGGTCAATTCGAGGCCGCCCTCAGGAGCCCCAATGCAACTCGCCGCGATCATCGTGTCGCTGGTCCTGATCGTGGTCGGCGTGGCACTGTTCGGCCGCGCCCTCCTCCAGATCTACAACTTCATGCGCCTCGGCCAGCCCGTTCCGGCCGGGACCAGGACCAACGACCCCGCACAGCGCACCGTCACCGTGGCCAAGGAGTTCCTCGGCCACACCCGGATGAACCGCTGGGGCATCGTCGGTGTGGCGCACTGGTTCGTGGCGGTGGGCTTCTTCTCCCTGCTGCTGACGATCGTCAACGCGATCGGACAGCTCTTCAAGGCGGACTGGATCCTGCCGGTCATCGGCGACTGGGCGCCGTACAACGTCTTCGTCGAGTTCCTCGGCACCATGACCACGATCGGCATCCTGGTGCTGATCGTGATCCGCCAGCTCAGCAAGCCGAACAAGCCGGGTCGCAAGTCCCGCTTCGCCGGCTCCAACTTCGGCCAGGCGTACTTCGTCGAGGCCGTCATCCTCATCGTCGGCGTCTGCATCTTCATGCTGCACGCCCTGGAGGGCGCCCAGCACCACGTCGACGGCTACGAGGCCTCCTTCTTCGTCTCGTACCCGGTCGTCGCCGGGCTGAAGGGCCTCAGCGTCGGCACGCTCCAGAACCTCACCTACTTCTTCGCCGGCCTGAAGATCGCGACCTCCTTCATCTGGATGATCACGGTCGCCCTGAAGACCGACATGGGCGTGGCCTGGCACCGCTTCCTCGCCTTCCCGAACATCTGGTTCAAGCGCAACGCCGACGGCGGGACCTCGCTCGGCGCGCTGCTGCCGATGACGTCCGGCGGCGAGCCGATCGACTTCACCGACCCCGGCGAGGACGACGTCTTCGGCGTCTCCCAGGTCGAGCAGTTCTCCTGGAAGGGCCTGCTGGACTTCTCCACCTGCACCGAGTGCGGCCGCTGCCAGTCGCAGTGCCCCGCGTGGAACACCGGCAAGCCGCTGTCCCCGAAGCTGCTGATCATGTCGCTGCGGGACAACGCGCACGCCAAGGCGCCGTATCTGCTGGCCGGTGGCGGCAAGACGATGGAGGGCGAGGAGAAGGCCTCCGAGGAGCAGCTCGCCGGGGTGCCGGCCGCCGCGCTGGCCGAGGCCGAGCGCCCGCTGATCGGCACCGCCGAGGAGAACGGCGTCATCGACCCGGACGTGCTGTGGTCCTGCACCACCTGCGGCGCCTGTGTCGAGCAGTGCCCGGTGGACATCGAGCACGTCGACCACATCGTGGACATGCGCCGCTACCAGGTCATGATCGAGTCGGCCTTCCCGTCCGAGGCGGGCACGATGCTCAAGAACCTGGAGAAGAAGGGCAACCCCTGGGGCCTGGCCAAGAAGCAGCGCCTGGAGTGGACCAAGGAGGTCGACTTCGAGGTCCCGGTCGTCGGCAAGGACATCGAGGACCTCACCGAGGTCGAGTACCTGTACTGGGTCGGCTGCGCGGGCGCGCTGGAAGACCGCGCCAAGAAGACGACGAAGGCCTTCGCCGAACTCCTCCACATCGCGGGCGTCAAGTTCGCGATCATGGGCGGCGACGAGAAGTGCACCGGTGACTCCGCCCGCCGCCTGGGCAACGAGCCCCTGTTCCAGGAGCTCGGCATGGAGAACGTGATGGCCCTGAACTCGGCGTTCGGCGAGGAGCTGGACGACGACGGCAAGGTCACCGCGGAGTCGAGGAAGCCGAAGTCGGCGAAGAAGATCGTCGCCACCTGCCCGCACTGCCTCAACACGATCGGCAACGAGTACCCGCAGCTCGGCGGCGACTACGAGGTCATCCACCACACCCAGCTCCTCCAGCACCTGGTGGACGAGGGCAAGCTGGTCCCGGTCACGCCGGTCGAGGGCATCATCACCTACCACGACCCGTGCTACCTGGGCCGCCACAACAAGATCTACACGCCCCCGCGCGAGATCATCGGCAAGGTCCCGGGCCTGCGCAACGAGGAGATGCACCGCCACAAGGAGCGCGGCTTCTGCTGCGGCGCCGGCGGCGCCCGGATGTGGATGGAAGAGCGCATCGGCAAGCGCATCAACAACGAGCGCGTGGACGAGGCCCTCTCCCTCAACCCGGACATCGTCTCCACCGCCTGCCCCTTCTGCCTCGTCATGCTGACCGACTCGGTCAACGGCAAGAAGAACGACGGCAAGGCCAAGGAGTCCATCCAGGTCGTCGACGTCGCCCAGCTCCTGCTGGACTCGGTGAAGACCCCGGTGGACCCGGCGGGCGAGTCCGCCGCCGAGAGCGAGCCGGAGCCGGAACCGGTCAAGTAACGCCGGCCCCGGTCCGCGCGAGTCCCACGACGCCCCCTGCTTCGCACAGGCAGGGGGCGTCGTCGCGTCCGCGCCGCGGGGGCGGCCGTACGGCGTCCCCGGGCAGCGACGGACCTCGCGGGCCCCTGGGGGACCCCCGCGGCCCGGCGCCCGGCGTCACGCGCCCTTCGGGCCCGCCTGCTGCACCACGTCGAAGGACCACAGGGTGGAGCCGGAGGCGGCCGGCCGGGGGCGCTCGCCCTCGGCGCCGCCGCCCTGGTGGGCCGACTTCATCGGGCCCTCCATCCACGCCTGGAAGGAGGCATCGTCACGCCAGCGGGTGTAGACGAGGTACTGGTCGGTGCCCTCGACCGGGCGCAGCAGCTCGAACCACTCGAAGCCGTCGGAGTTCTCCACCGCGTGGGCCCGCGAGGCGAACCGCTTCTCCAGGACCTCCCGCTGCTCGGCGGGCACGGTCAGCACATTGATCTTCACTACGCTCATGGCTCCATCCTGCGCCACCCGCCCGGCTCCCGCCGCAGGGGCACCCCGGTAACTCGCCGGGGACATCACACACTTACCGGAATTCACCGAACTCCCGTACAACCCTCGCGCCCCCGCGTGCGTCTCCTGATCGCCGACCGCCCGGTGAACCCCGGGGCAACGCACACCGAACCCCGGACGGACCCGGACGGTCCGCACCCATCGACTCGACCGCGGATGCCGCCCCGGCATCCGCCGCGTGCCGCAGGAGAAGCCATGCACCTGCACCGAAGACTCGCTCTCGCGACGGCCACCGCGGCCGCGCTGACGGGCGGTCTGCTCACCTTCACCGCCGCCCCCGCCACGGCCGCCGACTCCACCCGGGTCGCCCACGCCGACTTCAACGGCGACGGCATCGGCGACCTCGCCACCTCCGCCGCCACCGCCTACGTCAGCGGCCACAAGAACGCCGGCACGGTCGTCGTCCTGTACGGCTCGAAGACCGGTGTCTCCGCCGCCAAGCGCACCGTGCTCACCCAGAACACCCCCGGCGTCCCCGGCACCGCCGAGGACGGCGACGAGTTCGGCGGCATCCTGGCGTACGCCGACTTCAACCACGACGGCTACGACGACCTCGCGGTCGGCTCGCCCCAGGAGAAGGTCGGCAACGATGTCGACGGCGGCGCCCTCGCCATCCTGTGGGGCTCCAAGAACGGCCTGACCGGCAAGGGCGTCGACATCCCCGACCCGGCCCCCGCCTCCCACGACTTCTGGGGCGAGAACGTGGCCGCCGGCGACTTCGACGGCGACGGCAAGGCCGACCTGGCCGTCGGCAACAGCAGCAGCACCATCTACCTCTACCGGGGCGGCTTCACCACCGCCGGCACCCCCGGCAGCCGTACGACCGTGAAACCGCCGATCCAGTCGGGCACCGGCGGCTACGCCTACGGGCCGCTGCACCTGACCGCCGGCGACGTCAACGGCGACGGCCGCACCGACCTGGTGGTCGACGGCTACGAGACGAACACCGACTACGGCTGGAACACCAACTACTGGCTGCCCGGCACCCCGAGCGGCCTGGACGCCTCCGCCGCCAGGGCCCTCAAGTCGGGCGTCGTCACCGGCATCGGCGACATCAACGGCGACGGCTACGGCGACATCGTCAGCGGCGCCGACTGGGACGCGAAGGACAGCGACGGCACCACCGTCCCGGACGCGCACGACGGCGGCAGGGTGAGCGTCACCTACGGGTCCGCCTCCGGGCCCGCCGCCACCACCGACATCACCCAGGACACCGGCAGCGTCCCCGGTGCCTCCGAGAAGGGCGACAACTTCGGCTGGGAGCTGGACCTCGGCGACGTCAACGGCGACGGCTACCAGGACCTCGTCGTCAGCGCCCCGATGGAGGACCTCGGCGGCGTCACCGACGCCGGCATGGTCACCGTCCTGTACGGCTCCGCCTCCGGCGTGAACACCGCCTCCGGCATCCAGTCCTTCGCCCAGAGCACCGCGGACGTCCCGGGCGACGACGAGAAGAGCGACCTGTTCGGCACCGACGTCAAGCTGGACGACGTCACCGGCGACGGCAAGGCCGACCTGATGGTGGGCTCGTTCGAGAACAACGGCGCCGGCGCGGTCACCTACCTGCCCTCCGACGGCACGCGGATCACCACGACCGGCTCCCGCGTGGTGTCGGCCGGGTCGGTCTGGGTGCTCCCGATCGGCATCCCGCAGTTCGGCTCGGTCTTCGCGGACTGAGCGGGCTCAAACCCCGACGCGCCCCTGGTGAAACGGCTGACGGGCCCTTAGGGGATGTCACAGGTCGGCAGCAATGCCGGGTCCGGAGCGCCGGGCCCGGCACGTCGCCCTCCGGGACCGGGTACGTTCGATGACGTGGCTGGATTCAGGATCGGACACGGGGGCCGGGACGACCGCACCCCCCAGGGACAGCAGGTACCGCAGGGGCCGTCGGGCGCCCGCCCCGGACCGTCGGGCGGGCGGCGCGGCCCGTCGCCGTACGGGCGGCAGGCGCCCCAGGCGCCCGGACAGGGCGCGGGACGCCCGTCGTACGGCTACCCGTCGACGCCGCAGCCGCCGTACCCGCAGCAGTCGTACCCGCAGCCGCCCTACCCGCAGCAGGGCCGGCCGTACGGCCACCAGGGCCCGGTGGACGACGGCCCGGAGTACTTCGACGACGGCTACGCGGGCCACGCGCACGGCGCGCCGGACCCGTACGCGGCGAACAACCCGGGTCACACCCAGGCCTTCTCCATCGACGAGGCCACCGGCTACACCCAGGGCGCGACGTACCAGGCCGGCTCCGCCGCCGCGCCCGCCCCGCCGGTGGGCCCGCCGCTGCACTGGAAGGAGCTGCTGCGGGGGATCGTCCTCTCCCCCGGCGAGACCTTCCTGCGCATGCGGGACTACACGATGTGGGCCCCGGCCCTGATCGTGACCTTCCTCTACGGCCTGCTCGCCGTCTTCGGCTTCGACAACGCCCGCCAGGACGTCATCGGCGCCACGCTGGCCAACGCGGTGCCGATCGTGCTGATCACCGCGGTCGTGATGGTGCTCGGCCTGTTCGTGCTCGGCGTCGTCACCCACACCCTGGCCCGCCAGCTCGGCGGCGACGGCGCCTGGCAGCCCACGGTGGGCCTTTCCATGCTGATCACGGCCCTCACGGACGCGCCCCGCCTGGTCTTCGCCATGTTCTTCGGCGGCGACGCCGGCTTCGTCCAGATACTCGGCTGGGCCACCTGGCTCGCCGCGGGCGCCCTGCTCACCATGATGGTGTCCCGCTCCCACGACCTGCCGTGGCCGAGGGCGCTGGGCGCGTCGGCGATCCAGCTGATCGCACTGCTGTCGATCGTGAAGCTCGGCACGTTCTGACGCGGGACGTACGACAACGGGAAGGGCCCCCGGCGGTATCGCGCCGGGGGCCCTTCGCATGTCCGCTGTCGTCAGACGGTTGCTGTCAGGCGTCGAGCACCTGGTCGTCCCGCTTCACGACGGGCGGCAGCACGCTCCACGGGAAGTTGATCCAGTCGTCGGTGCGCTTCCAGACGTACTCGCACTTGACCAGGGAGTGGGACTTCTCATAGATCACCGCGGAGCGCACCTCGGCGACGGTGTCGAGGCAGAAGTCGCGGACCAGCTTCAGCGTCTTGCCGGTGTCGGCGACGTCGTCGGTGATCAGGACCTTCTTGTCGGAGAAGTCGATCGCGTTGGGGACGGGCGCGAGCATGACCGGCATCTCCAGGGTCGTCCCCACGCCCGTGTAGAACTCCACGTTCACCAGGTGGATGTTCTTGCAGTCGAGGGCGTAGGCGAGACCGCCGGCGACGAACACGCCGCCCCGGGCGATGCTGAGCACTATGTCCGGCTCGTACCCGTCGTCCGCGATGGTCTGCGCCAGCTCGCGGACGGCGCCGCCGAACGCCTCGTAGCTCAGGTTCTCCCGCACGTCACTCATGTTCTGGATGCCCTCACACCTGGGTCCGATGGAAATTGAGATAGGACCGCGAGGCGGTCGGCCCACGCTGGCCCTGGTACCGCGAGCCGTAGCGCTCGCTGCCGTACGGGAACTCCGCCGGCGAGGACAGCCGGAACAGGCACAACTGGCCGATCTTCATCCCCGGCCAGAGCTTGATGGGCAGGGTGGCGAGATTGGACAGCTCAAGGGTGACATGCCCACTGAACCCGGGGTCGATGAACCCGGCGGTGGAGTGGGTGACCAGGCCGAGCCTGCCGAGCGAGCTCTTGCCTTCGAGCCGCGAGGCGAGGTCGTCGGGCAGCGAGATGACCTCGTACGTCGACGCGAGGACGAACTCGCCGGGGTGCAGGATGAACGGCTCGTCCCCGTCCGGCTCCACGAGCCGCGTCAGGTCGGTCTGCTCGACGGAGGGGTCGATGTGCGGGTACCGGTGGTTCTCGAACACCCGGAAGTAGCGGTCCAGCCGAACATCGACGCTCGAGGGCTGCACCATGGATTCGTCAAAGGGATCGATCCGTACCCGCCCGGCGTCGATCTCGGCCCGGATGTCCTTGTCTGAGAGAAGCACGTAGCGAGGATACGCAAGGCGCGCGGAGCCATGACAATCGTGACGACTCCGCGCGCCGAGTGCGACAACGCGACTACCAGGCGTCGCGTTCCCCTGCTTCTCCTCCGGCCGCTACCCCTGCTTCTCCAGGGCGACCGGTACGACGCTGCGGAGCCGGGCGCATCGAGGGCACCGCATGAGCCGACCAGGGCCGAGCCGCTCGGCCTGCTGCATCGGGAACGAAGCGGTGCTGAAGACGTGCCCATCGGCACAGCGGACGACGGTGCGTTCCATCAAGTCCCTTAAGTCCCTTCCCCAAGAGCCTCGTCGGGCTGACCAACCCGACGACAAAAGCCACATTACGGGATCAAAGAGACGACTCTCCAGGCGGCACTCCGGCCCCACCCGGCCCCTCTCCCACACCCCCACCGTACGCCCCAACTCCCGCGCCCCGCAGCCGGATCCCGGCGTTGAAACCCACTCAGGCCCCCGGGCGGTGAACACCGGGGGTCCGCGATGCGGTACAGTGATCGAGCGTCGGGCACGGACCCTCCGGGGAGCGTCGTCCGTACTTACGCGGGTGTAGTTTAATGGTAGAACATCAGCTTCCCAAGCTGAGAGCGCGAGTTCGATTCTCGTCACCCGCTCCAAAGAGAAACCCCAGGTCGGCGGCCTGGGGTTTGTTTGTTGTCTAGACCAATTTGGGGCGACGCGCCCTCCGCGTGCCCTGAGCCGACGCCAAGCTGTACGGCAGCGACCCCGCGGGCCCGCGAGTCGCCCGGATCGCACCCTGCCGGCGCTGATGTCCGCGGGGGCGTGGTCAATTTTCTCGCCGGTTCCGGCGAGGCAGCCTCGCAAGCCTTCACGGGCGAGGGCCAGGACGAATTCTCCGCCGTGAACGGGATCCCCTCGGATATGGCCCAGGGGACCCGATCCTCTCCGGCATGGCGCTTTCTTACGCGGAATGCCGCACGGCCCCGCCTCGCCGTGGCCGGGGTCTGATACAGGGCGAGGGCGCGCAGGGCGGCCCCCGTCCTGTATCAGGAGGCTCATTCACGTCAGTGCGTCTTCGGCATGCCGAAGCGGAATGCCGCGAAGTCGTCCGGGTACTCGCGCGCCTTGCGGGTGTTGAGCCACAGGCGCAGCAGATCACGGCGGCGGCCCGGCTGGTCCTCGAACGCCGTACGGCCGTGCACCACAAGGTTGTTGTTCAGCAACTGGATGTCGCCCGGCTGGAGCTTCATCGAGATCTGGTGCTCGTCCATGGCACCGATCTCCTGGAAGAGCCGGAGGGCGTACCGCTCGATGTCACTGAGCGGAATCCCGGACCGCGCGGTGGCCGACTCGATGTACTGCGCCATGTAGAAGCGGCAGCTGAGCTGCTCGTTGAAGTAGCCGTACACGGCGTTGCGGTAGTACGGCACCTCGTCGGTCGCCTCTTCGGCCCGTCGGTCGTAGACGAAGCCGCGGTAGTAGATGCCGAGTAGCTCACGATGGTGGGCGAGCAGGTAGTTGTAGATCGTCATGGAGCTGGCCAGCGTGCTGACCCCGCCGTGTCCCGCGTTGCGCAGGCACAGCAGGCCCACGATGTCGGCGCTGTCGGTGTGGAAAGGCAGCGCGGAACGGGTCCGGTAGGCGCGGGTCACGGTGTTCGGGTCGTCGAGGTCGCCCTCCGAGTGGTCCTTGACATGGGCCATCAGATCGCCGGCCGCATTCTGTGACACCGGTACGCCGAGGTGAAGCCCGATGCCCCAGTAGATCACCTTGGCATCCTCCACCGACCACTTGTCGACCGGAAGACCGCGCACCACACTGAATCCGCGGCCGAACTCCAGTTCGTCCACGATCGATTCGAGCCGCCTGCTGAAAGTGGGCAGTGGAAAGTCGTCCGCGGAGAGTTTCGCGAGCGGCTCTCCGCACTCCTTCGCGGTACCCAAGGCGCTCTCCAGTTCAGCGATTTCCCGCTCACCGAGGACCTCCGTCCAGGAGCTCGAATCGGTAAAGTCGCTCGCCTGCCAGACTCCAGGTCCGGTGACCGGTTCGGTGCGTATGAAGTGGTTGGAATGCGGGGGCAAAAGATCTCTCCGATCTCGTAATGCGGCGGTTCACGCCGACTGCGCAACTTCCCGCGCGACCGTACGGTTTGAACGCAGGTCGATGATGGTGGTAACCGGCCCGAACGTCAAAGCTACAGAAGGGTGTTGATGCTCCATCAGGGCAGCGGGTAGGGTGCCGATGTCCTACCTCAGGCGTGTACAGACCGGCCCCCCGACCAGCAATTCCCGAGCTGTAGCGACGTTGTCTCACAATCTTGGTTTCACCACGAAGACGCGATGCGTGAACTCGCCCTGGCCCTGCCGCGGGTCGGCACCGGCCCATCACGGAGAGACAGTGATCATGCCCCCCCGACGGATTCCTGCCCTCACCCTCAGCGCCGCCCTGGTCACGGTCACGCTGGCGGGCTGCGGATCGGGTGCCGACCGGCACTCCACCGACGCTCTCACCGTCGGGCTGGTGGCCGAGCCCGCGACGCTGGACTTCTCCACCACGGATGGCGCGGCGATCCCGCAGGCGCTGCTGGGCAACGTGTACGAGGGCCTGGTCCGGATCGATCAGCAGGGCCGGATACAGCCTGGGCTGGCGAAGAGCTACGACCGCAGCGCCGACGGTCGCACCTACACCTTCCACCTGCGCAACAACGTGAAGTTCACCAACGGGAAGGCCTTCACGGCGGACGACGCCGTCTTCTCCATCAATCGCGTCCGGACGGTCTGGAAGCTGAAGATCGCCCAGCAGATGGACGACGTGCGCAGCGCGACGAAGGTGGACGCCGACACCGTCAAGGTCACGCTGAAGCGCCCCAGCAACAACTGGCTGTACTCGATGACCACGCGCATCGGCGCGATGTACAGCCGAGACGGGGTGTCGGACCTGAAGGAACACCCGGTGGGTACCGGGCCCTTCGAGGTAAAGAGCTGGCAGCGCGGCGACAGCCTGGTCCTCAAGCGCAACGCCGGTTACTGGGGCGCCAGGCCCGCGCTGGACACGGTGACCCTGAAGTACTTCAAGGACTCCGGGGCCCTGAACAACGCGATGCTCGCCGGGGACATCAACGTCCTGGGCGCCGTGCAGGCCCCCGAGACGCTGTCGCTGTTCAAGGACAAGAGCCGATTCCAGGTCATCGACGGATCCTCGACCGCGGAAGTCGTACTGTCGATGAACAACTCCCGCAAGCCCTTCCAGGACAAGCGGGTCCGCCAGGCCGTGCGGTACGCCATCGACCACGAGGCGCTGCTGAAGACCACCCGCGCCGGCCGCGGCACGCTGATCGGCTCCCAGGAGTCCCCGAGCGACCCCTGGTACGCGGGCGCGTCCAACCGCTACCCGTACGACCCGGCGAAGGCCAAGCGGCTGCTGAAGGAGGCCGGGGCGGAGGGCACCAGCATCCGGATGCGGATTCCCAACCTGCCCTACGCCGTCAGCGCGGCCCAGGTCGTCCAGGACCAGCTGGCTCAGGTAGGTCTCAAGGTGCGGATCGAACCCCTGGAGTTCCCGGCCCGCTGGCTGTCGGAGGTCTTCGACAAGGCCGACTACGACATGTCGATCATCGCCCATGCCGAACCCCGCGACCAGTGGATCTTCGCCGACCCGCACTACTACTTCCGCTACGACAACCCCGCCTACGCCCGGCTGCTCCAGGAGGCCGACGCCGGCTCGCCGCAGGAGGCTTCCGCGGACTACCGTCAGGCGCTGAAGCTGCTGTCCCAGGACGCGGCCGCCGACTGGCTCTACCTCATGCCGAACCTGATGGTGGCGGACAAGAGCCTGCGGGGCCTGCCGGTCAACCAGGTCGGCGAGGGACTGGAGTTCGCGGGCGTGCGGTGGTCCGGGAAGTGAGCCACCGCGTCCGCAGCGCCGACGGTTGCGGTGCCGTATGAGCCACGTCGTGCGCAGGACCGCGACCCTGCTCGTCAGCGTGGTGGTGGCCAGCTTCGTGGTCTTCGCCTTCCTCGCCGTACTGCCAGGCAACGCGGCGGAGGTCGCGCTGGGCACCAACGCCACTCCCGCGGCCGTGGCCAGGCTGAGCCGGGAGTTCGGCACGGACCGGCCGTTGCTGGTGCAGTACGCCGACTGGGCCCAGGGCCTCCTGCACGGTGACTTCGGCACCTCGTACGTGACGCACGAGGCGATCGGCCCGCGGATCGCGGATCGCTTCGCGGTGACGGCCTGGCTCGTAGCGGGCGGCATGCTGGTGGCCCTGCTGCTCGCGCTGCCCGCGGGTGCGCTCGCGGCCGCCTGGCACCGCACCGGACGCGGGTCCCTGCTGTCAGGCCTCAGCCAGGTCGGTATCGCCGTCCCCGCCTTCCTCGCGGGCATCCTGCTCGTCTACGCCTTCGCGGTACGCGCCGGCGCCCTGCCGGCCGGAGGGTACACACCGCTCGCCGAGGATCCCCAGGACTGGGCCCGGCATCTGGTGCTGCCCTGGTTGTCGCTCGGCTTGGTCCAGGGCGCGGTGCTCACCCGCTACGTACGCTCCGCCCTGCTGTCCGTGCAGCGTCAGGACTTCATGCGCACCGCACGCGCCAAGGGGGTGCGCCGGTGGGCCGCGCTGTGCCGGCACGGACTGCCCAACGCCGCCATCCCCGTGGTCACCGTCCTGGGCCTGCAACTGTCGAATCTCTTGGTCGGGGCGATCGTCGTCGAGCATGTCTTCGTCATCCCCGGCCTCGGCGATCTGCTGTTGCGCGGTGTGCAAGACCGCGACCTGCTGCTCGTGCAGGGCGTGGTGGTCGTTCTCGTTGTCGCGGTGCTTGTGGTGAATCTGGTGACCGACCTGCTCTATCGCGTGCTCGACCCCCGTCTGCGGAGCCGCTGATGAGATCCCGGGCAACTCTGGTGACCGGCTGCCTGATCGTCGCTCTCGTGCTCGCCGTGGCCGCCGTCTCCATGGTGTGGACTCCGTACGATCCCAACCACGTGGACGCCGCCCGGCAACTCGCCGGCGCGGGCGGTGAACACCTGTTGGGGACGGACCAGTTCGGCCGTGACGTGGCCAGCCGCCTGATGGTGGGTGCCCGCATCACCGTCTTCGCCGGTGTCGTCGCCGTGGGCATCGCGCTGCTGGCCGGGGTACCCATGGGCGTGGTCGCCGGGATGACAGGCGGCTGGCTCAGCACCGTCATCATGCGCGTGAGCGACTTCCTCCTGGCCTTCCCCGCCCTGCTGCTGGCCATCATGCTGGCGGCCGTCTACGGCTCCGGCACGCTGACCGCGATGGTGGCGATCGGGATCGCCTCGGCCCCGGGTTTCGCCCGGGTCAGCAGGGCCGCGACGCTGCGCGTCATGACCGCGGAGTACATCGACGCGGCACGGCTGGCCAAGCGCGGCCGCGTGGCGATCGCCCTGCGGCACGTGCTGCCGAACATCGCGGACATCGTCATCGTGCAGGCGTCCGTGTCGTTCTCCACCGCGATCCTGGCCGAGGCGGCCCTGTCCTACCTCGGGCTCGGCACGACGCCTCCGACCCCCTCCTGGGGACGGATGCTCCAGGAGTCACAGGCTCTGCTCTTCTCCACGCCCCAGCTCTCCCTGTGGCCTGGGCTCGCTGTCGCGGCCACCGTGCTGGGGCTCAACCTCCTCGGCGACGGTCTGCGTGACCGCGTGGACCCTGCTCTCGAAGGAGTGCGATGAGCCCCGGCGAGCCCCTGCTCGAAGTGACGAACCTGACGGTCGACTCGGGTTCGGCGCAGTTGGTGCGCGGTATCGGCTTCACTGTGGCGCGCGGCGAACGGGTCGGTGTCATCGGCGAATCCGGTTCGGGCAAGTCCCTCACCGCACTGGCCTGCGTGGGGTTGCTCGACGACGGGTTGCGGCCGGGCGGGAGCGTGCGCCTCGCGGGCGTGGAGTTCGACCTGCTGGGCGCCTCCGACCGTCGGCTGTCCGCGATCCGCGGCAAGCGCATCGGCATGGTCTTCCAGGAGCCGATGACCGCCCTCAACCCCGTGCAGAAGGTCGGCTCACAGATCACCGAGGGGATGCGCCTGCACGGCACCCGGCCCACCCGCCGGGTCGCCGACGAAGCGGCCGTGGAACTCCTCGACCGGCTGCGGCTGCCCGCCCCCCGGCAGGTGGCCCGCTCCTTCCCCCACCAGCTCTCCGGCGGCCAGCGCCAGCGCGGCGTCCTCGGTATAGCCCTCTCCAACGACCCCGACCTGCTGATCTGCGACGAGCCGACCACCGCCCTCGATGTGACCGTGCAGAAGGAGATCACCGACCTGATCGTCGGCGATTGCGAGGAGCGGGGCACCGCGGTGCTGTTCATCAGCCACGACCTCGCACTCGTGTCGTCCGTGTGCCACCGCGTCCTGGTCATGTACGGCGGCCGGATCGTGGAGAGCGGGCCTGCCGACCGGGTGCTGTCGGCACCGAAGCACCCCTACACCCGGGCCCTGCTCGCCGCCTGTGATCTGACGCCCGGTTCCCGCGCCCGCGCCATCCCGGGCGTCGTCCCCGCACCGAAGGACCTGCCGGCCGGCTGCGGTTTCAGCAACCGCTGCGCGTACGCTGATGAGCAGTGTGCCGCTCCGCCTGAGCCGACCGGCGAGAAACCGGACGACACGGTCGCCTGCTGGCACCACGACGCACTGCCCTCCTGGCCGTCCGCCGCCGAGTCCCCGGACCGGGACCGTACGGAGCCGGCCCACTGCGGGAAGGCCGCGGACAGCGAACTGCTGCTCTCCACGCAAGGCCTCACCCGGCGCTACCAGGGGCGCCGTACGGGCCTCTTCGGCAAGCGCCCGACCTTCAGCGCCCTCGAACCGATCGATCTCGACCTGCGCGCGGGGCAGCGGGTCGGGGTGGTCGGTGAGTCGGGGGCCGGAAAGTCGACTCTGCTGCGGCTGCTGGCCGGTCTGGACCGCCCGAGCAACGGCGGCGTGCGCTACTTCGGGCGCGCCGACGGGCCCAGCGGCGGGGCCGGTTCCAGACTGCAGGTGGTCTTCCAGGACCCCATGGGCTCGCTCGATCCCCGGCTTCGAGTGCGGGAAATCATCGCCGAGCCCCTGCCCGCCCGCCGCTCCGCGGCCGCGCGGGAGCGGGTGTCCGAACTGCTGATGGCCGTCGGACTTCCCGAAGAGGCCGGCGAGCGCTATCCGCATCAGCTCTCCGGCGGCCAGCGCCAGCGCATCGCCATCGCGCGGGCACTGGCTCCGGAGCCCGCCGTCCTGCTCGCCGACGAACCCGTCAGCGCGCTGGACGTCTCGGTACGCGCCGAAGTCCTCGACTTGCTGCGCACGGCCACGACCGAGCGAGAAATGGCACTGTGTGTCATCTCGCACGACCTCGGTGTCATCCGCTATCTGTGCGACACGGTGCTGGTGCTGCGGGACGGCAGGCTGGTCGAGAGCGGCACGGTGGAGTCGGTGTGGGAGGCACCACGGCACCCGTACACGAAGCAGCTCCTCGGCGCCGTACCGAGGATGAGGTACTGAAGACCGGCGGCCCGGCCCCGTCCGCTCAACTGCGGCGTGCCGCGCGGGACATCCAGGCCGCGACCGCCGCGCCCGAGACGTTGTGCCACACGGAGAAGATGGCTGCGGGCAGAGCCGCCGCCGGACTGAAGTGGGCGGTGGCGAGCGAGGCCGCGAGGCCGGAGTTCTGCATGCCGACCTCGAACGCCATGGCCCGGCTCCCCGGCCGGCTGAGGCGCGCCAGCTTCCCGGCGGCGTAACCGAGCAGCAGGCCGAGGCCGTTGTGCAGCACCACTGCGAGGAACACCAGGGCGGCCGCGTCCTTGATGCGAGCGGCGCTGCCCGAGATGACGACGAGCACGATGACGGCAACGGCGGCCGCGGAGAGCCAGGGAAGCAGCCGCAGGACCCGGTCCACGTAACGGCCGACGGCCAGCCGTACGGCCAAGCCGGCGAGGACCGGGACCAGCACCGTCTTGAGGATGTCCACCACCATGGAACCAGCGTCGACCGAGAGGAACTTCCCGGCGAGCAGTAGCGTGAGGGGCGGCGTCACCAGCGGTGCGACCACCGTGGAGACGGTCGCTACCGAGACGGACAGCGCGACGTCTCCCCGGGCCAGGTAGGTGATCACGTTCGACGCCGTACCGCTCGGGGCGCAACCGACGAGGATGACACCGGCCGCCAGCTGAGGGGGCAGATCCAGCAGCGTCGCGACCAGCCAGCCCAGGCCGGGCATGATGACGTAGTGGGCGACCAGGCCCAGCCCCACAGGCCAGGGGCGTCTGGCGATCGCGGTGAAGTCCGGCGGCGTCAGGGTCAGGCCCATGAGGAACATCACCACGCCCAGCATCCACGGCACGGCGGGCGCCCAGCCCGTGAAGTGCGCCGGCCAGAGCAGCCCGATCACACCGGCCGCGACCACCAGAAGGGGGAAGAGGACGACGGCACGTCGTGCCGCCCGGTCGGCGGACGGAACGTCAGCGGGAGGGGAGGGGGCGTCCGGGGTGGTCGGCGTCTCGGGTATCGAAGAGAGCTCATCACCGGAAACGCTCTGGTGCTCGCTAGGCATGACCGGCACCCTAGCCCGTAGCCGAGTCACCGAAACATTTGACGGTCGAGGGGGCGCCGGCAGGACCCGGCCGAGCGGAATCGCGGCAGCCGGCAGGCGGGCGCCGACCGAGACGGGGACCGCGAGGACGCGGCTCGCACAGGACTCCGTTGCCCCTGCCGCTCCCGTGCCTGCCGGTTGCACGCCGCCGGAGGAGGGCGAGTCTCCGGGATCCACCTGACCGACGAATCACCGTCGTCTGGACGTCGCCCAAGGGGATGTGACCTTTGTTGCAGTACAGGAGTCTCAGGCGTGTTCGCCGTCGTGCCATCCGCTGACGACGGTGGCAGCGGCACATCTGCCGTCGAGGGAGGTCACAGGGCTGTGGACGGAAGCGCACGACAGGAAAGCCGCGTCCACGGAGAGTAATATCTGTGCCCACGAAATGAGAAATAGGTGCGAGGTACGGCGAGTATTTTTCGACCGCCCGGCGGAGCGGAATTATCAACCAGGCAAGGCCGACCGCACCGTGCTACTGTCGAACTCAGTTGCAGGTGTGGTTGCCAGAAGGTTTTTCCGACGGCTGATCATCACGGCGACACGGAATGCGCACAGTGTGTATTCCTGTACACCGCCTCCGAAGGAGAAACAACATGGCTACTGGCACTGTGAAGTGGTTCAACGCGGAAAAGGGCTTCGGCTTCATCGAGCAGGACGGCGGCGGCCCCGACGTCTTCGCCCACTACTCGAACATCGCCGCTCAGGGTTTCCGCGAGCTGCTGGAGGGCCAGAAGGTCTCGTTCGACATCGCGCAGGGCCAGAAGGGCCCGACGGCCGAGAACATCGTCACCGCCTGACACACCGGCTCTGACGCATACTTCGCAGCTGGGGCCCGCACCTTGGGGTGCGGGCCCCAGCTCGCTTTATTCCCAGGGCGATTCGGCCCTGTCTTTTCGGCTCGTTCTCGCGATTCTGCGCCGCTCATTCTGCTGCGGAAATTCCTTGATACGTGCCCACATCGAGGAAGGTTCCGCATGAACCGCACACGCACCACTCGCACACGCACCAATCGCACATACGACCGCTTCGGAGGAAGCGCCGCCGCAGGCCGCTCCGGCGTTGCGCACCGCTCCAGTGGTCACGGAAACCGACAGCCCGCGGGGGGCGATTTCGCGCTGCCGAAGACGGTCAGGCCCGCGTTGCCCGCTGTCGAGTCGTTCGCAGGTCTCGCCATGCCGGCACCGTTGCTGGCCACGCTCGGCCGTGAAGGCGTGACCGTACCGTTCCCGATCCAGGCGGCGACCCTGCCGAACTCCCTGGCCGGCCGCGACGTACTCGGCCGCGGCCGCACCGGCTCGGGCAAGACCCTCGCCTTCGGCCTCGCGGTACTGGCCCGTACGGCGGGCCGACGTGCCGAGCCGGGTCGGCCGCTGGCCCTGATTCTCGTCCCGACGCGTGAGCTGGCCCAGCAGGTCACCGACGCGCTCGCTCCCTACGCCCGCTCCGTGCGGCTGCGGCTCGCCACCGTCGTCGGCGGAATGTCCATCGGCAGGCAGGCCGGTGCGCTGCGTGCCGGCGCGGAGGTGGTCGTCGCGACGCCCGGTCGGCTCAAGGACCTCATCGACCGGGGCGACTGCCGGCTCGCCGACGTCGGCATCACGGTGCTCGACGAGGCCGACCAGATGACCGACATGGGCTTCATGCCCCAGGTCACCGCCCTGCTCGACCAGGTGCGCCCCGAGGGCCAGCGGATGCTGTTCTCGGCCACCCTGGACCGCAACGTCGACCGGCTGGTCCGCGGCTACCTGACCGACCCGGTGGTCCACTCCGTCGACCCGTCGGCCGGTGCCGTCACCACGATGGAGCACCACGTACTCCACGTGCACGACGCGGACAAGCACCGCACGACCACCGAGATCGCGGCCCGGGACGGCCGGGTCATCATGTTCCTGGACACCAAGCACGCCGTGGACCGGCTGACCAAGCACCTGCTGGACAGCGGTGTGCGCGCCGCGGCCCTGCACGGTGGCCGGTCCCAGCCGCAGCGCACCCGGACCCTGGCGCAGTTCAAGGACGGTCACGTCACCGTCCTGGTGGCCACCAACGTCGCGGCCCGCGGCATCCACGTCGACAGCCTCGACCTGGTCGTCAACGTGGATCCGCCCACCGACCACAAGGACTACCTGCACCGTGGCGGCCGTACGGCCCGCGCCGGGGAGTCCGGCAGCGTCGTCACCCTGGTGACCCCCGGCCAGCGCCGCGGCATGACCCGGCTGATGGCTTCGGCCGGCATCACCCCGCGCATCACCCCGGTCCGCTCGGGCGAGGCGGAGCTGAGCCGCATCACGGGTGCCCAGGCGCCCTCCGGGGTCCCTGTGGTCATCACCCCGCCTGTCGTGGAACGCACCCGCCGCGCGTCTTCGCCGTCCGGGAACCGCCGGGGCCGCACCGGCCAGGGCCGACCCGCCGGCGCGGGGGTGCGTCGCAGGGCACAGCGGCGGCCCGGCAACGACTCGGCCGCTTAGGCCGGCGCAGTCCCCGGAGCCCCGTCGACCTCCCGGAGCCCCGTCGGCCTCCCGGAGGCCGCCGTGGTCTCCCGGAGGCCGCCGTGGTCTCCCGGGGCCGAAGGCCGCCAAGCCGACCAGCCCTCACCGAAGGAGACACCTTTGACGCCAGCGCGGACGCAGTACCGCAGGCCGGACCCCGCCCCCGTGTCCGTGATCAACTACAGCGAAGGGCACGGACCTCGGGTATGTGACGACATGACCGTCGAGGTGGCTCTGGCCGTCATGGCGAGTGCCCGGGTCGAGTACCTGACCGTGTGCGACGGGGACGACGAGAGCACAGGCTTGGTCACCCGGCTCCGGCTCGCGGTTCTCCGCGACAGTTCCGCGTACACGGACCGGATCCGTCTGCGGGACATCCTCGACGCGCCACTGCCCTCACCCGGCGGCCGCTCGGGCGGCGCCGGTGAGTACGGCCGGATTCCGGGCATACCCGCCCTCGCGTCCTGATCCGTCTCGTCCCGGGCGGCCCGTTCTCCTTCTCCCGCGATTTCTCCCCGCGTCTTCTCCCCTGTGAGGCATCATGCGCTGTGTCATCGCCCGGTACCCGTTCGACCTGACCAGGACCGGGGTTCTGGCCTCGATGAAGGGCATCAGGCCCGAGCTCGTCACGGGGGCGTCCGTGACCATCGGCCGCCGCCGCTACCCCGTCAAGCAGGTGGGCCAGGTCATCACGCGCCAGGACCCCCGTGACTTCACCGCCGGCGAGGTCGTGCGGGCCATGACACGCCTCGGCTTCACCTGCCACGACCGCCCCGAGGGCGCGCCCGAGGGCGCGGGTGGGCCCTCTCTCCTCCACACCGCGGCCGCGCTGCTCGGCGGCACCGGCCCCGTGGCCGTGTGAGGACGGGCGGGAGACCGCCCTCAGGATCCCGGTGGGGGGGGGGCGGCGCCCCCGGGGGGGGGGGCCCCCCCCCCGGGGGGGGGGCGCGCGGGCAGCAC